>NZ_JBIGIA010000012.1:0-194742 GCF_043555975.1 Pelomonas nitida | reverse complement strand
GTGCCAACACACCAAATAAGCAAACGTGCCACTACAGAAAATCGACCAATGCGCGCCTAAGTTGTTGATTCCAAATGGACCCGCTGGCGGAAAACGCTCGAAACGGCTGTTTGGTGTCGAACTCGGGAGTGAGGGGCTTCGGCCTGGTTGACCTGGGTCAGGGACCGGACAGACCCCCCGGGTAAACTGGACGTGTGCAGGGCGGCGATGTGCCGCCCTTTTCTTTGTTGCTGGAGATCCGGATGTTGCGCAGTTGGGCGATGGCCTTGGGGTTGGTGATGGCTTTCGGAGCCCAGGCCCAGTCGGCGCGTCCGCCGATCTTCGTGCTGAACTCGCTGGACGCGGACATCGCCGTCGTCGACCCGGCCAGCTTCACCGTCGTCAAGCGCATCCCGACGGGCAAGGAGCCGCACCACCTCTATCTGTCGCCGGACGAGAAGTCGCTGATCGTCGCCAACGCGCTGGGCGATTCGCTGACCTTCCTGGACCCGCGCACGGCCGAGGTCCAGCGCGTGGTGCGTGGCATCTCCGACCCCTACCACCTGCGCTTCTCGCCGGACATGAAGTGGTTCGTCACCGCGTCGAACCGGCTGGACCGCGTGGACCTCTACCGCTGGCAGGGCAGCACGGCGGCCGAGCCGCTGCAGCTCGTCAAGCGCATCCCGGCGCCCAAGACGCCCAGCCACCTGAACATCGACACCCGCAGCACGACGCTCTACGTCAGCCTGCAGGACAGCGACGAGCTGCTGGCCATCGACCTGGCGACGCAGGCCGTGAAGTGGAAGGTCACGGTCGGCAAGATGCCGGCGGACATTTACCTCACGCCGGACGACCGCTTCATCCTCGTGGGCCTGACGGGTGACAAGTTCGTCGAGGCCTGGGACGTCAGCGGCGCGGCGCCCAAGCTCGTGCGGCGCATCCCCACGGGCAACGGCGCGCACTCGTTCCGCGCCTGGGGCGACAAGCGCCACGTGCTGGTGTCCAACCGTGCCGGCAACACGATCAGCAAGATCGACACGTCCACGCTGACGGTGGTCGACCAGTTCCCCGGGCCGTCGGGCCCTGACGACATGGAAGTGCTGACCGATGGCAAGACGCTGCTCGTCACGTCGCGCTGGGCGGGCAAGCTGACGGAGATCGACACGACGACGCGCAAGGTCGTGCGCCAGGTCAAGGTGGGCAAGTCGCCGCACGGCATCTGGACCTTGGACCACAAGCCTCGCCTATAGAAATGTCGCCCCTCGTCCAAGGAGTACCTTGGCCTGTCCCCCGAGGGGACGGCGATGCTTGCGGCATTGAGCCGCAAGCACATCGCCTGCGGGCCGGCTTGGGAGCGGCCCGGCGCTCGACCCACATTCGAAAACCATGAAAGCCCTTCTCTTGGCGCTGGTGGCCACCGCGGCTACCGCGCAGCCAGCTTGCGACAAGCCGGTCTACCTCACGTTCGACACCGGCCACATGGGCGTGGCGCCGCTGATCGCCGAAACGCTCAGGAAGCACAACGCCAAGGCGACGTTCTTCCTGGCCAGCGAGCCGACCAAGACCGGCGGCACGACGCTGGACGACACCTGGGCGCCGTGGTGGCGCGAGCGTGTCGCCGAGGGCCATGACTTCGGCTCGCACACCTGGGACCACGACGTGTTCCTGGAAGACCTGCCCGACGCAGAGGGCAAGGTCACGCGCTTCAAGGTGCGCACGCAGGCCGGCATCAACCCGCCCGTCGTGCGTGAGCTGACGGCCGAGCAGTACTGCGAGAGCCTGAAGAAGGTGGCGACGCGCTTTCAGGCCATGACGGGCAAGACTATGGCGCCCATCTTCCGCGCGCCGGCTGGCCGCACGTCCACGGCGCTGCTGAATGCAGCGCGGGCCTGTGGCTACACGCATGTGGGCTGGAGCCGTGCTGGCTTCCTGGGCGACGAGCTGCCCAGCCAGTCCAGCCCGAACGCGGTGCTGCTGGAGCGCGCACTGCGCGACATCCGGCCGGGCGACATCCTCATCGCCCACCTCGGCATCTGGGAGCGGCAAGACCCCTGGGCGCCTGCCGTGCTGGAGCCGTTGATGACCGGGCTCGAGGAGCGCGGCATGTGCTTCGCGCCGCTGCGCGATCATCCGCGCTACGCGCCCCTGTTCAAACCCAGATCCGGCAGTGGAGCGCTTGCCAGCCCGTGAAAGTGTCGATGCGCCCGTACGTTCAGCATTGCGCCATGTCTGCCCTGTCGATGAGCAACGCTGCACGCCTGCGGGTCTGGCGCTGCGACCGGCTGGCCGCGTGGCTCCTCCTCGCGGGCGAGAACCCGCGTCGTCGTCGCGCCTTGCCAGCAGCCCGCCTCCCCAGCCCCTCGGGCGCGCCCAACTGCCAGATCCAGGTTTGAAACCGTGATCGACTGGATTTCCAACACCTTCGACCTCCTGCAGCAGCTGCTGTTCGAGAACGTCATCCAGCCCGTCGTGTTCGGCCTGGGCTTTGGCAATCTGCTGGAAGACGCGTTCGATGCGACCGGCTGGCTGTTGCTGGGGTTGCTGCAGGTGCTGGTGCTGCTGCTGGGCATCCGGTTGCTGGAGAAGCGCTGGCCGGTCGAGCCGGTGACGGACCGCGCGGCCGTGCGCGTCGACGTGCTCTACACGCTGATCCACCGCCTGGGCCTGGTGCGGCTGGTGATGTTCTTCACCATCGAGCCGGCCTGGGACGCCATCGCCGGCCAGCTGCGCCTGGCGGGCCTGCCCACCTGGCAGCTGGATGGCCTGTGGCCCGGCGTGACCGACATCGCGTGGGTGAGCCTGGCGGCCTATCTCGTCGTGTTCGACTTCGTCGGCTACTGGCTGCACCGCTGGCAGCACAGCCTCAACGCCTGGTGGGCGCTGCACAGCCTGCACCACAGCCAGCGCCAGATGACGATGTGGAGCGACAACCGCAACCACCTGCTCGACGACGTGGTCACGGCCACGGCGTTTGCGCTGCTGGCGCGGCTGATCGGTGTGGAGCCGGGGCAGTTCGTCGCCATCACCGTCATCACGCAGTTGCTGGAGAGCCTGCAGCATGCCAACACGCGCATCGGCTTCGGCCGCTGGGGTGGGCGGCTGCTGGTCAGCCCGCGCTTTCACCGGCTGCATCACAGCATCGGCATCGGCCACGAATCGGCCGGCCGCGGCACGCTGGGCGGCCACAACTTCGGCGTGCTGCTGCCTTGGTGGGACATGCTGTTCGGCACTGCCAAGTTCGACGGCCAGCTGGAGGCCACCGGCGTGCGAGACCAGCTCCCCGAAGAGGGCGGGCGCGACTACGGCGCGGGTTTCTGGCGTCAGCAATGGCTGGGGCTCGCGCGCCTGGCCGCTTCTTTCAGAAAGGCTGCCTAGGGCAGTTGGTGCAGCAGATGCAGCGAATGCAAGATCTCGTCGATTCCTTCTGGCGCGCCGTCGCCTACTGCGTCCATCCCCGCGTCATCGGGCTGTCGCTGCTGCCCTTCGTCGTGGCCGGCGTGCTGGTGTTCGGCGCCATGTACTTCTTCTGGGAAGACGCCAACGCCGTCGTGCGTGCCACGCTGGAGAGCTGGCGGCTCGTCGAGAGCCTGCTGCACTGGCTGGACTCCTTCGGCCTGCAGTCGTTCCGCAGTGCCCTGACCGCCATCGTCGTGCTGGCCGGCGTGCTGCCCGTCGTGCTGCTGCTGAGCCTGCTGCTGGTCGCGCTGTGCATGACGCCGGCCATCGTGCGGCTGGTGGCGCAGCGGCGCTTTCCGCTGCTGGAGAAGAAGCGCGGCGGCACGCTGGCGCAGAGCGTCATGGCCTCGCTGGGCGCCACCTTGCTGGCGCTGGTGCTGATCGTGCTGTCCATGCCGCTGTGGCTGATCCCGCCGCTGGTCATGGTGTTGCCGCCGCTGATCTGGGGCTGGCTGACCTACCGTGTGTTCGGCTTCGATGTGCTGGCCGAGCACGCCTCTGCCGACGAGCGCCGCGCGCTGCTCAAGGCCCACCGCATCCCGATGATGACCATGGGCGTCATCTGCGGCTACCTGGGCGCGGTGCCGTCGTTGATCTGGGCCATTGCCGGCGTGACGGGCTTCATCTTTGCGCCCTTCCTGGTGCTGGTGGCGGTGTGGCTCTACACGCTGGTGTTCGCGTTCTCCACCGCCTGGTTCACGCATTACGCGCTGGCCGCGCTGCAGGCGCTGCGCGCAGGTGAGCCGGTCATCGAGTCCGAGGTACTTTTGGCCCGTGATGGGGCGTCTTGAGTGGCCGAGCGACTGGCGCGCAATCGGCGCCGCCGGGCCGCTGGCCGTGGCCGCTTGAAGTGGCGTACGAAGCGTGTAGGAGGTGAGCTGTGAACATCGGGCTGTTGATCATTGGCGACGAGATCCTGTCGGGCAAGCGCCGGGACTCTCACCTCGCCAAATTCATCGAGCTGCTGGCCGAGCGCGGCATGCAGCTGAGTTGGGCACAATACCTGGGCGACGACCGTGCGCTGCTGACGGCGCGGCTGCGCGACGCCTTCGCCAGCGGTGACCTCGTCGTCAGCTGCGGCGGCATCGGCGCCACGCCCGACGACCACACCCGCCAGTCCGCCGCCGCGGCGCTGGACCGGCCGCTCGAATTGCACCCCGAAGCGCGCGAGCTGATCTGGCAGCGCATCCAGCAGATGGCCGCCGAGCAGGGCAAGGTGGTCACGCCGGAGGAGCCCGACAGCCTGCGCCGCTTCGAGATGGGCGTGTTTCCGCAGGGCGCGGGGATCATCCCCAACCCATACAACAAGATCCCGGGCTTCTTCGTCGACAACGTGCACTTCGTGCCGGGCTTTCCGGTGATGGCGCACCCGATGATGGCCTGGGTGCTGGACCGTTACCCGCAGCTGCACCGCCAGCAGGGCGTGCTGGAGCGCTCGCTCATCGTGCAGGGCGCCATGGAGGCCAGCCTCACGCCGCTGATGGAGCGCATCGAGGCCGCTTTCGCCGGCATCAAGGTGTTCAGCCTGCCGAGCGTCGACCATCCGCAATGGGGTCGCTGCATCGAGCTGGGCGTCAAAGGTGACGACGAGCGACTCGCTGAGGCCTACGATGCACTCAAGCTGGGCGTCATCCAATTTGGTGCGGTCATCAGCGCCGAATTGGTGCGGTGACTTGTCTCCTCTGAGCACCCGGCAACGATAATGATTTGAGCTGTCAAGCTGCAACCCATGTCGGTGCATGTTGGCATGCAAACTGCTTTGCTTTCCCCCGTGGCTGCGGGCGCGCGTGCGCAGGCAGCGGCAACCCACCCCCCTCGATCCCGTAGGAGCAATTGATGGCCAAGACCGTCGCCGATGTGATGAACCTGGTGAAGGAGAACGAAGTCAAGTTCGTCGACTTCCGCTTCACTGATACCCGTGGCAAGGAACAGCACGTGTCCGTGCCGGTGTCTGCCTTTGACGAAGACAAGTTCACGTCGGGTCACGCCTTTGACGGTTCCTCGATCGCCGGCTGGAAGGGCATCGAGGCCTCCGACATGCTGCTGATGCCGGACCCGAACACGGCCAACATCGACCCCTTCTTCGAAGAGCCGACGCTGATCCTGTCGTGCGACGTCATCGACCCGACCGACGGCAAGGCCTATGAGCGCGACCCCCGCTCGCTGGCCAAGCGCGCCGAGGCTTATCTCAAGTCGTCCGGCCTGGGTGACACCGCCTACTTCGGCCCGGAACCCGAATTCTTCGTGTTCGACAGCGTGCGCTGGGGCAACGAGATGTCCGGCTCGTTCTTCAAGATCGAATCGGAAGAAGGCGCCTGGAACTCGTCCAAGGAATACGAGCACGGCAACTCCGGCTACCGCCCCACCGTCAAGGGCGGCTACTTCCCCGTGCCCCCGGTCGACAGCGGCCAGGACATGCGCTCGGAGATGTGCCTGATCCTCGAACAGATGGGCATCCCCGTCGAAGTTCACCACCACGAAGTGGCGAACGCCGGCCAGATGGAAATCGGCACGAAGTTCAGCTCGCTGGTGCAGCGCGCCGACTGGCTGCAACTGCAGAAGTACATCATCCAGAACGTCGCCCACGCCTATGGCAAGACCGCGACCTTCATGCCCAAGCCCCTGGTGGGCGACAACGGCTCCGGCATGCACGTTCACCAGTCCGTCTGGAAGGACGGCAAGAACCTGTTCGCCGGTGACGGCTACGCCGGCCTGAGCGAATTCGCGCTGTACTACATCGGCGGCATCATCAAGCACGCCCGTGCCCTGAACGCCATCACCAACCCCGGCACCAACAGCTACAAGCGCCTGGTGCCCGGCTTCGAAGCCCCGGTCAAGCTGGCCTACTCGGCCAAGAACCGCTCGGCGTCGATCCGCATCCCGTATGTGGCCAACCCGAAGGGCCGCCGCATCGAGGCGCGTTTCCCGGACCCGTCCGCCAACCCCTACCTGGCCTTCTCGGCGCTGCTGATGGCCGGCCTGGACGGCGTGGAAAACAAGATCCATCCGGGCGAAGCCGCCACGAAGGACCTGTACCACCTGCCGCCGGAAGAAGACGCGAAGATCCCGACCGTCTGCCACAGCCTCGACCAGGCCCTGGACTACCTGGACAAGGACCGCGCGTTCCTGACCAAGGGTGGTGTGTTCACCGACAGCTACATCGACGCCTACATCGACCTGAAGATGCAGGAAGTGACCCGCTTCCGCATGGCGACGCACCCGGTCGAGTTCGACATGTACTACGCGCTGTGATGGCGATGGGCAGCTTTTCCGCTGCCTGGCCATCCCCAGCTGAGAGGGGCCGCCGGTGCGGCCCCTTTTTCATGCCCGCGTCTGATCCACAATGCAGCCATGCTGAACCGACTGCTGGCCCCCTTGCTCGTTGTTGCCAGCCTGGGTGCGCAAGCCCAGGGCGCGGTGTATCGCTGCCCCGGTCCGCCGGTGCTCTACACCGACGCGCTTTCCGCCAAGGAAGCCAGTGACAAGGGCTGCCGCACCATCGAGGGCACGCCCATCACGGTCGTGCAGACCACCAAGCCACGCGCTGCTGCTGCCGCTGCGGCGCCCGACACCCCGCGTGGCGCCGAGAGCCGCGTCGACGCCGGGCAGCAGCGCGTGCGCGACGACGAGCGCCGCCGCGTGCTGCAGACCGAGCTGCGCCAGGCCGAGGAGCGCCTCGCCAACGCCCAGAAGGAGCTCACGAGCGCCCAGGGCGAGCGCCGCGGCGACGAGCGCAACTACCAGAAGTTCCTCGATCGCCAGAACGAGCTCAAGGACAACGTCGCCCGCTACGAGGCCGACGTGCAAGCGCTCAAGCGCGAAATCGGCAAACTCCCCTCCTAGGGCGCCTGGCGCCTCGGGAGACTCCCTGCGCCATGACTGATACCCAATCACTGCCGCCCGAGTACGTCGGCCTGGACCTGCTGGCGACGATGGTCATCGTCGTCGGCGCCGACGGCGAATGCCTGTTCGCCAACACGGCCTTCGAGAACATCATGCGGCTGTCGCGCCGCGCCGTGCAGAAGGCGCTGCTGCCCGAGTGGTTCGACGACGCCCAGCGCCTCATCGACACGCTGAGCGGCGTGGCCGCCAACCAGTATTCCAGCAGCCGCTTCGACGCCGTGCTGCGCCGTGGCGCCTGGGCCCACGAGGACGGCCTGCCCGTGCATGTCATCGTGTCGCAGATGGACGCGGGCGTGGACGGCGCGCCACGTGTGCTCGTCGAGCTCATCGAGATTGCCCAGCTGGCCCGCCAGGACCGCGACGAGCGCAACCACGACCAGGTGCAGGCCACCAAGGAGCTGACGCGCAACCTCGCTCACGAGATCAAGAACCCGCTGGGCGGCATCCGTGGCGCGGCGCAACTGCTGGCGCTGGAGCTGCAGGAAGGCAGCCCCGAGCTCACCGAATACACCCAGGTCATCGTGCACGAGGTGGACCGGCTGCAAAGCCTGGTGGACCGGCTGCTGGCGCCGCACCGCAAGGCCCATGTCGTGGGTGACGTCAACATCCACGAGATCTGCGAGCGCGTGCGTGCGCTGGTGCTCATCGAGCATCCGCGCGGCCTGGTCATCCAGCGCGACTACGACACCTCGCTGCCCGACTTCCGCGGCGACCGCGAGCAGCTGATCCAGATGGTGCTCAACATCGTGCAGAACGCCGCCCAGGTGCTCGGCCCGCGCATCGCGGCCGGCGACGCCCAGATCGTGCTGCGCACGCGGGTGGCGCGGCAGGTCACGGTGGGCAAGCAGCGCTGGCGCTTGGCACTGGAATTGCATATCGAGGACAACGGTCCCGGCGTTCCCGCCGAGATCCGGGATCGCATCTTCTTTCCCCTGGTTTCAGGGCGGGAAGGCGGCTCGGGCCTCGGCCTCACGCTCGCGCAGACGATTGCCCAGCAACACCAGGGCATGATCGATTGCGAAAGCGAGCCGGGCTTGACGAATTTCCGAATCACGCTGCCGCTGCCCTGAACCCACGAGGTGAGGGGATCGGCTGAGGAACCTCATGAAATCCATCTGGGTTGTAGACGACGACCACTCGATCCGCTTCGTTCTCGAGAAGGCCTTGGCCCGTGAGGGCCTGCCGGTACGCAGCTTCAGCAATGCGCGCGACATGCTGTCCGCACTGGACGACGACGTGCCGCAGGTGCTGGTCTCCGACATCCGCATGCCGGGTGGTTCGGGGCTGGAACTGCTGGCCAAGGTCAAGGCACGGCTGCCGGCGCTGCCCGTCATCATCATGACGGCCTACTCCGACCTGGACAGCGCCGTGTCCGCCTTCCAGGGCGGCGCCTTCGAGTACCTGCCCAAGCCCTTCGACCTGCCGCGCGCCGTCGAACTGATCCGCCGCGCGCAGGAGGAAAGCCAGCGCGAATCTGGCGAACAGGAAGCCGCCGCGCAGGTGCCCGAGATGCTGGGCCAAGCCCCGGCGATGCAGGACGTGTTCCGCGCCATCGGCCGCCTGTCGCAGAGCAACGTGACGGTCATGATCACCGGCGAGAGCGGCTCGGGCAAGGAGCTCGTCGCCCGCGCGCTGCACAAGCACAGCCCGCGCGGTGAAGGCCCCTTCGTGGCCATCAACACGGCGGCCATCCCCAAGGACCTGCTGGAAAGCGAACTCTTCGGCCACGAGCGCGGCGCCTTCACCGGCGCCCAGGCGTCGCGGCGCGGCCGCTTCGAGCAGGCCGACGGCGGCACGCTCTTCCTCGACGAAATCGGCGACATGCCGTTCGAGCTGCAGACCCGCCTGTTGCGTGTGTTGTCCGACGGCCAGTTCTACCGCGTCGGCGGCCACAGCCCGATGCGCAGCAACGTGCGCGTCATCGCCGCCACCCACCAGAACCTGGAAGAGCGCGTGCGCCAGGGCGTGTTCCGCGAGGACTTGTTCCACCGCCTGAACGTCATCCGCCTGCGCCTGCCGCCGCTGCGCGAGCGCAAGGAAGACGTGCCCGCGCTGGCCCGCCATTTCCTGCAGCGCAGCGCGACCGAACTGGGCGTGGAGCCCAAGCGCCTCTCCGACGCGGCGCTGGCCGTGCTGAGCAACTTCGAGTTCCCCGGCAACGTGCGCCAGCTGGAGAACATCTGCCACTGGCTCAGCGTCATGGCACCCAGCCAGGTCGTCGAACCTAAGGACCTGCCGGACGAGATCCAGCCCGGCTATGTCGGCGCGCCGAGCACGCTGCTGACGGCCCCGTCGGTGGCCCCCCCGGTCGCCGGCGCCGCCGTGCAGCCCGTGGCCGCCCCGGCCAACACCAGCAGCGGCGAAGGCTGGCTGGCCGACATGGCCGCCGACGCCCGCGCCCGCCTGGCCGCCGGCGAGACGGACGTGTGGGACGCGCTGACCAAGCGCTTCGAGGCCCAACTCATCCTGACCGCGCTGGACATCACCCGCGGCCGCCGCATCGAAGCCGCGCAGAAGCTCGGCATCGGTCGGAACACGATCACGCGGAAGATTCAGGAGTTGGGGCTGGACGTCTGAGGTCCGAGCCGGGGGGCGTCCATAACCTACGGGCTACGCGTCTTTGTAGACGACATTCTCGAGGGCGCTGTCGGCATAGGCGTCGCTGTTCGTAAGGTGGCCATCGTAGGGGCCTACCTTGGTGATCTCCGAGCCATTCTTCAGGACGATTTGAAGCCCATGCTCGGGCTCCCAATCGCAGTTGCACTCGATGGACACGTAGACACCTTTGTCTCCGTAGGCGCGGCGCGAAACCATTGGCTCGCTGCCCAGCTGAATGTGCCGCCAAACATCTTTAGGCGCAGCTATGGACACGTACTCAGGGTCGTCAGGTGACCAGTACGAATTCATGTCTTGGTAGTACCTGAAGATGTGGTGCGACGCCTTTTGCAAGATGTCGCGTTCCCCGTTCAAGAGATTCGCGATTGCAACGTGAAAGTCATCAGGGTTGTCATCTTCAGCGTAACCATCGACCAATACGAAGCACTCTCTGCCTAGCATCGGCACGGCGACAAAGTCGCAGCTGCGATACCAGCCGAATTGAGAGTCGAGATGAACTTCACCGAGGCCGGGAATATGCATGGTGGTGGTAGTCTTGGTCGTGAGAATGGTGGATGCCTTCTGCCTGCGCATTTTGGTTGAAGCTTTACCTTCGTCCAACAGCACGCGCGCAGCGGTCTTCAATGTCCGCTAACCCGCAACCCCAGCAGCACCACCGTCAACCCGCGCCAGAACAGCAGCGGATGCCTTTGTGACCTTGCCCCTGAATTCCGTATCCCTTAGCTGGACTACGCGTTGACTTGCCGGCGTTGGCCGGCGAGCCAGTTTTCTTCGAACTGCATCGGGCTGACGTAGGCCAGCGTCGAATGCAACCGAGTTCGGTTGTACCAGAGCATCCAGGCCACAACTTCGTCCATGGCCTGGCGCCTGCTCTTGAAGCGCTGCCCGTGCAGCCCGGTAGGTTGGGGTCATCGACCCCAACGTTCCCCTGATCCCGACGAAGACAGCGAAGCCCAACATCCACAGCGGGGCGTCGGTTCAGGTGATGCGGCGAGCTGTAGATTGGCATCCGCATTCACTGCGTCCCCCAATCTACAAGTCTGCGTGCGAGGCACGTGTTCAGTACAGCCTCAGCCCAACGCCACCATCACCCGCCCATCCTGCACCCGCACCGCGTGCGCCCGCACCGACTGCTCGGGCGCCTCCAGGCATTCGCCGGTGCTCAGGTCGAAGTGGTTCTTGTAGAGCGGCGACGCGACGACGATGCGGTCGCCGAGGTTGCCGACCAGGCCGCGCGACAGCACGCTGGCGCCGGAGCGCGGGTCGATGTTGTCGATGGCGTGGAAGCGGTCGGCCCCGACGCGGAACACGGCGACATGGCGGCCGTTCACCAGCGCGGCGACGCCGGTGTTGGGCAGGATCTGGTCGACGCTGCAGACGGGGGTGAAGGTGCCTTGGCTCATGCGGTACTCCTGGATGCGGGGCTCAGGCGGGCTGGGCGTCGGTCGGCTCGGTGCGCTCGTCGGCGCGGGCCGGGCGGATCTGGCCGCGCTCCTTGACGAAGACGATCTGCTCGTCGGGCTGCTCGCTGTTGACGAAGCTGCGGAAGCGCTGGCGCACGGCCGGCGTCTCGACGGCGGTCTTCCACTCGCACTGGTAGCTGTCGACGACGGCCTGCATCTGCGCTTCCAGCTCAGACCCCAGGCCCAGCTTGTCGTCGATGACGACGCTCTTCAGGTAGTCCAGCCCGCCTTCCATGCTGTCGCGCCAGGTGCTGGTGCGCTGCAGGCGGTCGGCCGTGCGCACGTAGAACATCAGGAAGCGGTCGACGTACTTGATGAGGTCGGCCTTGGTGAGGTCGCTGGCGATCAGCTCGGCGTGGCGCGGCTTCATGCCGCCGTTGCCGCAGACGTAGAGGTTCCAGCCCTTGTCGGTGGCGATGATGCCGACGTCCTTGCCCTGCGCCTCGGCGCATTCGCGCGTGCAGCCCGAGACGCCGAACTTGATCTTGTGCGGCGCGCGCAGGCCCTTGTAGCGGTTCTCGATCTCGACGGCCAGGCCCACCGAGTCGTCCACGCCATAACGGCACCACGTGCTGCCCACGCAGCTCTTCACGGTGCGCAGCGACTTGCCGTAGGCGTGGCCCGACTCGAAGCCGGCGGCGATCAGCTCCTCCCAGATCAGCGGCAGCTGCTCCACACGCGCGCCGAACATGTCCACGCGGGCGCCGCCGGTGATCTTGGTGTAGAGGCCGTACTTCTTGGCGATCTGGCCCACGGCGATGAGGCCGTCGGGCGTGACCTCGCCACCGGGCATGCGCGGCACGACGGAGTAGCTGCCGTCCTTCTGGATGTTGCCGAGGAAGTAGTCGTTGCTGTCCTGCAGGCTGGCCAGTTCGGGCTTGAGCACGAAGTCGTTCCAGCACGACGCGAAGATGCTGGCGGCGGCCGGCTTGCAGATGTCGCAGCCCAGCCCCTTGCCGTGCTTGGCCAATAGCTCGCTGAAGGTCTTGATGCCGCCCACGCGGATCAGGTGATAGAGCTCCTGGCGCGAATGCGGGAAGTGCTCGCAGAGGTGGTTGTTGACGGCCATGCCGCGCTTGGCCATCTCCAGCTTCATGACCTGCGTGACCAGCGGCACGCAGCCGCCGCAGGTGGCGCCGGCCTTCGTGCAGGCCTTGATCTCGCCCATCGTCGTGCAGCCTTCGCCCACGGCCGCGCAGATCTGGCCCTTGGTGACGTTGTTGCACGAGCACAGCTGGGCGCTGTCGGGCAGGGCGTCGGGGCCGATGCCCACCTTGGCCTTGCCGTCGCTGCTCGGCAGGATCAGGAACTCGGGGTCGGCCGGCAGCTTGATGCCGTTCAGCGCCATCTGCAGCAGCGTGCCGTACTCCTCGGCGTTGCCCACCAGCACGGCGCCCAGCAGCTTCTCGCCGTCCTCGCTGACGACGATCTTCTTGTAGATCTGCTTGCGCTCGTCGACGAACTGGTAGCTGCGGCATTTGGCGGTCTTGCCATGCGCGTCGCCGATGCTGGCCACGTCCACACCCATCAGCTTGAGCTTGGTGCTCATGTCGGCGCCGGGGAAGGCTGCGTCGGCATCGCCGGCGATGTGGCGGGCGGCCACGCGGGCCATCTCGTAGCCGGGTGCGACGAGGCCGAAGGTCTGCTCGTTCCAGCAGGCCACCTCGCCGATGGCGTAGACGTGGCGGTCGCTGCTGCGGCAGTGGTCATCCACGGCGATGCCGCCGCGCGGCCCGATGGCCAGCACGCATTGGCGGCCCAGCTCGTCGCGCGGGCGGATGCCGGCGGAGAACACCAGCATGTCGGTCTCCAGCCAGGTGCCGTCGTTGAAGACGAGCCGGTGCCGGGCGGCGGCGCCATCGGTGATTTCCACCGTGCTGCGGCTGGTGTGCACCTGCACGCCCAGCGCCTCGATCTTCTCGCGCAGCACGCGGCCGCCGCCGTCGTCCACCTGCACGGCCATCAGGCGCGGCGCGAACTCGACGACATGCGTCTGCAGCCCCATGTCGCGCAGCGCCTTCGCGCATTCCAGCCCCAGCAGGCCGCCGCCGATGACCACGCCGCTCTTGGAGACGCGGCCGCTGGCCTGCATGCCTTCCAGGTCCTCGATGGTGCGGTAGACGTGGCAGTGCGGCCGGTCGCGCCCGGGCAGGGCCGGCACGAAGGGGTAGGAGCCGGTGGCCAGCACCAGCCGGTCGTAGGCGATGACCTCGCCGTCGGCCAGCGTGACCGTCTGGTCGCGCCGCTCGATGGCCGTGACCTTGGCGCCCAGGCGCAGCGTGAAGCCGGTCTTCTCGAAGAAGCCGGCGGGTACGAGGGACAGGTCCTCGGCCGACTTGCCCGCGAAGAACTCGGACAGGTGCACACGGTCATACGCGGGGCGCGGCTCCTCGCACAGCACCGTCACCCGCACCTGGCCGGCGGCCGGGCCCTCGGCGAGGGATTCGAGAAATTTCTGGCCCACCATTCCGTGGCCGATGAGGACGATGTGCATGGTCTGGTCTCGCGCAGCGGAGGCCGCCGGCCAGGCTGTGCGGGCGTGGCTGGCGGCACCAAAAAGAAAAGCCCCGCAAGCAGCTGTCTGCTCGAACGGGGCCTGTCGATGAGAGTCGCCATCGTTGGCAATCAATCCCAAGTGACCTGCGTGTCGGCAAGCACTCGTGCAACGCTTTGCAAGAGCCATGCCCGGCGCGGCCAGGGCGAGCGTCCTGGGGCGTCCGCGTGGCTGGGCGTGCGTGGCGGTGGGGATCTGCCCTGTTGCGGTGCGCCTTGCGCCGGGGCGGGGCGGCTTGCCCCGTCAGCGAGCCGGGCGGTCCAGCCAGACCTCCAGGCCCTGGGCGTTGAGCTCGGCGTCCATGGCCAGCCAGGCGGCGGCCTCGTCGCCCGCAGCGTGGCCATGGGCCCGCAGCCGCGCCAGATAACCGTCCAGCAGCAGCTGCTTCAGCCGGTCATGCCGGTCAGTGGCGGTGCGCAGCGCTTCGGCCTGGGCCACCATCTCGTCGACCTGGGCGAGCATGTCGGCCGCCAGGCGCTGCACCTCGGCCACGTTGCCGCCGACGCGGCCGTAGTGCGTGACCTGCATGGCCAGCGGCTCGGCGGCCAGCAGCCGCGCGACGGTGGCCTTCAGCGCGTCGGGGTCGAACTGCACCGGCGTGCTGGTGGGCAGCATCCAGGCGCGGCCGTCCACATCGAACACGCGGTAGGACAGGCCGAAGGTGTCGCCCGTGAACCAGCTGCGGCTGCGCTCGTCCCAGATCGCGTGGTGATGCTTGGCATGGCCCGGGGTGTCGATGAGGCGCAGCGGCCGGCCCGCGAGGTGGATGACCTGCTCGTCGTGCGACGCCTCGGCGCGCTCCGCCGGCACCGGCACGAGCTTGCCGTAGCTGCGCTGCATCTCGGCCTCGCCGTAGACGGTCAGTGCGCTCAGCCACAGCGCCTTGGGGTCCACCATGTGGCGCAGGCCGCGTGGGTGGACGAGGGCGCGGGCGCTGGGCAGGGCGGCCATCAGCAGGCCCACGCCGCCGGCGTGGTCCAGGTGCACATGCGTGGGGATGACCCAGTCCACCGCCTCGCGCGGGAGGCCCAGCGCGTTGAGCGCCGCGAGCAGGCGCGGCACGGCATGGTTGGTGCCGGTGTCGATGAAGGCGGCGCGGCCGGCCTCGACGATCAGGTAGGCGGCGTCGAAGCGCGGGCGCTGGAAACCGGTGTCGATGGCGTAGATGCCGTGGCCGAGGTCTTCGAGAAAGTCAGGCATGGTCTGGTTTTTAGAATGGCCGGCACGATAGCCCATGGAGCCCGGCTTGGCCGTTCACGAGATCCTGAAAATGGGCGACCCGCGCCTGCTGCGCGTCGCCCGCCCCGTCACCGAGTTCGGCACCGCCTCGCTGAAGGCGCTGATCGCCGACATGTTCGAGACCATGGCCGCAGCCAGCGGCGCCGGGCTGGCAGCACCGCAGATCGGCGTGGACCTGCGGCTGGTCATCTTCGGCTACACGAAGAACGCCCGTTATCCCGATGCCCCGCCGGTGCCACCAACGGTGCTCATCAACCCGGTCATCGAGGTGCTGGACGGTGGACGCACCGAGGGCTGGGAGGGCTGCTTGTCGGTGCCGGGCCTGCGTGGTGTTGTCGAGCGTGACGAGCGCATCCGCTACACCGGCGTCGACGCGGAGGGCGCGCCCATTGACCGCATCGCCGAGGGCTTTCACGCCCGCGTCGTGCAGCACGAGTGCGACCATCTCGACGGCATCCTCTACCCGATGCGCGTGACCGACTTCCGGCGCTTCGGCTTCACGTCGGTGCTCTTCCCGGAGCTCGACCCCGCCGCCGACGATTGAAACACTTGTAAGCGCCGTCCACCGGCCCGCGGCCGGCTGCGTTGCGCTGACGTCAAGGAGCATTGGCCCATGAGCACGTCCAACGATTCCAAGCTCGTCCTTTCCCGGCGCCACTGGCGCGCACTGGCCCTCACGTTGCTGGTGGCCATGGCCCCGATGGCGAAGGCGCTGGAGGCCGACCGCGACCCGCCGACCCGCGCCGGACGCGTTGTCGACGTCGTCGGCGACGCCTGGCTGTTCGACCACGATTCGCGCGAATGGACGCGCCTGGTGCGCAACCAGACGGTGGGCGAGGGCGACCGCGTGCGCACCGACGAACGGGGTCGCGTGTCGCTGCGGGTGGGCTCGACGACCGTGTGGCTCGACGAACGCAGCGACCTGGAGCTGAGCCAGCTCGACGACGGGCAGACGCTGCTGCAGCTGGACCGTGGCGACGTGGCCCTGCGGCTGCGCAGCGCCGAGAACGCCGCCGAGACGCGGCTGCGCACCCGCGAAGGCACGGCGCAGCCCGAGCGCGAGGGGCTGTACCGTGTCGAGCAGCTCGACCGCGGCAGCAAGGTCTACGTGTTCCAGGGGCGCCTGCGGTTCGAGTGGGCGCGGGTGTCGGCGCCCGTTGTCGCCGGCACCGGCGAGCAGGTCGAGCTGTGGTGGCCTGATGGCCCGCGCGCCGAGCGCGGCCCGCTCTACAGCGACGGCTTTGGCGACTGGGTGCTGGCCGAGAACCGCGACGAAGGCGCGCGCCCCGTGGCCCGCTATGTGTCGCCCGAGATGACTGGCGCGGAAGACCTGGACCGCTACGGTCGCTGGGAAACCGCGCCGGACTACGGCACCGTGTGGATCCCCACCACGGTGGTCGCCACCGACTGGGCGCCCTACCGCTACGGTCACTGGGCATGGTCGCGCGTGTGGGGCTGGACCTGGGTGGACGACGCGCCCTGGGGCTTCGCGCCCTTCCACTATGGCCGCTGGGTCAACTGGGGCGGCCGCTGGTGCTGGGCGCCGGGCACCTATGTGCAGCGCCCGGTCTATGCGCCGGCGCTGGTGGGCTGGGTGGGCGGCAGCGCGGTCAGCGTCAACATCACCGTCGGCAACCGCCCGCCGCCGCCGCGCTACGGCTGGTATCCGCTCGCGCCGCGCGAGGTTTTCGTGCCGGCCTATCGTCACAGCCCGCGCTATGTGAGCCGCATCAACGACCTGCGCGATGTGCGTGACCCCGTCACCGTGCAGAAGCCGCACCGCTACCGCGAGGTGCCCTCGGCCGTCACGGTGCTGCCGGCGCCCGGCGCGGCCTTGCAGCCCATGCCTGTGCGCGGGCCCGATCGCAAGGGCGAGCCGGGCTGGGCGCGCCCGCTGCCGATGGCGCCGGGCCGCAATGACCTGGCGCCCGTGCTGCCGCAGGCGCCCACGCGGCCGGTGGACGGCGGCGTCCAGCGCCCGCGTGACCGCGATCGTGACGCCGCCATGGGCTGGCGCAGCGACACCCAGGTGCCGGTGCGGCACGACCAGCCGGGCCGCGGCGTGGAGGCCGGCCGACCGGGCGTGCCGTTCGCTTCCCCGCAGGTGCAGGTGCCCACGCAGCCCGCCCGCCCGCTCGTCGAGCCGCCGCGTGCTGGCGACGTGCAGCCAGCCGGCCCGCAACGCCGTGACGACTGGCAGCGCGAGCAAGCCCAGCGGGCCGCGCAGCAGCGCGAGCAACAGCAGCGCGACATGCAGCAACAGCAGCAGCGTGAGCAGCAGCAACGCGACATGGAGCAGCAACAGCGGCAGCGCGAGCAACAGCAGCGCGACATGCAGCAGCAACAGCGGCAGCGCGAGCAGCAGCAGCGCGACATGGAGCAGCAACAGCGCCAGCGCGAGCAGCAGCAGCGCGACATGGAGCAGCAGCAGCGCCAGCGCGAGCAACAGCAGCGCGACATGCAGCAGCAACAGCAGCAACGCGAGCAACAGCAACGCGAGCAGCAGCAGCGGGAGCAACAGCAGCGCGAACAACAGCAGCGTCGCGACGTCCCGCAGCGTCGTGATGACCCGCGCGTGCAGATCCCGCAGCCGCAGCGGGGCAACGACGGCCCGCAGCGTGGCGTGCCCGTACGCCAGGACCGGCCGCGCGATGGCGGCCACAACGAGCGGCAGCAGGAGCGCTAGCTCGACAGCCCTAGAGCAGCGGCTTCAGTGCCGGCCAGACGTTGTCCAACATCTGCGGATGCGCCTTGGCCAGCGGGTGGATGCGATCGGGCTGGAACCAGTCCATCGCATCCGCGCGGTCGACAACGCCTTTGAGCAGGAAGGGCACGAGGGCGGTCTTGGCCTGCTTGGCCACGTCGGTGAACAGGCCCTCGAAATCGCGCGCGTAGCTGGCGCCGTAGTTGGGCGGCACCTGCATGCCCACGACCACCACCTTGGCGCCGGCCTGCTGCGCGGCGCGGGCCATGGCCAGCAGGTTTTCGCGCGTGCTGGTGAGTGGCAGGCCGCGCAGCGCGTCGTTGCCGCCCAGCTCCAGCACGACGATGGCCGGCTTGTGCGTGCGCAGTGCGGCGGGCAAGCGGCTGCGGCCGCCCGAGGTCGTGTCGCCGCTGATGCTGGCGTTCACGACGCGGTAGGGCTTCTTCTGCGTGGCCAGCCGTGCCTGCAGCAGCGCCACCCAGCCATCGCCGGCCTTCAGGCCGTATTCGGCCGACAGGCTGTCGCCGACCACCAGCACCACCGGTGCCTCGTTGGCGGGCGTTGCCGCCGCCGCCAACCCTGACGTCCAGCTGGTCAGCACCCCCAGGCTAAAGTGCGCCACCATCCAACGCCGCCGCAGTCCCGACATGCACGAAACCCTTGTCCAAGTTGATCAGATCACCAAACGCGTGCGCGACGCGACCGGGGAGCTGACGATTCTGCATGACATCAGTTTCGAGCTGGCCGCGCGGGAGTCGGTGGCCATCGTCGGCGCGTCGGGGTCGGGCAAGAGCACGCTGCTGGCCATCCTCGCGGGCCTGGATGTGCCCAGTGGCGGCACCGTCAAGTTGCGCGGGCAGGATCTGTTCACGCTCGACGAGGACGAGCGCGCCGCCGTGCGCGCACGCGAGCTGGGCTTCGTGTTCCAGAGCTTTCAGCTGCTGCCCAACCTGACGGCGCTGGAGAACGTCATGCTGCCGCTGGAGTTGCGCGGTGCCGGCGACGCGCGCGATCAGGCCGCGGCCATGCTCGCGCGCGTGGGTCTCGGGGCGCGGCTGTCGCACTACCCGCGCGTGCTGTCGGGCGGTGAGCAGCAGCGCGTGGCGCTGGCGCGCGCCTTCGTGCAGCGGCCGGCGCTGCTGCTGGCCGACGAGCCCACCGGCAGCCTGGACTTCGCGACCGGCGCGGCGGTGATGGAATTGATGTTCGAGCTGAACCGCGAGGCCGGCACGACGCTGGTGCTGGTCACGCACGACCGCGAGATCGCGGCGCGCTGCGAGCGCCAGTTGCGCATCGAGGCCGGCCGGCTGGCCGCCTGAAGACCGGCCGACGCGCGGCCTGAGCGGTCAGGCCGCCAGGGCCTGGTCGAAGTCCGCGATCAGGTCTTCGGCGGCTTCCAGGCCGACCGACAGACGCACCAGCCCCTCGGCGATGCCCATGGCGGCCCGCGCGTCGCGGCCCATCTCCCAGAAGATGGTCGGTGCCACCGGGATGATCAGCGTGCGCGTGTCGGCCAGGCCTGTGGCCTTGAGCGGCAGGCGCAGCCGGTTGATGACCTCGACGAGGCGCTCGGTGTCGCGCAGCTCGAAGCTCATCATCCACGAACCGCTGCCGAACCAGTCGCGCGCACGGGCGTGCTCGGGGTGCGTCTCCAGCAGCGGGTAATGCACGCGCTCGACGGCGGGGTGGGCGGCCAGGTGGCGGGCCAGGGCCAGCGCCGTGGCGCTGCTGTGCCGCAGCCGCAGCGCCAGCGTCTCCATGCCGATCAGCACCCGGTGCGCGGCCTCGCTGGACAGCGTGGCGCCCATGTCGCGCAAGCCCTTCTTGCGGATCTGCTGCAGGCCCCAGCCGCGCGCGTCGCCCTGGCGGTAGGCGGGAAAGATGTTGGGATAGGTCGACCAGTCGAACGCGCCGGTGTCGGTGACGGCGCCGCCCAGCACCTCGCCGTGGCCGGCCAGCGTCTTGGTCAGCGAGTTCATGACGAGGCCCGCACCGAAGCGCTTGGGCTGGCACAGCACGGGCGACGTGACGGTGTTGTCCACCACGTACAGCAGCCCGCGCTCGCGGCACAGCGCGCCGATGCCTTCGAGATCGGGGATGCGTGTGCTGGGGTTGGCAATCGTCTCGACGAAGACGATGCGCGTCTCGGGACGCAGCGCGGCGCGCACCTGGGCAGCGTCGCTCGCGTCGACGCGGCTGATGGCCACGCCCAGGCCTTCCAGCGTCTGGAAGAAGCTGTTGGTGTTGCCGAAGACGCGTGAGCTCGTGACGAGATGGTCACCGGCCTTGAGCAGCGTCAGGAACAGCGCGCTGAGTGCCGCCATGCCGGTGGAGAAGCTGATGGTGCCGACACCGCCTTCGAGCTCGGTGATGACGGCTTCCAGCGCCGCCGTCGTCGGCGTGCCCTGGCGTGCGTAGTTGAAGCTGCCCTTGGCCTTGCCCTGGAACACGGCGATGAGGTCGTCGACGTTCTCGTAGGAGTACTGGACCGAGGCATGGATGGGCACATGGACGCCGCCGAACTGGCGGTCGCCACCGGCGGCGTGGACGAGGCGGGTGCTGAGGGCGTCGGACATGGTGTTCTCGGGTCCAGATGGCAAAAGACCCGCCGGAGCGGGTCTTGTGAACAGCAGGGCAGCCGTGAGGCGCTTACTTGCTGAACTTGTAGTCGGTCTTGGCCTTCTCGATCAGGCTTTGCTGGTACTCGGCAACCTTCTGCTGCTCGATACGCTGCTTGATCTGGGCCTTGACGTCGTCGAAGGCCGGGAAGCTGGCGGGGCGCACATCTTCCAGCTTGATGATGTGGTAGCCGAACTGGCTCTTCACCGGCTCTTGGGTCATTTCGCCCTTTTGCAGCGCGGTCATGGCCTTGCTGAACTCGGGCACGAAGTTGTTCGGGTTGGCGAAGTCCAGGTCGCCGCCGTTCTGTGCAGAGCCGGTGTCCTTGGAGTTCTTCTTGGCCAGTTCCTCGAAGTTGCCGCCGGCCTTGATCTGGGCGATCAGCGCCTTGGCGTCTTCTTCCTTCTCGACCAGGATGTGGCGGGCACGGTATTCATTGCCGGTGTTGGCGGCCTTGAACTTGTCGTACTCGGCTTGCGCGTCGGCGTCGCTGACGGGGTTCTTGGTGCGGAACTCTTCCATCAGGCCGCGGATCAGCAGCATCTGGCGCGCGAGCTCGATCTGCGTCTTGTACTCGGCCGTCTGCGGAATGCCCTTGGCTTCGGCGGCCTGGATGAAGATCTCGCGGCGGACGACTTCGTCCTTGACCTGGGCTTCCAGCTCGGGCGAGCGTTGCTGCTGGCCGCCCTTGATGACCTGCTGAACCAGCGTCTCGACACGTGCCTTGGGCACGGGCTTGCCGTTCACCGTGGTGATGTTCTGCGCAGTTGCGGCAGCCGGCAGCAGGGCCGTGATGGTGGCCGCGACGACGGCGGCGAGCGCAAACTTCTTCATGGATTGGGGGGTGGGTGGATCAGGCTAAAAAAATCGCGCCCGTGTCGGGGCGCGCGGTTCGATCACGCCCGACCTGATCAAGGCTCGCCCGGAGCTCGGGCGTCGATGGCCAGCGCGTGGATCCCGCGCTGCATCAGGTCGGACAAAGAATGATAAACGAGGCGATGACGGGCTAATCGTTGCAGATCCGTAAAACGATCGGACACGACAGACACATGAAAGTGGCCGCCTTCGCGGGCGCCGGCATGGCCGGCGTGGTCGGCGCTGTCGTCGCGGATGCTGATCGACAGCGGCGTCAGGTCGGCGCGCAGCCGGGCCTCGATTTCGGCGGCGAGGCTCATGGCTGGCGCTCTCCTTCCTTGGGTTCCGGCGGGACGTGCTTGCTCATATACACACCCTGGCCCAGCGTGAACAGCACGAGCAGCGCTGTGGAGCCGTAGGCCTTGAAGCTGACCCACGTGGACTCGGAGAAGTTGTAGGCCACCACCAGGTTGACAACGCCCATGCAGCCGAAGAAGACGATCCAAGCCCGGTTCAGCGTGGCCCACACCGAGGCCGGCAGCGTCAGCTCGCTGCCCAGCATGGTCTGGATGAGGTTCTTGCCGAAGAAGGCCTGGGAACCCCAGAACATCAGCGCCATGGCCCAGTAGACGCCGGTGGGCTTCCACATGATGAAGGTCTTGTTGTGGAACCACACGGTCAGGGTGCCGAGCGTGACCACCAGGAACAGGCTGATCCACAGCATCAGGTCGACCTTCCTGCGCAGCAGCTTCAGGATGCCCACCTGCGCCAGCGTGGCGAACATGACCACCAGCGTCGCCAGCATCACCGGGCCTTCGTCGACACCGACGACGCCGCCCGACACCATGAAGCCGAAGTGCTCGGTCGTGAACGCGGCCGCCCAGGCCGCGTGGCCCTTGGCGTATTGATAGGTGCCGAAGAACAGGATCAGCGGCAGGAAATCGAACAGGAGCTTCATGGGGAATCAGTCGAGGGCAGCGCTGCTTGCGCCACGCCGGCGGTCAGTGGCCGAGTTCAGCCATTGTCCTTGACGAAGTCGATGGCCGCCGAGTTGATGCAGTAGCGCTCGCCGCTGGGCCCGGGGCCGTCGGGGAAGACGTGGCCCAGGTGGGAGCCGCAGTGGTTGCAGCGCACCTCCACGCGGACCATGCCGTGGCTGCGGTCGACGACGCGTTCGATGACTTCGCTGTTCACCGGCGCCCAGTAGCTGGGCCAGCCGCAGCCGGCGTCGAACTTGGTGCCGGACTCGAACAGCGGCGTGCCGCAGCCGATGCAGTTGTAGTGGCCGTCCTTGAAGTGGTCCCAGTACTTGCCGGTGAAGGCGCGCTCCGTCGCCGCGTGGCGGGCGACCTGGTATTGCATGGGGTCCAGCTGCTCACGCCATTCGGCGTCGGTCTTCTGGACGGGGTAGGGCTTGTTGCTGTCGTGGCTCATGATGAACAGGAGACTTCGAGGGACTGGGCCCAGTCGGGCGGCAGGGCCGCATCGGCGGGGTTCTCGGGTTCGTCGAACGGGCGGCTCAGAACTTTCAGCAACCGCTCGATTTCGCTGAAGTCGCCCTGGCTGGCGGCGCGGATGGCGCCCTCGGCGAGGTGGTTGCGCAGCACCACGGCCGGGTTGGCCGCCAGCATGCGCGCCTCGGCGTCGGGCGCGGTGCGCTCGCGCCAGCGCGGCAGCCAGGCGTCCAGCGCGGCGCGGTCGATGAACTGGTCGCGCAGCGCCTGCGGCTCGCTCAGCGCACGTGACAGGCGGCGGAAGGTGATGGTGTAGTCGGCGCCGGAGGCGGCCATCATCTTCAGCAGGTCGTCGGCCAGCGCCTGGTCGCCGGGCGCCTCGCCGGCCAGGCCCAGCTTGGCGCGCATATGGCCCAGCATCTGGCTGGCGAAGCGCTCGCGGAAGGACTCGACGGCGGCGATGAGCCGCTCGCCGGAGGCCTCGGCTTCCTGGTCGGTCGCGATGGGCATCAGCGGCATCAGCGCCTGGGCCAGCGCATGCAGGTTCCAGAACGCCACGGCCGGCTGGCGAGCGTAGGCGTAGCGGCCGCGGTCGTCGCTGTGGTTGCAGATGTGGCCGGGGTCGAAGGCGTCCATGAAGCCGAACGGGCCGTAGTCCAGCGTCAGGCCCAGCATGGACATGTTGTCGGTGTTCATGACGCCGTGGCAGAAGCCGATGGCCTGCCAGTGCGCGAGGAGGTCGGCCGTCTGCAGCGACACGCGCTGCAGCAGCGCCACGGGCGGCTCGTCCGCGTCGGCGCACTCGGGCGCGTGGTGGGCGACGAACCAGTCGAACAGGCAGCGCAGCGCGCCGTGCTGCTGGTGGTGGGCGAAGTGCTCGAAATGCCCGAAGCGCACGAAGCTCGGCGCCACGCGCGTGACGATGGCGGCGGTCTCGACCGTCTCGCGCCGCACCGGCAGCTGCGAGCCCGTGATGCACAGCGCCCGCGTCGTGGGCACGCCCAAGGCGGCCATCGCCTCGGAGCACAGGAACTCGCGGATGGACGAGCGCAGCACCGCGCGGCCGTCGCCGCGGCGCGAATAAGGTGTCAGCCCGCCGCCCTTGAGCTGCAGCTCCTGCAGGCCGCCGGGCGTGCTCACCTCGCCCAGCCACAGCGCGCGGCCGTCGCCCAGCTGGCCGGCCCACACGCCGAACTGGTGGCCGCTGTAGACGCTGGCCAGCGGGCGCATGCCGGGCCAGGTGGCGTTGCCGGAAAAGGCGGCCAGCGCCTCAGCGTGCTCGGCCCAGTCGGCGGGCCAGCCCAGCAGTGCGGCGCAACCGGGGCTGCGCGCCACCCAGTGCGGGTCGGGCAGGCCTTGCGCCGGCAGTTCGGTGAAGAAGTCCGGCCCCAAGTCCGCGAAGCGGTTGGTCCAGGTGAGGCCGTCCAGCAGTGTCATCGCCGCAGTTTAGTGAGAGCCTCCAAGGCCTCGCTGGCTTGGGTGTTTCCCCGGGGTGGGAAGGTCGCGGGTGTGACGGCCCGTGCGCAAGGCCGCGGGCTAGACTGGCCGCCACCCGCCTGCCCCCGGGCCGGGGCGGTGGACAAGAAAACCGGCAGGAGACAACCATGACATTGATGGGCCGGATGATGTCGGAGCCCTTGCTGATCTCGTCGTTGCTCAAGCACGCCGAGCGGCATTCGGGCGATACCGAGATCGTCAGCAAGCGGGTCGAGGGCGACCTGCACCGCAGCAACTGGCGCGAGGTGGCGCGCCGTTCACGCCAGGCCGCGCAGGCCTTCGCGCGCTTGGGCTGCCAGCCCGGCGACCGGGTCGGCACGCTGGCCTGGAACGGCCATCGCCACCTCGAGATCTACTACGGCACGTCGGGCTCGGGCCTGGTGTGCCACACCATCAACCCGCGCCTGTTCCCAGAGCAGATCGTCTGGATCGCCAACGACGCCGAGGACCGCGTGCTCTGTTTCGACGCGACCTTCCTGCCGCTGGTCGAGAAGGTCGCGCCGCTGCTCAAGAGCGTGCAGCACTTCGTGCTGATGACGTCGCGCGCCCACATGCCGGCGGCCACGGCCATCCCCGGCCTGCTGTGCTTCGACGAGCTGCTGGCGGCGGAAGACGGCGACTACACCTGGCCCACGTTCGACGAGAACACTGCGTCCAGCATCTGCTACACGTCGGGCACCACGGGCAACCCCAAGGGCGCCGTCTACAGCCACCGCTCCACGCTGCTGCACGCCTATGCGGCGGCGCTGCCCGACGCGATGGCCTGCTCCAGCCGCGACGTCGTGCTGCCCGTCGTGCCGATGTTCCACGTCAACGCCTGGGGCCTGCCCTACAGCGCCGCGCTGGTGGGCTGCAAGCTGGTGTTCCCCGGCCCGCACCTGGACGGCCGCAGCCTGTACGAGCTGTTCGAGGGCGAGAAGGTGAGCTTCAGCGCCGGCGTGCCCACCGTGTGGCTGGGGCTGCTGAACCACGTCAAGGCCAACGGGCTGAAGTTCTCCACCTTCAAGCGCACCGTCATCGGCGGCGCGGCCTGCCCGCCGGCCATGATGGCTTCGCTGCAGCAGGACTACGGCCTGGAGGTCATCCACGCCTGGGGCATGACCGAGATGTCGCCGCTGGGCACGCTGTCCAAGCTGACCACACGCCAGCTCGACCTGCCCGCCGCCGAGCAGCAGCGGCTGCTGGAGAAGCAGGGGCGCGTCATCTACGGCGTGGACATGGCCATCATCGACGACGATGGCCGCTCGCTGCCCTGGGACGGGCAGGCCTCGGGCAACCTGGTCGTGCGCGGGCACTGGGTCATCAGCCAGTACTTCCGCAACGACGCGTCGCCGCTGGTCAGCGTGGACGGCGAGCCAGGCTGGTTCCCCACCGGCGACGTGGCCACCATCGACGCCGACGGTTTCATGCAGATCACCGATCGCAGCAAGGACGTCATCAAGTCGGGCGGCGAATGGATCTCGTCCATCGACCTCGAGAACATCGCGATGGCCCACCCCGGCGTGCACGAGGCCGCCGTCATCGCGGCCCGGCACCCCAAGTGGGACGAACGGCCGCTGCTGGTCGTCGTGAAGAAGCCCGACGCCACCGTCACGCGCGAGGAGTTGCTGGCCTTCTATGAAGGGCGCATCGCCAAGTGGCAGGTGCCCGATGACGTCGTCTTCGTCGCCGAGCTGCCGCACACGGCCACCGGCAAGCTGCAAAAGCTCAAGCTGCGCGAACAGTTCGTCAGCCACAAGCTGCCCACCACCTGAATCGCCGTTCCGTCAAACCAGAGGCCACAGGCCCTTACCCCAGGAGACAAGCATGTTCGATTTCACTTCGTTCCGCTTCCGCGTGCGCGCTTCGGGTGCTGCGGCCGTCCTCGCGCTGGCGGCCGGCACCGCGCACGCCCAGAAGGGCGAGACGGTCAAGCTGGCCTACATCGACGCGCTGTCGGGCCTGATGGGCCCCGTGGGCCAGAACCAGGTCAAGACCTTCCAGTTCCTCGGCGAGAAGTTCAACAAGAGCAACCCGGCCGGCGTGAAGTTCGAGCTCGTCACCTTCGACAACAAGCTCAGCCCCGCCGAGACGCTGAACCTGCTGAAGGCCGCGGCCGACCAGGGCATCCGCTACGTCATGCAGGGCAACGGCTCCAGCGTGGCCCTGGCGCTGACCGACGCGGTGGCCAAGCACAACGAGCGCAACCCGGGCAAGGAGATCGTCTACCTCAACTACTCGGCGGTAGACCCCGACCTCACCAACAGCAAGTGCAGCTACTGGCACTTCCGCTTCGACGCCGACACCTCGATGAAGATGGAGGCGCTGTCGTCCTTCATCAAGGACCAGCCGGACGTCAAGAAGGTCTACCTGCTCAACCAGGCCTACGCCCACGGCCAGCAGGTCGCCAAATACGCCCGGGAGACGCTGGCGCGCAAGCGGCCGGACATCCAGATCGTCGGCGAGGACTTTCATCAGCTCGCGCAGGTGCGCGACTTCGCCCCCTACGTCGCCAAGATCAAGGCCAGCGGTGCTGACAGCGTCATCACCGGCAACTGGGGCTCCGACCTGGCCCTGCTCGTCAAGGCCGCCAACGAGGCCGGCCTGACGGCCAAGTTCTTCACCTACTACACCGGCGTGACCGGCACGCCCACGGCGCTGGGGCAGGGCGGCGCGGGCCGCGTGTTCCAAGTGGCCTACAACCACTACAACATGGGTGGCGAGGCGCAGAAGAACGTCGAGGAGTACAACAAGAAGTTCAACGACGACATGTACACGCTCAGCATCCAGCACATCTACACGCTGCTGAGCCAGGCCATGGCCAACGCCAAGTCCACCGACCCGGTCAAGGTGGCGGCCGCGCTCGAAGGGCTCACCGTCAAGAGCTTCAACGGCGAGGTGACGATGCGCAAGAGCGACCACCAGCTGCAGCAGCCGCTGTTCGTCTCGGTCTGGCAGAAGGCCGATGCCAAGTACCCCTACAGCCCCGAGAAGACCGGCATGACGCTGGCGCCGGTGAAGCAGTTCGACAGCTATGTGGCGTCGACGCCGACGTCCTGCCAAATGAAGCGGCCCGGCTAAGCCGTCTTGCTGCTGCGCAAGCCGATCTTGGGCCTGCAGTGCTCGCCGTACGGGTGTACGGCTGTGCGCTTCGACCCAACCTTGGCTTGCTCGCGACGCAATCCGGCTCAGCCGGGAGCGCGGTCTTTGAAAGGGCGGTCTTGGATCAAGTCTTCATCAACCTGCTGAACGGCCTGTCGTCCGGCCTGCTGCTGTTCATGCTCAGCGCCGGGCTGACGCTGATCTTCAGCATGATGGGCGTGCTGAACTTCGCGCATGCGAGCTTCTACATGCTGGGCGCCTACATCGCCTACTCGCTGGTGGGCGTGGTGGGCTTCTGGTCGGCGCTGCTGCTGGCGCCGCTGGGCGTGGGGCTGCTGGGTGCGGGCTTCGAGCGCTTCGCATTGCGGCGCGTGCACAAGTTCGGCCATGTGCCGGAGCTGCTGATCACCTTCGGCCTGTCCTATGTCGTGCTGGAGCTGGTGCAGCTGGTGTGGGGCCGCACGGCCGTGCCGTTCACGCCGCCGCCTGCGCTTCAGGGCTCGGCGTTCACCATCGTCTCGTCGCCCGCGCAAGGCTTCTCCGTCGTGCTGGGCAGGGCGGCGCTGGCGCTGTGCGATGCAGCACAGTGCTCCACCTTTCCGCTCACGCGCGCCTTCATGATGGCCGTGGCACTGCTGATGCTGCTGGCGCTGTGGCTGCTGCTCACGCGAACGCGCGTGGGTCTGGTCATCCAGGCCTCGCTGACGCATCCGGAGATGGTCGAGGCGCTGGGCCACAACGTGCCTCGCGTGTTGATGCTGGTGTTCGGCAGCGGCTGTGCGCTCGCGGCGCTGGCCGGCGTCATCGGCGGCATCACCTTCGTCACCGAGCCCCACATGGCCGCCATCGTCGGCTCCATCATCTTCGTCGTGGTGGTGGTGGGCGGCGTCGGCTCGCTGGCCGGTGCCTTCATCGCGTCGCTGGTCATCGGCCTGCTGCAGACGCTGCCGCTGACCGTCGACGCGTCGCTGGCCTCGGCGCTGGCGTCGCTGGGCGTCACCGTCTCCCCCGACACCCCCGGCTACCCGGTGCTGCGCCTGGCGCTGAAAGACGTGGCGCAGATCCTGCCCTATCTGCTGATGGTGCTGATGCTGATCTTCCGGCCCAAGGGCTTGCTCGGGACGAGAGAAGACTGAAGTCATGGCGCCCCCACGCTCACTTCGTTCACTGCCCCCCGAGGGGGCGCTGTCCTCCCTTGGGGCGGCCCGGCGGGAGGACTGATGGCCGCGACGAAGGAATTCCACTTCAAGCCCTACAGCGTCGGGCGCTGGTTCGTCTGGGGCGCCTTCGCGCTGGTGCTGCTGGTCGCCCCGCGCCTGTGGACCAGCGGCCTCGCGCAGACGCTGCTCACGCAGATGGGCATCGGCATCATTGCCTGCCTGGCCTACAACATCCTGCTGGGGCAGGGCGGCATGCTGAGCTTCGGCCACGCCGTCTACAGCGGGCTCGGGGCCTTCCTGGCCATCCATGCGCTGAACAAGGTGGGCGCCGGCACGCTGGGCCTCCCAGTGAGCCTGGTGCCGCTGGTGGGCGGCCTGGCCGGCATGGTGGCCGCGGCGCTGCTGGGTTATGTGTCCACCAAGAAGGCCGGCACGCCGTTCGCAATGATCACGCTGGGCATCGGCGAACTCGTCTTCGCGCTGGCGCTGATGCTGCCCGAGTTCTCGGGCGGGGAGGGCGGCGTGTCCAGCAACCGCGTCGTCGGCGCGCCGGTGCTGGGCATCACGTTCGGGCCGCAGATCCAGGTCTACTACCTCGTCGCCGCCTATTGCTTCGTCTGCACGGCGGCCATGTTCGCGCTGACGCGCACGCCGCTGGGCCGCATGCTCAACGCTGTGCGCGACAACCCCGAGCGCGTCGAGTTCATCGGCTACGACACGCACTGGGTGCGCTTCCTCGCGTTCACGATCTCGGGCTTCTTCGCCGGCATCGCGGGGGGCTTGAGCGCCATCAACACCGAGATCGTCAACGGTGAGGTGCTGCACGCCACGCGCTCGGGCGCCTACCTGCTGTTCACCTTCCTGGGCGGCGCGACCTTCTTCTTCGGCCCGGTCATCGGGGCGGTGCTGATGGTGTTGTGCGGCGTGCTGTTGTCGGAACTCACGCAGGCCTGGCTGCTGTACCTGGGGCTGATCTTCCTGTTCATGGTGATGTACGCGCCGGGCGGCGTGGCCAGCCTGCTGCTGATGAACCTGCGCGTGGCCGCCTACGGCAAGCTGGGGCGCATCTGGGTGTCCTACCTCGCGCTGGGCGGCGCCGCGCTGACGGCGCTGGCCGGCGCGGCCGCCATGATCGAGATGGTCTACCACCGCCAGCTCAACGAGGCGCTGGGCCCGCAGCTGCGCTTCCTGGGCGCCACGTTGAACGCCGGCGGCGCCGACGCCTGGTTCGGCGCCGGCCTCTTGGTGGCCGTGGGTGCGGGGCTGTTCGAGCTGGCGCGCCGCCAGTACGTGCAGCAGTGGGGCGAGATCCAGGAAGAGATCGAGAAGCTCATCAAGCGGAGGGAAAGTCTGTGACCACCCCCTACGGCCTGACGGCCGCCCTCTCCGGGATGCACCACCGGTGGCCTGGCGACGCCAGTGCCACGGTGGTCACTGGGCTTGCTGTTCGTGTGGCAGCCACGCGGCGTGTTCAAGGGGGCGCTGGATGAGGCCGACGTCCTGTGCGCTCGAACTGCGCGACGTGCGCAAGCGCTTCGGCAAGAGCGAGATCATCCGCGGCGCCAACCTGGCCGTGCAGCCGGGCGAGCGCGTGGCCATCATCGGTCCCAACGGCGCGGGCAAGAGCACGCTGTTCAACCTCATCAGCGGGCGCTTTGCGCCAACGTCCGGCGAGATCCTGCTGCACGGCGGGCGCATCGACGGCCGCAAGCCCTTCGAGGTCAACCGCCTGGGTCTGTCGCGCAGTTTCCAGGTCTCCAACCTGTTCACGCGTCTGAGCGTGTTCGAGAACCTGCGCTGCGCCGTGCTGTGGAGCCTGGGCCACCGCTATGCGTTCTGGAAGTTCCTCGGCAACCTGGGCGACGCCAACGACCGCGCCGAGCAGGTGCTGAAGATGATCCGCCTCGACCGCCGCCGCGACGTACTGGCCATGAACCTCACCTACGCCGAGGCGCGCGCGCTGGAGATCGGCATCACCATCGCCGGCGGCGCCAGCGTCATCCTGCTGGACGAACCCACCGCCGGCATGAGCAAGAGCGAGACCCTGCGTTTCATCCAGCTCATCCGCGAGGTGACCGTGGGCAAGACACTACTGACCGTGGAGCACGACATGGGCGTCGTGTTCGGCCTGGCCGACAAGATCGCCGTGCTCGTCTACGGTGAGGTCATCGCCTTCGACACGCCCGACGCCGTGCGCGCCAATGCGCGCGTGCAGGAGGCCTACCTCGGGTCGGTGCTCGCCGAGGTGCATCCATGAGCGCCGAGCGCAGGGCCGCTCCCAAGCCGGCGCACGCCCCCTCGGGGGACCGCCTGGCGTACCCGCAAGGCGAGGGGCATCCATGAGCGCCGAGCGCAGGGCCGCTCCCAAGCCGGCGCACGTCCCCTCGGGGGACCGCCTGGCGTACCCGCAAGGCGAGGGGCATCTATGAGCGCCGAGCGCAGGGCCGCTCCCAAGCCGGCGCACGTCCCCTCGGGGGACCGCCTGGCGTACCCGCAAGGCGAGGGGCATCTATGACCGGCCGTCAACTCAAGCTGGACAACCTGCACGCCTTCTACGGCAAGAGCCATGTGCTGCACGGCGTGAGCTTGGCAGTCAACCCGGGCGAGATCGTCAGCCTGCTGGGCCGCAACGGCGCGGGCCGCTCCACGATGGTCAAGGCCATCATGGGGCAGGTCGACGCCACCGGCTCCGTGACGTTCGGTGATGCGGAGCTGGTGGGCCGCAAGGCCTACGAGATCGCGCACCTGGGGCTGGGCTACGTGCCCGAGAACCGCGACATCTTCCCCAGGCTCACCGTGCACCAGAACCTGATGCTGGGCGAGAAGTCCGGGGCCAGGAAGCCCCGGTGGAGCTTCGACGACATGTACCGCATGTTCCCGCGCCTCAAGGAGCGCCAGCACACCGAGGCCGGCGTGCTGTCGGGCGGCGAGCAGCAGATGCTCACGCTGTGCCGCACGCTGATGGGCGACCCCGACCTCATCATGATCGACGAGCCCACCGAGGGCCTGGCGCCCAAGATCGTCGAGCTGGTGGCCGAGTACCTGAAGGCGCTGAAGGCGCGCGGCATCGCCGTGCTGCTGGTGGAGCAGAAGCTGGCCATCGCGCTCGACATCTCCGAGCGCTGCTACGTCATGGGGCACGGCCGCATCGTCTTCGAGGGCAGCCCGGCCGAACTGCGCGCCAACGCCCACGTTCGCAAGGAGTGGCTGGAGGTTTGAGCCTAGCCCGGATATCTCGCGAAGTACGCGGGAATTGCGTGGATGCCAGGCGCCGGGGGATGCGCCGAGACGGCCGCAGCCAATGCCCGTAGGCATTGGCGAGGAGTTGAGGTGCAGCCGACAAGCCTGGCGCCGCGCAAGCCCGCGTAGGCCCGTGAAGCCAAAGTGGATATCACGTTGAACGGCGAGATCGCCGTGTTCATCGGTGTTGCAGGTCGGCGCGGGCCGGCTTCGCGAAATATCCGGGCTAGAGCTTCGCCCGTCCCCCGGGCTTGTGAGAGGGCCGACCCGTCACTCCGCCAGGCGGCGCGCCACCTCGGCCAGCTCCGCGCCGTTGCGCCCGTGCTCGGGGAACAGCGAACGGCCCACCCGCACGGTCAATTGCACGACGCGCTCGTCCATGCCGTAGCTGCCGCGCACGGCCTGCAGCAGCCGCTGCTCCACGATGTCCGACTCCAGCGAGCCCGCCGACGGCAGCAGCACCGCGAAGCTCTGCTCGCCCACGCGCAGCACTTCGTCCACGCCGCGCACGCGGTGGCGCAGCCGCTGGCTGACGGCATCGATCAGCTCGTCGCGCGCGTCGACGTCCATGCTCTCGCCGGGGCGCATCTGCAGGTCCACCGCCACCCACAGCATGGCCAGCTGCGCGTTCTGGCGGCGGCATTGCGCGAACAGGCGCGACACGCGCAGCCCCAGCGCGGCCAGTGAATCGACGCGCGGCAACGGCGCCGTGACACAACTGCGGGAGGAGGCGGGCGGTTCGTCGCTGGCGATCATCTGTGGTTGAGGCATGACGTTGTGGTGATGTGGGTCGGTACAGGGAGAACCCTTGCTGGCGGTCGGGCCGTGCGCGCCGTTGCCATCGCGCTTCACAGGGTTCTCATCGAACAGAACGGGGCGGGTGGGCAAATCCCGTCATCGCCACGGAAATATTTCGTTGCAGGTGCGATACCGCCGCGTCGGCGCCACGATTCCGACGCACGCAGCCGTTAGAGTCCGGCCGGTGAACGAGATCACGCAGCTGCTGCAGTCGGCCCGTCGGGGCGATCGCGCCGCCGCCGACCAGGTGGTGGCCCAGCTTTATGGCGACCTGCAACGCCTGGCGCGCCGCCACGTGCGGCAGGCGGGTCATCTCACGCTGCTGGACACCACCGCCCTGGTTCACGAGGCCTGGCTTCGTCTGGCCGGAGCCGATGGCGCCGACTTCCCCGACCGCCGGCACTTCCTGGCCTACGCGGCGCAGGCGATGCGCTCGGTCGTCATCGACCAGGTGCGGGCCCGCCAGGCCGAACGGCGCGGTGGCGGGCAGCAACACCTGACGCTGGACACCGCCCTGGTCGAGCAACTGCCCAGCGGCGACACCGAGCTGCTGCGCGTGCACGAGGCGCTGGACGAACTCGCGCAGCTGGAGCCGCGCCTGGCCCAGGTCGTCGAGATGCGCTACTTCGCCGGCCTGCGCGAGCAGGACATCGCCGGTGCGCTGGGCGTCACCGAGCGCACCGTGCAGCGCGACTGGCAGAAGGCGCGGCTGTTCCTGTCACTGAGCCTGGCCTGACATGGACCCGCTGGACAAACAGCGCTGGCTGTCCCTGAGCCCCCTGCTCGACGAGCTGCTGGACCTGGCCCCACCCGCCCGCGCCGCCCGCCTGGCCGAGCTGCAGGCGCAGGACGCCGACACCGCCGACCAGCTCCAGCGCCTGCTGGCCCGCGCCGACGGGCTGGAGCAGCAAGGCTTCATGAGCGAGCCCGTCATCGCCCAGTGGAACGACGCGCTGGCCGCCATGCCCGGCGACGAGCCTGGGCCGCCGCCCGACCTCGCCGGCCAGGCCATCGGCCCCTACGTGCTGGAGCGCCAGCTGGGCCAGGGCGGCATGGGCACCGTGTGGCTGGCGCGCCGGGCCGACGGCCGCTTCGAGGGCCAGGTGGCCATCAAGTTCCTGACCGCCGGAGTGCTGGGCAGTGGCGACACCGGCCGCTTCGCCCGCGAGGGCGAAATCCTCGCGCGCCTGTCCCACCCGCACATCGCCCGGCTGCTCGACGCCGGGCTGCACCACACCGGCCAGGCCAGCCAGCCCTACCTCGTGCTGGAGTATGTAGACGGCCAGCCCATCGACGCCTACTGCCGGGCGCACCAGCTCGGTGTCGAAGCCCGCGTGCGGCTGTTCCTGGGCGTGCTGGCCGCCGTGGCCCACGCCCATGCGCGGCTCATCCTGCACCGCGACCTCAAGCCCAGCAACATCCTCGTCACCGAGCAAGGCGACGTGAAGCTGCTGGACTTCGGCATCGCCAAGCTGCTCGCCGATGCGACGCAAGCCAGCCAGGGCGCCGCCGCCACCGAGCTGACGCAGCGCGCCGGCAGCGCCTTCACGCCGCATTTCGCCGCGCCCGAGCAGGTGCAGCAGACCGACGTGACCACGGCCACTGACGTCTACGCTTTAGGCGTGCTGCTCTACCTGCTGCTGGGCGGCAGCCACCCGACGGCCGACGACACGCAAAGCCAGCTCGACCGCCTGAAGGCGGTGGTGGAACTGGTGCCCAAGCGCCTGTCCGACGTGGCGGCGGCGCACGACGACGAAGCCATCGCCGGCCAGGCCCGCGAGCTGCGCGGCGACCTGGACACCATCGTCGCCAAGGCGCTGAAGAAGTCGCCGGCTGAGCGCTACCCGAATGCGCAGGCGTTTGCCGATGACCTGCAGCGCTGGTTGGCGCATGAGCCCATCAGTGCGCGGCCGGACAGCCGGCTCTATGTGTGGAGCCGCTTCGTGCGCCGCCACCGCTGGGCCGTGGCGGCAGGCTCGGCGGCGGTGCTGGCATTGGTGAGTCTCACGGCGGTGAGCGCCTTGCAGGCGCGGCGCGCTGAGGCGGCCGAGCAGCAGGCGCAAGTCCGGCGTAAGCAGGCCGAGGATGCGCTCAGCTACATGCTGGGCGAGTTCGCTGACAAGCTGCGGCCGATTGGGCGGTTGGAACTGCTGGATAACGTGGGCAGCAAGGCGCTGAGCCTTCTCGCCGAAGGCGCGGAAGCCGGCCCGATGGAGAAGCTTCAGCGCGCCAAGGCGCTGACGGTGATTGGCGAGGTGAGGGTGTCCAAGCGCGAGCTGGACTCCGCCATCGAGCCGCTGGAGGCGGCCAATGCGCTACTGCAGGGCGACCCGCCCACGCCTGACCTGCTTGCCGCATGGCGCAAGGCACAGGGGCAGGCGGCTTTCTGGCTGGGGCATGTGGCGTACACGCAGAGGCGGTTTGGGCCGGCCGGGGAGGCTTTGGGCCGCTACCGCGAAGCCAGCCAGCAATGGCTGGCCGCCGAACCGACCAACCTGGATGCCCAGGTCGAACTGGCCTATGCGGACAACAACCTTGGCATCCTGATGTTGGACCAAGGGCGATTGGCCGAAGCCGAGGATCGATTCACGCAGGCTACCGCCAAGATGGAGCGGGTACTGCAGCCTCGGTCTGAGGATGCGAGCTTGCGCGCCGAATGGGCCGCTTCGCTGAGCTGGCTCGGTTCAACGCTTATGCAGCGTGGTCGATACGCGCAGGCCGAGCAGGTGTTCCATCGTGCTCTCGAACATGCCCAGGCTCTGCTGGCGAGTCATCCGGCGGATCAAGCTTGGCAGCAGGAGTTGGGAGACAGCGCTCGCGCGCTGGCCGACGTGTTGCTACGCGATGAGAGGTTCGCCGAGGCCCAGCCTTTCGCATTGCAGTCCGTTCGAGCCTTTCGTACATTGACAGAAGTCGACCCGAAGAATCGCAAATGGGCCTTTAGTCTGATCCGTAGCGAAGTGACTTTGCTGCGCAGCCGGCCAGTGCCGCCAGCAGCCGTGACGGGTGCTCTTCTGCACCGTCTGGCAGCGTTGGAGGCTGGCCACGCTCCTTCCGCGCGTTTGCATCCGTTGCGCGCCGAATTGGTGGGCTTGCATGCACGTGCGTTGCGCAAGTCGGGAGATCAGTCCACCGCGCTGGTCACCGTGGAACGGCTCTTGGAGTTGTTGCGGGCTGATCGGTCCAAGACACCCAAAGACCTTGAAACCGCCAACGCCCTGCTAGAACTAGCCTTGCTGCGGGCCACGGAGTTGACCGACGACGCTGTCCAGCGACGTAAGGGTTGCGAGGCGTTGCGTGATGATCTTCAACTGAGCCCCTTGCCGGCGCTGCTGCGTGTGCATGCCGGCGTGACCCGCGTCGCCGCCCGTACGCATCTGTGCCTGCAGCAGCCGATTGAGGCCCAGGACCTGCAGCAATGGCTTGACGCTCAATCCCGGCTGCGCCCCGTTTCCCCCACCCTCTGAAACCGGAGATCCTTCATGTCAGAACCCACCAATATCTTCTACGTCCAGGCCGAGCCGGACCCCCTGGACCCGCAGCGGGCACGCTGCACTTTCTTCACCGACTACGCCTGCACGGATCCGGTCAAGTCGCCGATGTCCATCCCGGTGACGGCGGGTGAAGCCATCTTCGTGCAAGTGGCCACGCCCAACCATTGGCTGCTCGTGGGAGCCGTGGCGGACCGCTGCGACACCTCGGTCATCGACCCCAGCTTTCTGCCCTCAACCTTCAACCAGGTGGCGGTAGCCATGCCCGTGAATCGGGTCATTTCCCAGGGTGTTTTGTTGATCTTCTCCAGTCAGGGTGAGGTGACGCAGCTCTATTCCAGCAGCGACCCTGTTATCAGGAACGATGGCGTTTGAGTGACCTTACCCCTGAATTCCGTATCCCATAGCTGGACTACGAGTTGACTTGCCGGCGTTGGCCGGCGAGCCAGCCCGGTAGGTTAATGGGATGGACGTCCCCACCTTGAACGGCATCGAAGTGCCAAAGTGGAAGGGCAATGTTCAACCACTGAGTGGAAGGGGCGTCCGAGATGGAGATTACGACGATCGGCCTGGATTTGGCCAAGCCCGGTAGGTTGGGGTGAGCCTGCGAACCCCAACGTTTGACGGCTGCGGTTTGTCGGGGCGAACTCCGCGAACCCCAACGTTTGACCGTTCCGGTTCGTTGGGGTTCACTGCGTTCACCCCAACCTACCCATGACGCCATGCGCTGCCGCCGCGCCGACACGCCCAACGCCTCACTCGCCTGCTTCGATCTCCACGCACTCGACGTCAGCCCACGCGGCGTCGAGCACGCCGTTTCGGATGAAGCTGTGAATGCTGGAGTGCGGCCAGTCGGCTGCCCGGGCCACCCAGCCATGCTTCACCGGGTTGAAGTGGATGTAATTCACGTGCCGCTCGAAGTCAGCGTCGTCGCGGATCAGGTGCTCCCAGTAGCGACGCTGCCACAGCCCTCGCTCGCCCTTGGCGGCCCGGCTGGCGCTCACGCGCTCGCCGGACGGGATTCGCCGCGAGAAACCTTGCTTGATGAGCATGATGCGCGTGGCGAAGTCGGCGTCTTCGCGCGGCAGCGTCATCAGCAGATGCAGATGGTCGGGCAGCACGCAGATCGCGTCCAAGCCAAACGGGCGCGACCGGCGAACGGTGCGGATGCTGTCTCGCAGTGCGTCGATGTGATCCGTCAGCACGCGACCCCGGCGGTCAGCCGCGTTCAACGTTAAGAAGTAGGTGGCGCCGGGCGTGTCGGCGCGGCGGTAGCGCATGGCGTCATGGGTAGGTTGGGGTGAACGCAGTGAACCCCAACGAACCCGGATGGTCAAACGTTGGGGTTCGCAGGCTCACCCCAACCTACGACAGGCACGATGCGCTACCTCTTTCTTCACATTGAACGCGGTTGATTGCGGCCCGGTCGGTTGGGGAGAGACCGCGAACCCCGCCGTTCGGCCGTCCGGGTTCGTCGGCTTCACTGCGTCCGCGCAGCCCACCGCCTGCCCGATCCCATCGCCGCACGCCGAGACGGCTTGTGCACCGTTTTCGACCCGCTTTCGTGGCCGCCGCGTGAGCGGCGAACAGGCGTAGCCATGGCGCCTGCTGAGGCTGCGGACTTGTTCACGCATGAAGGGCTCATGGGTCCTGGCTTCGTGAGGTAAGTCCTGCCCCGCGCGCGCGGTCGTATGCCGCTGTGTCGACGTGTAAGCAGTTGCTTCGTTGCGCTCAAAGGCGCCGCTATGTTCCAGCGGGCCGACAACGCCAACTCCTTGTCGATTTCGCCGTTGCGATCGATGGCGACGGCGTTCGCGCTGAAGTGAGCGGTTCCAGAATTCAGCGCGTCGAGGGCATCAAGCCCGAAGACGCTCCGGTGGCTTCTCGCTCCCGTGAGTCGTGTGTCAACGGCATCCCACCTGCCCATCCGGTGCGCTTTCACAAGGAGTGCATGGCAAGGTTTCGTGCACATCGGCTGCGGGGCGTTCTGCCAGTTCCGTGACCTCGCGGCGGCGATGCAAGGGCTTGAGCCCTGGCATGGCAGGCGCAGCGCAGGCGCTGACTGGGCAGGGCGTGCCGGCTCGGTTCGCAAGCAAATCTGGAGGTTGTTTATGACAGATGCAGCCGGCACCGTGGACATGACGCGAGCGCTGTTCGCGTTTTCAACAGAGTTCCACTACCTTTTCGTTCCGCTGACCATCGGGCTGATGGCGGTGATCGCCTCGCTGGAGGCCGTGGCGCTCTACACGCGCAAGGCCGTGTGGGCGGAGGCGGCCCTGTTCTGGGGGCGCTTTTTTCTCGTCAACTTCGTGTGCGGTGTGCTCACGGGCTGGCCGCTGCGCCACCACTTGCAGGCGCAGTGGGGCCACTACACCGAGGCGGCCGGCGAGGTGCTGACCTACATCTTCTCGCTGGAGGGGCGGCTGGCGCCGGTGCTGTTCGGCCTGGTGCTGATCTTTGCGTTGCGGCGGCGGCTGCCGCTGCGCTGGCGGCTGGGCGTGTCGGCGGCGCTGGCGGCGGCGTTGATCGCGCAGTCGGTGGCCATCCTGGCGCTGAACGCCTGGATGCAGAACCCCGACGGCATCGTCTGGGCCGAAGGCCGGTGGCATCTGCCCGACCCGTCGGTGCTGTTTGCCAACCCGCTGCTGCCGTCCAAGCTGCTGCACACGCTGGCGGCGGCCTATGTGCTGGGCGGCATGTTCGTGACCGGGCTGAGTGCCTGGCTGCTGTTGCGCGCACGCCGCGTCGAGGTGGCGCAGTCGTCGATCCGCGTGAGCGCCTTCTTCACGCTGGTTGCGCTGTTGACCACCGCGCTGGCCGGGCACCGCAGCGGCGAGCAGCTGGTGCACCACCAGCCGGCGAAGTTTGCGGCCATCGAGGGGCTCTGGCGCCCGAGCGCAGGCCGCGAGGCGCTGACCGTCTTTGCGCTGCCGGACGCGGCCAGCCGCAGCAACCGGTTCGCGCTGGAGATCCCCGGTGCGCTGGCGTGGATTGCGGGCAGCGATCAGCCGCTGCCGAATCTGCAGGACATCGAGCGGCAGACGCGCGACTCGCTGAGCCGCGCGTTGGCGTTGCGCGCTGTAGAGCGCGAGCCGGCGCGCAGCTTGACGCTGGCGAGCTATCAGGCCAGCCACGGCGTGCTGAGCTTGCTGGACACGGCGCAGGCCCCGTCAGACGCCGCGCTGGACGCCGCCGCACGGCGCGCGCTGCCGCCGGTGGCGGCGGTGTTCTGGGGCTTTCGGGTGATGGTGGGCGCCTGGGTGGTGTTGATGGTCGTGGTGGGCGTGCTGAGCTGGTGCGGCGCTCGCCCGGATCAGCGGCGGGGCCGGGTGCTGTTGTGGGCCTGCCTGTGCGCGCTGCCGTTTGCCTGGATCGCCAACATGGCCGGGTGGATGGTCTGCGAGATGGGGCGGCAGCCCTGGACGATCACCGGTGTGCTGAGCACGCTGCGCAGCCACAGTGTGGCGGCCGGCGGCGTTCCGGTGTGGGTGCTGCTGGGCTGGGGTGCGGCCTATGCCTGCGTGGCGGTTGCCAATGTGACGCTGTCGCTGCGCTGGCTCAGGCCCGCGCCGGTGGCCGCGACCGTGGCGGCCCAACCGGTGGTGGTGCAGCCGGCGGTGGTGCGGCTGAGCGGCCGCGAGAAGCGCCGGCTGGTGGCGGCCGCCTGCCGGCCGGGCGCGTCGGTGGAGCAGATCGCGCGGGCGCACCGCATCAGCGTGCGCCGGCTGCAGCGCTGGATTCGCACGCTGGAGGTGGCGGGCAAGCTGCCGGGGCCGCAGGAGTGCTATTGACCCTGGGAGGCTGACGAGCGCTGTGGACAGGGGGCGCTGCTGGGCCGGGCGGGCCGGCGTCGGTTCAACGGGTCAGCTCAACGAGTCGGTTCAGCGCCGTTGAGCAGTCGCGGGGCTCAGCCCAGCCCCAGTCCGGTGACCCGCTGGTAGCGCTTGCGCAGGAAGTCTGCCGCCAGCCGCGCATCGCCGCCCACGCGCTCGCCGATGTAGAGCTCCTGGCGGCGCTCGGCGATCTGGGCGCGCAGCCGGTTGGCCATGATGTCCAGCGGCCGCATGCCGCCGGCTTCGGCCCGCTCGATGGCGACGCGCAGCTGGTGCATCTGCAGGTTCTGCAGCATCACGGTTTGTGCCTGCACAACGCGGATGCGCCCCTGCACCATGTGCTCGCACAGGCCCAGCCAGGCGCGCACGGCGTCGGCCGGGCCGCCAATCACCTTCTCGGGCAGCTCGCCGGCCGCGAGCAGCAGGCTCTCCAGCCGGGCGCGGTCGCCGTTGGTGTAGGCCTCGTTGACGGTCATCATGCGCTGCTCGCAGACCTCGCGTTCGGGGCCGGAGGGCGCCAGGTCGGGGTGAAAGCGCATGGCCGCGCGGCGGTACAGCGTCTTGAGCGTGGGCGGCGGCAGGTCGGTCATCGGGCCCGTGGGCTCGGGCGGCAGCGGCACGGGCTCGGGCAGGGCGGGGATGTCGGGCCAGGCCTTGGCGGCGGGCGGCGCGGGCAGCGGTGCGTCCACACCCTGGCGTTTGAGCGTGTCGTACAGCAACGCCGTGGCCTGGTGCAGCTGCACTTCCAGCTCGTCGAGCTCGCGCATCAGCGGGGCTAACGCTTCCAGGTAGCGCAGGCGAAAGCCCAGCAGCTTGGCGCGCACGCCGTCGTGGTCGGCCTCCAGTGCGGCCAGGCAATGGCGGAGCTCCTGCAACTGCTCGCGCCTGCGCGTCAGTTCGTGTCTCGCGATCGCCGTGCTGGTCATGCGCGGATTTTGCCGTGGCCCAAACGAGAAAAAAGCCCGCGAACCGTGAATTCGCGGGCCTTTCGGGCTTGCCGGGCGGGCGCTTCAGGGCGCAGCCATGGACGCTGCGGCGCTGGCCGGCTCGGCCGGGGCGGTGGGGGCCGAGGCGGCGACGGCGGCCGGTGAGGCATGCACCGGCGCCAGGCTGCCGGCGGGCAGCGGCAGCAGCGGCACGATGAGCAGCGCCACGATGTTGATGATCTTGATGAGCGGGTTCACGGCCGGGCCGGCGGTGTCCTTGTAGGGGTCGCCCACGGTGTCGCCGGTGACGGCGGCCTTGTGCGCGTCGCCGCCTTTCTTGTGCAGCACGCCGGCCGCATCGGTGAAGCCTTCCTCGATGAGCTTCTTGGCGTTGTCCCACGCGCCGCCGCCGGTGCACATGCTGATGCCGACGAACAGGCCGGTGACGATGGTGCCCATCAGAAGGCCGCCCAAAGCGGCCGGGCCCAGCACCAGGCCCACGAGGATGGGCGCGGCTACCGGCAGCAGCGACGGCACGATCATTTCCTTGATGGCGGCGGTGGTGAGCATGTCGACGGCCGCGCCGTACTCGGGCTTGCGCCGGCCGGCCATGATGGCGCCGTCGGCGAACTGCTTGCGCACCTCCACCACCACCGCACCGGCCGCGCGGCCCACGGCTTCCATCGCCATGGCACCGAACAGGTAGGGAATGAGCCCGCCGATGAAGAGGCCCAGGATGACTTTGTGGTCGCTCAGGTCGAAGCTGGCGGCCATGCCGCGCGCGGTCAGCGCGTGCGTGTAGTCGGCAAACAGCACCAGCGCGGCCAGCCCGGCCGAGCCGATGGCGTAGCCCTTGGTGACGGCCTTGGTGGTGTTGCCCACGGCGTCCAGCGGGTCGGTGATGTCGCGCACGCTGTCGGGCAGCTCGGCCATCTCGGCGATGCCGCCGGCGTTGTCGGTGATGGGGCCGTAGGCGTCCAGCGCGACGACGATGCCCGCCATGCTCAGCATGCTGGTGGCCGCCACGGCGATGCCGTACAGGCCCGCCAGCGCATAGGCCGCGTAGATGGCGGCGCAGACGAACAGCACCGGCCACGCGGTGGACTTCATCGACACGCCCAGGCCCGCGATGACGTTGGTGCCGTGGCCGGTGGTGGAGGCCTGCGCGACATGTTGCACCGGCGGGTATTGCGTGCCGGTGTAGTACTCGGTGATCCAGACCATGGCAGCGGTCAGCACCAGGCCCACGGCGCAGGCGCCGAACAGCGCCATCGCCGTGGTGCTGCCGCCGCTGCTCAGCGCGATGTCGCCGGGGAACATCGCGCGGGTCACGAAGAAGAACGCGACCAGGCTCAGCACGCCGGCCACGATGAGGCCCTTGTAGAGCGCCGGCATCACGTTCTTCATGCCCTCGCTGGCCTTGACGAAGTAGCAGCCGATGATGGACGCGATGATGGACACGCCACCGAGTGCCAACGGGTAGACGACGCCGGCCAGCGCGCTGCTGCCGGTGATCATGAGCGCACCCAGCGCCATCGCGGCGATGAGCGTGACGGCGTAGGTCTCGAACAGGTCGGCGGCCATGCCGGCGCAGTCGCCGACGTTGTCGCCCACGTTGTCGGCGATGACGGCCGGGTTGCGCGGGTCGTCCTCGGGGATGCCGGCCTCGACCTTGCCGACGAGGTCCGCACCCACGTCGGCGCCCTTCGTGAAGATGCCGCCGCCGAGCCGCGCGAAGATCGAGATCAGCGACGAGCCGAAGGCCAGGCCCAGCATGGGCTTGAGTGCCGTGCTGTCATGCCCGCCGCCGATGGCGAGGTAAAAGCAGCCCACGCCCAGCAGGCCCAGGCCCACGACGAGCATGCCGGTGATGGCGCCACCCTTGAAGGCCACGTCCAGCGCGGGGCCGATGCCCTTGGTGGCGGCCTGCGCGGTGCGCACGTTGGCGCGCACCGAGATGTTCATGCCGATGAAGCCGCAGATGCCCGACAGCGCCGCGCCGACGACGAAGCCGGCGGCCGTGGTGAGCCCCAGGCCCGACACCGCGATGGCGATGGCCAGCACGACGCCCACGAGCGCGATGGTGCGGTACTGCCGCCCCAGGTAGGCCGCGGCCCCTTGCTGGATCGCCGTGGCGATCTCCTGCATGCGGGCGTTGCCCGCGTCCTGGCTCAGGATCCAGCTGCGCTGGATGAACCCGTAAAGCACGGCCGCGAGGCCGCAGGCCAGCGCGAAATACAGCGCCATCTCCGTCGACATAGGCAAGTCTCCTGTGGTGCGTGTGATTTTTTCGGCCACTGCGGGCTGCGAGTGGCCTGCGCGGCGGAGCTTAAGGCCGGGTCTTGCCTGCCGGGGGAGCGTTTACCCATGGAAGGCCCCGGCCCCAGCCGGGCGGGGCCGCGGCCGGCGGGCTCTTTAGAATGCGGGTTTTCCTTGACCCCCAAAAGACGACCATGAGCCTGCACAACGTGACCCCCGGCGCCAAGGCGCCCGACGAGTTCAACGTCATCATCGAAATCCCGATGAATGCCGACCCGATCAAGTACGAGGTGGACAAGGAGAGCGGCGCGCTGTTCGTCGACCGGTTCCTGACCACGCCGATGTACTACCCGTGCAACTACGGCTACATCCCCAAGACGCTGGCCGACGACGGTGACCCGGTGGACGTGCTGGTCATCACCCCGTTCGCGCTGTCGCCCGGCGTCGTCGTGACCTGCCGCCCGCTGGGCGTGCTGATGATGGACGACGAGGCGGGTGGCGATGCCAAGCTGCTGGCCGTGCCCACCAACAAGATCCTGCCCATGTACAGCCACTGGGAAAAGATCGAGGACGTGAACCCGATGCGCCTGTCGGCCATCCAGCACTTCTTCGAGCACTACAAGGACCTGGAGAAGGGCAAGTGGGTCAAGGTCAAGGGCTGGGAAGGCCCGGACGCGGCCAAGAAGGAAATCACCGACGGCCTGGCCAACTACGCCAAGGCTGAGAAGTAAGCCCACCCGCTACCGGCTGCGCCGGCCCTCGCCGGGCTGGCGGAGTAGCTCATGAAGACGCCGCGCTTGCGGCGTCTTTTGCTTTGTAGGGTGCGTGTTCGTTCAGCTCACCGAGGTAGCCCGCCATGGCGTCGCCTTCGCGGGCGAGGAATTCGTTGACGGCCTCGGCGAATGCCGGGTGGGCCAGCCAGTGGCTGGAGGCCGTGGGCGTGGGCATGAGGCCGCGCGCCATCTTGTGCTCGCCCTGCGCGCCCCCCTCGAAGCGCTGGTAGCCGTGCTCGATGCACCAGGCCAGCGGCTGGTAGTAGCAGGCATCGAAGTGCAGGTTGGGGATGTGCTCCACCGCGCCCCAGTAGCGGCCGAAGGCCGCGCGCCGTGCCGGGTCCAGCGCGATCAGTGAGGCGGCGATGCGCTCGCCGCCCTGCAGCGCGGTGAACATGGCCCAGTGCTCGGGCATGTCGGCCGCCATGCGGGCGAAGAAGTCGCGGCTGAGGTAGGGCGTGCTGTGGTGCTCCCGGTAGGTCTGCTGGTAGCAGCGGTGGAAGAAGTCCCAGTCGTCGGTGGTGATCGCCGCGCCCTCGCGGGCCTCGAACTGGACGCCTGCCTCGCGCACGCGGCGTTGCTCCTGCTGGATCTTCTTGCGCTTGTCACGCTGCAGCCGCGCGAGAAAGGCCGGGAAGTCGGCGTCGCCGTCGGCGGTCCAGTGGAACTGCACGCCGTGGCGCGCCATGCAGCCGGCCTGCGCGAGCGCGGCCTGGTCTTGCGCGTCGCCGAACAGCACGTGCAGCGAGGAGGCGCTGCTGTCCTTCGCCAGCGCGCGCAGCGCCTGGGCGAGCAGCGCACGGGCCGCGTCGTCCACCGCCAGCAGCCGGCTGCCCGGCACCGGCGTGAAGGGCACGGCCACCAGCAGCTTGGGGTAGTAGGCCAGGCCGTGGCGGCGGTAGGCGTCGGCCCAGGCCCAGTCGAACACGTATTCCCCGTAGCTGTGGCCCTTGAGGTAGGCCGGGCAGGCGGCCAGCAGCCGGTCTTCGTCCCAGAGGCTCAGGAACATGGGCTGCCAGCCGGTCTCGGCCGTGGCGGAGCCGGAGTCGTGCAGGGCCTGCAGGTATTCATGCCGCATGAACGGCGTGGGCCGGGGCGACGCGGCCAGCAGGCGGTTCCAGGCGTCGCGCGGCAGCGCGGCGGGCGAGTCGGCGACACGGAGGGTGGGCATGGCGCTGTATTGGAAGGGCAGTTGCCATTCACGCCAAAACGCGAGGGCTTCTCGACCCTGCGGCCGGGGCCGGCTTGATGGCAGGATGCGGCCCATGCGTTTCGACAATCTCTACAGCCATGATTTCGCCCGCGTTGCCGTGGGCCTGCCTTTGTGCCGCGTGGCCGACCCGGCGTTCAACGCCGCGCAGACCATCGCGCTGCTGCAGCAGGCGGCGGCCGAGGGCGCGGCCGTGGTGGCGTTTCCGGAGCTGGGCCTGTCGGCCTACAGCTGCGACGACCTTTTCCACCAACGCGCATTGCTGGACGGCTGCGAGGCCGCGCTGGCCGAGGTGGCGGCCGCCACGCAGGCGCTGCCCATCGTCGCCATCGTCGGCATGCCGCTGCGCGTCGAGCAGCGGCTGTTCAACTGCGCCGTCGTGCTGCTGCGCGGCCGCGTGCTCGGCGTGGTGCCCAAGACCTATCTCCCCAATTACGGTGAGTTCTACGAGGCTCGCCAGTTCTGCTCGGGCGAGGAGGCCACCGTCAGCACCGTGACGCTGCTGGGCCAGCTGGTGCCCTTCGGCAGCCGCCAGATCTTCACGGCCGATGACTTGCCGCTGCTGCGCCTGCACGTGGAGATCTGCGAGGACGTCTGGACGCCCATTCCGCCGTCGTCCTTCGCGGCGCTGGCGGGGGCGACCGTGCTCGTCAACCTGTCGGCGTCCAATGTCGTCGTCGGCAAGGCCACGTACCGGCGCCAACTGGTGGCGCAGCAGTCGGCGCGCTGCCTGGCGGCCTATGTGTATTCGTCGGCGGGCGCGGGCGAGTCGACGACCGACCTCGCCTGGGACGGCCAGGCGCTGGTCTGCGAGAACGGCGAGCTGCTGGTGGAGTCCGAGCGCTTCCAGCGCCGCTCGCAGCTGGTGACGGCCGATGTGGACCTCGAACGCCTGGGCCGCGAGCGCATGCGGCAGACGAGCTTCGGCGACGCCGTGCGGCTGCATGCCTCGTACGTCGGCGCCTTCCGGCATGTGGCGTTCACGCTGGGCCTGGACCGCGACCAGCCGCTGGCTCTGCGCCGCCGTGTCGAGCGCTTCCCCTACGTGCCGGCCGACCACAGCCGCCGCGACGAGCGCTGCCAGGAGGTCTACAGCATCCAGGTGCAGGGCCTGACGCAGCGGCTGGCGTCCAGCGGCATCCGCAAGCTCGTCGTCGGCATCTCGGGCGGGCTGGACTCCACACATGCGCTGCTCGTCGCGGCGCGTGCCATGGACGCGCTGGGCCTGCCGCGCACGAACATCATCGGCGTGACCATGCCCGGCTTCGCCACCGGCGAGCGCACGCGCGCGCAGGCGCTGCGGCTCATGGCGGCCGTGGGCTGCGAGGCGCGCGAGATCGACATCCGGCCCAGCTGCACGCAGATGCTGAAGGACATCGGCCACCCGCATCGCGACGAGCAGCCGGTCTATGACGTGACCTTCGAGAACGTGCAGGCCGGCGAGCGCACGAATCACCTGTTCCGCCTCGCCAACCTGACGGGCGGCCTGGTGCTGGGCACGGGCGACCTCTCCGAGCTGGCGCTGGGCTGGTGCACCTACGGCGTGGGCGACCACATGTCGCACTACAACGTGAATGCCAGCGTGCCCAAGACGCTGATCCAGCACCTGGTGCGCTGGGTGGCCGAGACGCATCAGCTGGGGGAGGGCACCGACACGCAGGTGTTGCTGGACATCCTCGACACCGAGATCAGCCCCGAGCTGATCCCGGGCAGCCTGCAGAGCACGGAGGCGACCGTCGGCGCCTATGCGCTGCAGGACTTCAACCTCTTCTACACGCTGCGCCACGGCTATGCGACGGCCAAGATCGCCTTCCTGGCGCGGCATGCGTGGGACGAGGTTTATTCGCTCCCGGAGATCAAGCGGGTGCTGCGCATCTTCGTGCAGCGCTTCTTCAAGGGCAGCCAGTTCAAGCGCAGCTGCGTGCCCAATGCGCCCAAGGTGGGCAGCGGCGGCTCGTTGTCGCCGCGTGGTGACTGGCGAGCGCCCAGCGATTCAGAGGCCGCCGTGTGGCTGGCCGACCTCGACAGAGTGCCGGAGCCTAGGTCCGGCAGTTGACCGCTCGCGACGCAGCGAAACGCTGGCCGCATCAACCCCTAGCGTTTGCGGCGACGTTCACCATGTCGTTGAGCAGCGCTGCATGCCCGCTGGGCTGGCGCTTCGTGGCGCTGGCCGCGTTGCTTCTCCTCGTGGGCACGAGCCCACGTCGTCGTCACACCTGGCCAGCGCCCCGCCTCGCCCGCCCCTCGGGCGTGCCCAACTGCCGGATCTGGGCAAGTAGTCCCGTTGGCACCACCGCCATGACTCTCGGTGCCCCAGTCCTTGCCGTGCTTAAATCTCCGCAAACGAAACTTGGAGCCTCGCCATGAAGCAGATCATTGCCGTCATCAAACCGTTCAAGCTCGACGAGGTGCGCGAGGCGCTGGCCGAAGTGGGCGCCTCGGGCCTGACGGTCACTGAAGTCAAGGGGTTTGGGCGCCAGAAGGGCCACACCGAGCTCTACCGTGGCGCTGAATACGTGGTGGACTTTCTGCCCAAGGTGAAGGTCGAGGTGGTCGTGAAGGACGACGAGGTCGACCGCTGCATCGACGCCATCCTGAAGGCCGCCAAGACCGGCAAGATCGGCGACGGCAAGATTTTCGTCGTGCCGGTGGAACAGGTCATTCGCATCCGCACGGGCGAGACCGACGAAGCGGCGGTCTGAACACGCCCCTCGCTCAGCCTCGCGTCGCTGAACGCGAGCAAGTCTGATCGGTATTGCCGACCGCGCTGCGGCAGTAGCGCGGCTCTTCGGCAGGCGCATGCGGCCCACTGGGCGCCATGTGTCCGGCCTCAGCCCCCGAGGGGGCCGCGATCCTCACGGCATTGAGCCGCGAGCACATCGCCAGATGGGCCGGCTTGGTAGCAGCCCGGCGCTCGGCCCGAAAATGCGCGCCGGGGAAGCGCCGTAGAGCAGATGCCCGTCAGCGCAGGTGCTGCCAGAGGGCGCAGGCCCAGATGCCGCCGGCCAGCACCAGCGCCATCAGCACGGCGGCGCTGGCGATGTCCTTGGCGCGCTTGGAGAGTTCATGCCGCTCGAAGGACACGCGGTCGACCACGGCCTCGATGGCGGAGTTCAGCAGCTCGACGATGAGCACCAGCAGCAATGAGCCCAGCAGCAGCGCCGCCTGTTCCCAGGTCTTGGCCAGCCAGAACGCCATCGGTGCGGCGATGACGCACAGCCAGGTCTCCTGGCGGAACGCACTTTCGCCGGTGTAGGCCGCCTTCAGGCCGGCCCAGGAATAGCCGGCGGCGTGGATGACTCGATCGAGGCCGGTTCGGCCCTTGTGCGGGTTGCTCATGAACGCACGGGTAGTTGGGTGATGATTCGCGAACCGCAGATCGCGTCGTGCAGGAATTGTCGCTGCGGGTGCAGCCGGGCGACGAGCAGATAGCCGGCAATTCCTGCCACCAGGCTGCCCAAGATGGCGGCACCGTGCAGATGCATCACTTTGACGGTGATGAGCGCGGGCAGGAACCACAGCCAGCTGAGCAGGTAGCGCGCAACGGCGCGCCCCAGCCCGAGCGGCTGCCCGGCGCCGTCCACCACGCGCAGGTGCCAGGTCTTCATGGCCAGCGTCTGGCCCGAACGGGTCCAGAAGTAGACGAAATAGGCACCCAGCCCGATCAGCAGGAAGGCCAGGCCGGCCGTGCCCCGCAGGGCGTCCTGCCGCCCCACCACGATGGAAGTCAGCAGGCCGGCCGAGAACAGCACGCCGAACAGCAGGGCGCCGTCGTACAGGAAGGCGGCGAAGCGTCGCGCCAGGCCGGGGGGCGTGGCGCCTGGATCGACGGTCAGCGTCATGGGCGCGGAGCGGATGCCGCAGCGGGCGCCTTCAGCGACCGTGGCAGCAGCGTCTGCGGGTCCACCAGCGCGGGGTCGGCAACGACCTTGGTCTCGCCGGCGGCGTGATGCATGGGGACTCGCGGGCTGTGCGTGATCAGCACCGTCGTTGCGCCCGGCTTGGCCTGGACCACGCTGCCGGTCACCGGCACCGGCGCCACGAGCTTGGGCGCCGCCGGCACGAGGTTGGACTTCGGCACGGCGGCCAACGGCTTGGCCACGGTGCTCGGCTTGGCGGCGAGGGCCTGTCGACGGGCGACGGCCTTGTCGGCCAGCTCCTGGCGCTTCTCGGGCGGCAGCGCCTGATAGGCCTCCCACTTGGCCTGGCGCTGCTCGGCGTCCATTTGCTTGGCCGCCTGGAAGACGGCGCGTGCCTTGGTGCGCTCGGAGGGCTTGAGCTGGGCCCAGTCCCGCATGCGTTCCTGTACGCGTGCGAGTTCGGCCGGCGGCAGCGTGGCGAGGGTCGGTGTGGCGCTCAGCCACTTGCTGCGCTGGGCTTCGCTGATGTCGGCCCAGTCCTGCTCGAGCGGCGCGAGCAGGCTGCGCTGCTTCGGCGTCAGGCCCGCCCAGGTGGCCGGCGGCGCGGTCAGTGGCGGAACGGCGGGCTTGGCGAGAACCGGCGGCCGGGCAGGGGGTGCCGGGACGGCAGGGATGGCGCTTGCCGGGGCGGAAGGCGGCTCGGGCGCTTGCGCAAAAGCAGAAAGCCCCGCTGCGCCAAGCAGCAGGGCCATCGTCAGGCGGGGGCTTGTCAGGCGCATCCGGTCACTCGTCTCCGTCCCTGAGGAACTCCGCGAAACCCGGGTCGCGGAAGGCGGACGGCGGCAGGTTGTCGCTGAGCAGCGCGGTGTCCACCTCGGCCGCCGCAGCAATCTGCTCGTTGTAGCGGCTTTGCTGCATCAGCAGCAAGCCGGCGACCAGCAGCAACAGCGGCAGTGCGGACACGAGCTTGGCCCACAGGCCGCCCTCGGAGCCCCCGCGGGGCCCGCCGCCGAGCGCCAGCGTGGACCCTTGGTGCACCAGGTTGGCGCTGCCTGCTTGAACGGCGATTTGCGCGGCGCTGGCCGCGCGAGCCTGCGCGGCACGCGCGAGCGCCTGCTCGCGGGCGAAGCGCAGTCGCTCGGTGACGTCGTGGGGAAGCGCCGCACTGCGCTCGGTCAGGCCGGCAGCCACGCGCAGGCCGAACTGGGCAACGCGTGCATCCAGCTCGGCGGTCGGAACGGAAATATTCGATGGCTTCATAGCGTGATCCCCTTGGCCTTGAGCGATTTCGCCAATGCATGAACGGCCCGGGAGCAATGCGTCTTCACGCTGCCCTCGGAACAGCCCATCACGGCGGCGGTCTCGGCGACATCCAGTTCCTCCCAGTAACGCAGCAGGAAGGCTTCCCGTTGACGCGCTGGCAATTCTTCGACTTCCGCCTCGATTCGCTGCAAGATTTGCGCCCGGCTGACCTCGTCCGCAGCGCTCAAGGCGCCGAGTGCCCCGTTCTGTGATTCGAGGACTTCCAGCAGGTCGAAGTCTTCGTCGGCGGAGGCGCCTTCGAAATCCGACATGTTGGTCATGACCGCCTTGCGCACCTTCTGGCGACGGAAGTAATCCATCGTCGCGTTGGACAGGATGCGCTGGAACAGCAGGGGCAGTTCGGCCGCCGGGCGGTCGAAATAGCTCTCTGCCAGCTTGATCATGGCGTCCTGCACGATGTCGAGGGCGGCATCGTCGTCTCGAACCAGATAGGCCGTGCGCTTGAAGGCGCGGCGGTCAACGGTACGCAGGAAATCGTTAAGTTCTTTGTCGGTGGCCAAGGCTTAGGCGGTTCCGGGCATTGGCGCGGATTATGGCATTCGTCGGATACGAAGGCTCGGCGGGTTTTGCTCGGCATAATGCGATTTCGCAATAGCGTCACCTGGTCTTTCGATGGCCGCCCGACTGGGGTCCCATCTGTTGATCGCGCAGGTTCCGAATCCGCCTCACGAGGGCGTGAAGAGGAGCACCAATGGTTTTTCGTTAGAGAAATTCGCAAAGGTTCAAAAAATGGACACGTCTGCCGCGGAAATCAAGCGCGCCGTCTCAGGCCCGCTGCATTCCTCCCCCTCCCAAACACCGACGGAGCTCAACGGCTCCGAGATCCTCGTTCGCTGCCTGCAGGCCGAAGGGGTTCGCCACCTCTGGGGCTACCCCGGTGGCGCGGTGCTCTACATCTACGACGCGCTCTACAAGCAGAACAGCATCCAGCACGTGCTGGTGCGGCACGAGCAGGCCGCCGTGCATGCGGCTGACGGCTTCGCGCGGGCTTCCGGCGAGGTCGGTGTCGCGCTGGTCACCTCGGGCCCTGGCGTCACGAATGCCGTGACCGGCATCGCCACGGCCTACATGGACTCGATCCCGATGGTCATCATCACGGGTCAGGTGCCGACGCCGGCGATCGGCCTGGACGCCTTCCAGGAGTGCGACACCGTCGGCATCACGCGCCCCATCGTCAAGCACAACTTCCTCGTGAAGGACGTGCGCGACCTGGCGCTGACGCTGAAGAAGGCCTTCCACATCGCCCGCACCGGCCGCCCGGGCCCGGTGGTCGTCGACATCCCGAAGGATGTGTCGCTGGCGCGCACGACCTTCAGCTACCCCGACCGCGTCGAGATGCGGTCGTACACGCCGGCCAAGAAGGGCCACAGCGGCCAGATCCGCAAGGCGGTGCAGCTGCTGCTGCAGGCCAAGCGGCCCTATATCTATACAGGCGGTGGCGTCATCCTCGGCGAGGCGACGGCCGAACTGCGCCAACTGGTGGATCTGCTGGGCTTCCCCTGCACGAACACGCTGATGGGCCTGGGCACGATGCCCGGCACCGACCCGCGCTTCCTGGGCATGCTGGGCATGCACGGCACCTACGAGGCCAACATGACCATGCAGCACTGCGACGTGCTGCTGGCCGTGGGCGCTCGCTTCGACGACCGCGTCATCGGCAACCCCAAGCATTTCGGCTCGGTGGAGCGCAAGATCATCCACGTGGACATCGACCCGTCGTCGATCTCCAAGCGCGTGCGCGTCGACATCCCCATCGTGGGCGATGTGAAGGACGTGCTGCAGGAACTGATCGCGCAGCTCAAGGAGGCGCAGGCCAAGCCAGACGCCAGTGCCGTGAACGCCTGGTGGAATCAGATCAACGAGTGGCGCCGCAAGGATTGCCTGGTCTACAAGCCGTCTGACGAAGTCATCAAGCCGCAGATGGTGGTCGACACGCTGTGGAAGCTCACGCGTGACCGCGAGACCTACATCACGAGCGACGTGGGCCAGCACCAGATGTGGGCTGCGCAGTATTACAAGTTCGACCAGCCGCGCCGCTGGATCAACTCCGGCGGCCTGGGCACGATGGGCGTGGGCCTGCCCTACGCGATGGGCATCAAGCTCGCCAAGCCGGATGCAGACGTGTTCTGCATCACCGGCGAGGGCAGCATCCAGATGTGCATCCAGGAGCTGTCGACCTGCTTCCAGTACAAGACGCCGGTCAAGATCGTCTCGCTGAACAACCGCTACCTGGGCATGGTGCGCCAGTGGCAGCAGCTCGACTACGAGGGCCGCTACTCGCACAGCTACATGGACGCGCTGCCCGACTTCGTGAAGCTGGCCGAGGCCTACGGCCATGTCGGCCTGCTCGTGCAGAAGCCCGGCGACGTGGAAGGCGCCCTGAAGGAAGCGATGCGTCTGAAGGACCGCACGGTCTTCCTCGACATCCGTACCGATCCGACCGAAAACGTCTGGCCCATGGTCAAGGCGGGCAAGGGCATCTCGGAAATGCTGCTGGGCTCGGAAGACCTGTGACCGCCTGAAGCCGGCGGCTTTGGCGAGGGTGACCGCCCTCGCCGAGACCGGCGGTGCAAGGCGGGAGCAGCCGACGAAGGCAACCTCCTCAACGATTCGAACGCGCTGCCAAGGCGCGCTGGTTACCGCCAGCGGCGCTGAAGAGCACGAAGGACGATTCCCATGAAACACATCATTGCTTTGCTCCTGGAGAACGAGCCCGGTGCGCTGTCGCGCGTCGTCGGCCTGTTCTCGGCCCGTGGCTACAACATCGAGAGCCTCACGGTCGCCCCGACGGAAGACCCGTCGCTGTCGCGCATGACCATCGTCACGACGGGCAGCGACGAGATCATCGAGCAGATCACCAAGCACCTGAACCGCCTCATCGAGGTCGTCAAGGTCGTCGACCTGACCGAAGGCAACTACACCGAACGTGAGCTGATGCTCATCAAGGTGCGCGCCGTCGGCAAGGAGCGCGAGGAGATGAAGCGCACTGCCGACATCTTCCGCGGTCGCATCATCGACGTGACCGAGAAAACCTACACCATCGAGCTGACCGGCGATGCCGGCAAGCTCGACGCCTTCATCGACGCCATCGACCGTGCGGCGATCCTGGAAACCGTCCGCACCGGTGCCAGCGGCATCGGCCGCGGCGAGCGCATTCTGCGCGTCTGACCCTCCCCACCCCCTTTTTGCCCCGCCGGCCATCAGCCGCTGAACCTGGAGAAATCACCATGAACGTCTACTACGACAAGGACGCCGATCTCAGCCTCATCAAGGGCAAGAACGTCACCATCATCGGCTACGGCTCGCAAGGCCATGCCCATGCGCAGAACCTGAACGACAGCGGCTGCAAGGTCACGGTCGCGTTGCGTCGTGGCGGCGCGTCCTGGTCCAAGGCCGAGGGCGCCGGCCTGAAGGTCGCCGAGATCGCCGAGGCCGTGAAGACGGCAGACGTCGTCATGATCCTGCTGCCCGACGAGCAGATCGCCGAGGTCTACAAGAACGAAGTCGAGCCCAACATCAAGCAGGGCGCCTCGCTGGCCTTTGCCCACGGCTTCAACGTGCACTACGGCCAGGTCACGCCGCGCGCCGACCTGGACGTCTGGATGGTGGCCCCCAAGGCCCCTGGCCACACCGTGCGTGGCACCTACCGCCAGGGTGGCGGCGTGCCTCACCTGATCGCCGTCTATGCCGACAAGTCCGGCAAGGCCCGTGACCTGGCCCTGAGCTACGCCGCGGCCAACGGCGGCGGCAAGGCCGGCATCATCGAGACCAACTTCCGCGAGGAAACCGAGACCGACCTGTTCGGCGAACAAGCCGTGCTGTGCGGCGGCGCAGTCGAGCTGATCAAGGCGGGCTTCGAGACGCTGACCGAAGCCGGCTATGCGCCCGAGATGGCCTACTTCGAGTGCCTGCACGAGCTCAAGCTCATCGTGGACCTGATCTACGAAGGCGGCATCGCGAACATGAACTACTCGATCTCGAACAACGCCGAGTACGGTGAGTACGTGACCGGCCCCAAGGTCGTCACGTCCGCCACCAAGGAAGCGATGCGCCAGTGCCTGAAGGACATCCAGACCGGCGACTACGCCAAGTCCTTCATCCTGGAAAACAAGGCCGGCGCCCCCACGCTGCTGAGCCGCCGCCGCCTGACGGCCGAGCACCCCATCGAGCAGGTCGGCGAAAAGCTGCGCGCGATGATGCCCTGGATCAAGGCCAACAAGCTGGTCGACAAGTCCAAGAACTAAATCGCCGCTTTCCGCGCGATTTGAAAGGCCGGGCCACGAGGCGCCGGCCTTTTGCGTTTTCAGCTGTCGATGCGGATGAGCTGCATGCGCCAGTTGCTCTCCCAACATGGTGGCCTTTCGCGCAGTTCGCGCGGTTAGAGCGGGTGACGCATGCTAGTTTTGACGTTGGGCAGGACTTGTCAGCAGGCCCCTGCGCTATCCTGCCGCCCATGATTCCCGACCCCATCGACGACGACGAGCCCAACGTCGCCGCCCGTCCCCGCCGCAAAGGCATCTACGCGCTGCCCAACGCCATCACGCTGGGCGCATTGTTCAGCGCCTTCTACGCCATCGTCATGGCCATGAACGGCCGCTTCGAGGTGGCCTGCGTGGCCATCTTTGCTGCCGCCGTCCTGGACAGCCTGGACGGCCGCGTCGCGCGCATGACCAACACGCAGTCCGCCTTCGGCGAGCAGATGGACAGCCTGTCCGACATGGTGGCCTTCGGCGCCGCGCCGGCGCTGATCGTCTACATGTGGGCACTGAAGGACATGGGCAAGCCGGGCTGGATCCCGGCCTTCGTCTACATCGCCGGGGCCGCGCTGCGGCTGGCGCGCTTCAACGTCAACATCGGCGTCGTCGACAAGCGCTACTTCCAGGGCCTGCCCAGCCCGGCTGCGGCGGCCATCGTCATGGGCCTGATCTGGGCCTTCGTGGACGGCGCCGAGACATCGCGCCCGCCCGCTGGCAGCTGGATCGCCTGGGTAGCTTACGGCGTGACGCTGTTCGCCGGGCTTTCGATGGTGACGAATGCGCCCTTCTACAGCTTCAAAGTCTTCGATCGGCGGCGCAGCGTGCCCTTCATCGTGCTGGTGGTCATGATGCTGGGCATCGGCCTCGCGGCACTCGATCCGGCCCGCGTTCTTTTCGGTGTCTTCTGTGTTTACGGCCTGTCGGGCTATGTCATCTACGGCTGGCGAAAGGCCAAGGGCAAGCCGGTCAGCGTGATCTCGACGAGCACCGACGAGCCCGATGAACGCGGCTTGCATCAATAGGCTTTCATGCTAGATTCCGTTCCCATGAATTTCGCGATCGGCCTGCTGCTACTAGCCCTAGAGGAACCACGGGTTCGCTAGTCAGTCACGCCTATACGCTCACCTGACCCCAACGGCCCGTTTGCAACCGCAGCGGGCCGTTCGTGTTTTCCAAGGCTGCCGGTTGCGCCACCCACCCCAGGATGGACACCATGTTGAAGCAACCGCAGCTCAAGTACCGACCCTTCGCCCCGATCTCACTGCCGGACCGCACCTGGCCCGACGCGGTGCTGACCCGCGCGCCGATCTGGCTGAGTACCGACCTGCGTGACGGCAACCAGGCGCTCATCGAGCCCATGGACATCGGCCGCAAACTGCGCATGTTCCAGCAGCTGGTGAAGATCGGCTTCAAGGAGATCGAGGTCGGTTTCCCGTCGGCGTCGCAGACCGAGTTCGACTTCATCCGCCTGCTCATCGACGGCGGCCACATCCCCGACGACGTGACCATCCAGGTGCTGACGCAGGCGCGTTCCCACTTGATCGAGCGCACCTTCGAATCGCTGGACGGCGCCCGGCGCGTCATCGTGCACGTCTACAACGCCGTCGCGCCCATCATGCGGCGCGTCGTGCTGGGGCAGGACGAGGACGGCATCGTGGAACTCGCGGCCTCGCATGCCCGCCAGATCAAGGCGCTGGCCGCCGCACGGGCGGGCACGGACTGGCGCTTCGAGTACTCGCCCGAGATGTTCTCCGGCACCGAGCTGGCGTTCAGCAAGCGCGTCGTCGATGCGGTGACCGCCGTGTGGGAGCCGACACCCGAGCGCAAATGCATCATCAACCTGCCGTCCACCGTCGAGCACAGCACGCCGAACATCTTCGCGGACATGATCGAGTGGATGCACCGCCATCTCGAGCGCCGTGACGCCATCGTGCTGTCCGTGCATCCGCACAACGACCGCGGCACCGGCACGGCGGCGGGCGAGCTGGCCTTGATGGCCGGCGCTGACCGCATCGAGGGCTGCCTGTTCGGCAATGGTGAACGCACAGGCAACGTCGACCTCGTCAACATCGCACTCAATCTCTACACCCAGGGTGTGGACCCGCAGCTGGACTTCTCGGATATCGACGAGGTGCGCCGCTGCGTTGAGCACTGCACGCAGATCCCGGTCCACCCACGCCATCCGTACGTGGGCGATCTCGTGTACACCTCCTTCTCCGGCTCGCACCAGGATGCGATCAAGAAGGCCTTCGCGGCACGCAAGGAGGGCGACCTCTGGGACATGCCCTACCTGCCGGTCGACCCCAAGGACCTGGGCCGCAGCTACGACGCCGTCATCCGCGTGAACAGCCAGTCGGGCAAGGGCGGCATCGCCTACCTGCTCGAGGCCGAGTACGGCCTGGAGCTGCCGCGGCGCCTGCAGATCGAGTTCAGCCAGGTCGTGCAGCGCGTCATGGACGACGCCGGCAAGGAGCTGACGGCCTCCGACATCTACGGCATCTTCGAGCGCGAATACGGCATCGGCAATGCGGCTGCCTCGGTCGTGCAGCCGCAGATGACCGAGGAGGCGGGCGGCGCGATGCGACTGTCGGCCGAGGTCGTGCTGGGCGGCTGGATGGGCCATGTGCAGGGCGAGGGCAACGGCCCCATCGACGCTTTCGTGCATGCACTGTCGACCCGCCTGGGGCAGGATGTGCGTGTGCTGGACTATCACGAGCACGCCATCGGCAGCGGTGCGGATGCGCGGGCGGTGGCTTACCTGGAGATCCGGGTCGGTGACCAGACGCGTTATGGCGTCGGCGTCGATGGCAGCATCGTGCGTGCGTCCATGCAGGCCATCCTGTCCGGCCTGTCGCGTGCCGAGCTGGCCGTGCCCCAACAACGAGAGGAGAACGTGCGATGACCGACAAGCTCATCATCTTCGACACCACGCTGCGTGACGGCGAGCAGTCGCCCGGCGCGTCGATGACGCGCGAGGAAAAACTGCGCATCGCGCGCCAGCTCGAACGCATGAAGGTCGACGTCATCGAGGCCGGCTTCGCAGCGTCCAGCAACGGCGACTTCGAGGCCGTGAAGGCCATCGCGGCGGCCGTCAAGGACAGCACCGTCTGCTCGCTGGCCCGCGCCAACGACCGCGACATCGCCCGCGCCGCCGAGGCGCTGGCCGGGGCCAGCCGCGCTCGCATCCACACCTTCATCGCCACCAGCGAACTCCACATGGAGAAGAAGCTGCGCATGACGCGCGAGCAGGTGCTGGCGCAGGCGACGCTGGCGGTGCGCTTCGCGCGCAACCTGTGTGGCGACATCGAGTTCTCGCCCGAGGACGGCTACCGCTCGGACATCGACTTCCTGGCGCGCGTCTGCGAGGCCGTCATCCAGGAAGGTGCGGGCACGATCAACATCCCCGACACCGTCGGCTACGGCATCCCCGAGCTGTACGGCGACTTCATCCGCCGCCTGCGCGAGAAGGTGCCCAACAGCGACAAGGCCATCTGGAGCGTGCACTGCCACAACGATCTGGGCATGGCCGTCGCCAACTCGCTGGCCGGCGTGAAGATCGGCGGCGCCCGCCAGATCGAATGCACGATCAACGGCCTGGGCGAGCGCGCGGGCAACTGTTCGCTCGAAGAAGTCGTCATGGCCGTCAAGACGCGGCGCGACTACTTCGGGCTTGACGTGGGCATCGAGACCTCGCAGATCGTGCCGGCCTCCAAGCTCGTGTCTCAGACCACCGGCTTCGTCGTGCAACCCAACAAGGCCGTCGTCGGCGCCAACGCCTTCGCGCACGCCAGCGGCATCCACCAGGACGGCGTGCTGAAGGCGCGCGACACCTACGAGATCATGCGCGCCGAGGACGTGGGCTGGGCCGCCAACAAGATCGTGCTTGGCAAGCTGTCGGGCCGCAACGCCTTCAAGCAGCGCTTGCAGGAACTGGGCATCCAGCTGGAGAGCGAGGGTGAGGTCAATGCGGCCTTCCAGCGCTTCAAAGACCTGGCCGACCGCAAGAACGAGATCTTCGACGAGGACATCATCGCCCTCGTCATGGATGAATCCGTGACCGCCGAGCAGGAGCACTTCCGGCTGCTGTCGCTGGCGCAGCGCAGCGAAACCGGCGAGCGCCCGCATGCGGCCGTCGTCTTCGCGGTGGGCTCGCAGGAGCACCGTGCCGAGAGCGAGGGCAACGGCCCGGTGGATGCCACGCTCAGGGCGATCGAGTCGGTGGTCGAGTCGGGTGCGGAAATGCTGCTGTATTCGGTCAACGCCATCACCGGCGGCAGCACCGAGGCCCAGGGCGAGGTGACGATGCGGCTGCAGCATGCCGGCCGCGTGGTCAACGGCGTGGGCGCCGACCCGGACATCGTGGTGGCCTCCGCCAAAGCCTATCTCAGCGCGCTGAACAAGCTGCGGAGCAAGGTGGAGCGGGTCGCGGCTCAGGGCTGAACCTCCTGACATGCGCGGAAGGCGGTAAGCGACGTAACCGTTGCCGCCCCCTGCGCGCCGTTTCCCCAGGCGTGGAATCTGCCGCGTAATCATCCGGTTGCTTGAGGCTAGGGCCGGTGCGGCTACCCTCAGAATCCGGTTGAACCGCCGGGTGGCGTGGCTGATTGGCACCTCGGGGCTGACCCCGATATCCCTAGCTTGTCAGCCAAGGCCTACTTGGCGGCGTTGAGCCGGCTGCGGTTCTGGCGAATGGCTGGAATCGGAACGAGACTTGACTTGAGATATCGCGCTTAAGTTCTTATCTTGTTGATGTTTTTGGCGGCGCTTACACTGCCGCCCTGCTGTTGGGGACTCCGTTGAAGACTTTTGCCGTTGCTTTCTTGAGCCTTGCCCTTGCGTTCGTGGGCACCGCCGAGGCCGCCACCGCCAGCAAGACCAAGGTCATCAAGGCCAAGCCTGCCGCATCCCAGGTTCGCAAGGTTCGGCCCGTTGCGGTGCGCAAGCCCGTCGCCCCCGCCGTTCCGACCTTCGGCATGGCTGCGGGCCTGCATGCCGTGGAAGACCCGCTCGCGCTGCGGTCGAGCGTGGCCTATGTGCTCGACCAGAACACCAACGAGGTGCTCTTCTCCAAGAATCCCCAGGCTGTGCTGCCCATTGCGTCCATCACGAAGCTGATGACGGCGCTGGTGGTCGTCGAGTCCGGCCTGTCGATGGACGAGAAGCTGACGGTCACCGAGGACGACAAGGACACCGAGAAAGGCACGGGCTCGCGCCTGGCCTTTGGCACGACGCTGACGCGCGGCGACATGCTGCATCTGGCGCTGATGTCCAGCGAGAACCGCGCCGCCCACGCGCTGGGCCGCAACTACCCCGGCGGGCTGGACGCCTTCGTCGCCGCCATGAACGCCAAGGCGCAGAGCCTGGGTATGGCCGACACGCACTACGTCGAGCCCACGGGGCTGTCGAGCCGCAACCAGAGCAGCGCCGCCGATCTGGCCAAGCTCGTCAACGTGACCAGCCAGGTGCCGCTGCTGCGTGACCTGTCGACGTCGCGTGAGGCGCGCGTTGCGCTGGGTAAGCGCCTGGTGCAGTTCCGCTCGACGAATGGTCTGTTGTCCAACCCGTTGTGGGACATCGGCCTGCAGAAGACCGGCTTCATCAACGAGGCCGGCAAATGCCTGGTCATGCAGGCCCGCATGGCCGGTCGTCAACTGATCATGGTGTTCCTGGATTCCAGCGGCAAAGCCTCGCGGATTGCCGATGCGGAGCGCATGCGCAAGTGGCTGTCGGAGCAGGCTGTTGAGACGGTGCCTGGACCGGCGACCAAGCTCTAGGGCCGACGACGCCTCCTGAACCAGAAAGCGGCGCTTGTGCGCCGCTTTTGCTTGGTGGGTTCGGTGTTCAGGCCCGGTAGCCGAGGGCGGACGAAATCTGGGCGGCGGTTTCCTTCAATCGCACGACCCAGTTCTCTTCAAGTCGGTCGGCCGGGGCGGAGATGGATAAGCCCGCCACCAGCTTGGCCTGGTCGTCGTAGATGCCGGCCGCCATGCAGCGCACACCCAGCTCCAGCTCTTCATCGTCGCGGGCGATGCCACGCTGGCGCACGGTGGCCAGCTCGCGCTCGAGAGCGCCGACCTCCGTCAAGCTGTTGCGCGTGTGGCCGGCCAGGCCGGTTCGCGCGGCGTAGGCCCGCACGCGTGGGCTGTCATCGCCGGCCAGGAACAGCTTGCCGACCGAGGTCAGATGCAGCGGTGCGCGCCCCCCCACGGCACGCACGACCTGCATGCCCGAGCGCTCGGAGTAGGTTCGTTCGATGTAGACGATCTCGTCGCCCTGGCGCACCGACAGGTTGACTGGCTGATGCGTGAACTTGTGAAGTTCGCGCATGGCCGGCAACGCCGCGTCGCGCACATCCAATCGGGCCTTCACCAGGTTGCCGAGCTCCAGCATGCGCATGCCCAGTCGATAGCTGCCGGCCTCGGGGCGGTCGACATAACGACCCAGCGTCAGGTCGTTGAGGATGCGATGCGCCGTGGAGGGGTGTAGGCCGGTGGCCTCGGACAACGCCTTCAGCGAGACCGGGTCCTGGTGGCTCGCCAGGACGTCCAGCAGCGCGAACATGCGTTCCAGCACCTGGATCGCCGGGGTCTGCGGCGCCTCTTTGGATTTCATGGGGGCATTGTGGGGGAGATTGCCCGTGTTTTGTATGGCGAAAGCAGCCTTCAGCAGATGTGAATGTCCGTTCGCGCCGTCTTGAGCGCCGCAGAGGCGTCCGTGGCGGTGACGGGAAAAGAGTTCACGACCATCCTGCTGAAGGCACGTTTGGCAGCTCGGGCCAGAACGGACTGATGTCGTCAGCGGTGCCGACGCGTAGGCGGAAGCCGCCACGTTGGTGCGGCGACGTGCGGTCAGGCTGGGTGCGCCTCACGCTCGCTGGTCGAGCTGAATTGACATGGTGGCTGGAGACGCGGGTTGGCCTCTTGGCGTTCAGGCATTCTGTGCCCGCCAATGCCATTTTCTTGGCCCGTGACATTCCCCAATGCAAAAAGCCGCGGAGTCCGCGGCTTTTGCAGGTCCTTGATAAACAAGGAAATTCTGGTCGGGGTGAGAGGATTCGAACCTCCGGCCTCTACGTCCCGAATGGGTCATGACTTCTATTTTTGAGCTTCTGCGTGCTCCTAGAAAATAGCCAAGTCATTTTAAATCAACAACTTGCGTTTTGCTGCGCGTCGTTGCGCGCACCTGCATGCAGTGGCAGAAATGCGCCATCTGCCACTGATTTGCCACTGATTTGGTCCCTACGGTTGCCTATAAAAGTAGCACTTTCGGCGCTGTGCCAGGCCAACGAAGGACGCTCCCGCCGCATACAGCACGGCCGGCGGTCGAGGCTTTGGCGGGACACTGTTTGTCCATCGAGACGTGCTTGGTCGAGGCCTGAAACCGCCGGCTGCCGCCAACCCTTGACTAAAACTTTCTAGCTTGACTCGGGGTGTCCACAGCCAAGGTTTCTCATGACCGCCCCCTTCAAGCCACTTCACAGACAAGACATCGCTGACTTGCTTGATGTCTCTCTCCGTACTGTCGATAACTGGGTCCAAGAGGGCCGGATTCCGGCCCCGAAACACCTCGGCCGCGGCGTTCTCTGGCACCCAGACTGCTTCTATGGCTGGCTCGACCAGTACCTCAAAGCGACGGGGCCGGAGCCGATGTCCGACCGGGCTTCCATGTCCGCCCCTGTGGAGCCGGCTGACGCTCCGCACATCGATGTTGTGGAGGCTGGTCTCCTGAAGTCCTCGGGTCCCAGGAGGAGGGCGACCAAGGAGGCTCAAAGCATCGTCGAGCGTGAACTGGCCAAGCTTCAAGCTCAGGCCCAGGCCAGCATTGCCTTGGAAGAGGCTTGATGGGTGCTTGCGTTGGGCACACTCGACCCATCCGTTATCGGTTAAGAGCGATTTAGTGAGAATATCGCCTTTAGGAGATTTTTAGAAAATATCTTCTTAAGGAGATATATTGCAAATATCGCCCTTGGGAGATAAGCTGCAGCCATGGACTACCCCGTCGCCATCATTGGGCAGCTCAAGCAGTACCTGCGCTCCCTGCGCAAGGCGCGTGGCATGACGCAGGCTGACCTCGCCAAGCGGCTGGGGGTCGGCCAATCCCGCATCGCCGACATTGAAGCGAATCCGGGTGCGGTGAGCGTTGAGCAATTGCTGCAGGTTCTGGCTCGACTCAATGCGCAATTGGTCGTGAGAGATGGGCAGGCTCCAACAGATGCAGCTTCCGTCGCAAGCGTTGAGCAGGGTGGGGGCACGCCGCGCGTCGAGGACGTTGCAACTGCGCCTCCTGTTCCTGGCGACGAGTCGGACTCTCCCAAGGGCCAATGGTGAGCTCTTTGCGCTTGAGGGCTCTTCATGGCTGAGAAGCTGCGCGAACTTTGGGTCTGGATGAACGGCGAGCATGTGGGCGTTTGGCATCGCGGCCGAACCGGGAACCACCGCTTCACGTACGACAGCACTTGGTTGAGCTCGCCCCGAGTGCGACCGCTGTCCTTGTCCATGCCCATCACCCCGGACCGGACGGTTTCTGGCGAGCTCGTCGTCAACTATTTCGACAATCTCCTGCCAGACGACGACCGGATTCGCCGGCGTGTCGCCACGCGCTTCAAGACGAACTCCACGGAGGCGTTTGAACTGCTGCAAGCGATAGGAAGGGACTGCGTGGGCGCAGTGCAGTTGCTGCCGCCTGATAGGGCACCAACCGGCTTCGACAACGTCGAGTGCGAGCCGATGAGCGACGCGGCCATCGAGCAGCACCTGCACGGCGTCGTAGGTAGCCCGGGCTTGGGCGCGGACCAGAATGTGGACGACTTCCGCATCTCCATCGCCGGGGCGCAAGAGAAAACCGCCCTGCTGCGCCTGGACGGCCAATGGTGCAAGCCGCTGGGCGCAACGCCGACCACTCACATCATCAAGTTGCCGTTGGGCTTGGTGGGCGGTCGGCGCCTGGACCTGACCCATTCTGTGCAGAACGAATGGCTCTGTGCTCAGTTCTTGAAAGAGCTGGGCCTGCCGGTGGCGAACACGGAGATGGCTCGCTTTGGCGGGCAGATGGCTTTGGTGGTGGAGCGCTTCGACAGGGCTTGGGCCACTCGGCCCTCCGATGGTCAGCGCTGGATTGCGCGGCTACCGCAAGAGGACTTCTGTCAGGTCTTGGGCCTGCCATCAAGCGCCAAGTACGAAAGCAGCGGCGGGCCGGGCATGCAGCGTTGCGCGCAAATCATTCTGGCCAGCCAGGCCCCGAGGTCGGACCTCTCCAACTTCCTTTGCACGCAATTGGCTTTCTGGCTGCTGGCTGCAACGGATGGGCACGCCAAGAACTTCTCGGTGTTTCTGTTGCCAGACGGGCGCTATCGCATGACGCCGCTCTACGACGTCATTTCCGTGTGGCCCGTCGTTGGTGAAGCCGCCAATCAGGTGCCGTGGCGGGCCGCAAAGCTCGCCATGGCCATCCGGTCCAAGAACGTCCACTACACACTTCACAGCATCCAGACGCGCCACTGGCACGGCGTTGCCGCAAAGGCTGGGGTCGATGGCGTGTGGGAAGACATGCTGACAACAATGCAACGAGTCGAGCCGGCAATAGCCGCTGTGCAGGCAAAACTTCCAGCTGAGTTCCCTCCACGCACGGCGGAAGCCGTGTTCGCGGGCGTCCGAGCACAGGCGCAGCGTTGGAAACAAGGCCTGGAGGCTTCCAGGTCAACGTAGCGGCGCGATTCGTCCAACGAGCTATCGAAGGCACGCCGTGGCTACACGTTGTGCGCCAACCCGGCGTGCAACAAAGGTCAAACGTGAAATCTAGCGTTCTTAGAGAAGCGCTTATCAGCGGCATGGGGCTCGTGGCAAGAGGGTGCTTCGGTCTCAGCTCCCTGGAGCGAGATGCGGCGGCCGGTCCTGGTGACCCCATAGATGGTTCGAGGAATGGCCCATGGGTCTTGTCTTCGACCGTGCACCGGGACCTGTGGGAACAGTTGTGTGCAGCGCGGGTCCCGCCGGCCATGCATCTGACCGAGGTCGCTGTGGAGGATGTCGGCCGTCATCTCGTGTTGAGGTTGACTGCCCCTGGCTGGCAGCACCAAATCGTCCTGCCGCTTGCCGCGAGTGAGGTGGAGAGTTGGCTTCGGGAACTGGGGCAGCGGCGCACAGTGCTCTTGGCCTTGCGCTATCTCGGCGCCGCGCCGGGCGCTGTCCTGGGTCTTGAAATTGACCTCGGACTCATTTCGCACCTGAATGAAGGCGAGGGCATGGCCGCAGAGCGCGGAGGCTATCTTTCGATGGTGGCCGGCTTGGCGTCTCTGATGGATGGGCGGTGGCGCTTGCGGGACGCAGTGGCTGACGGGCATGCTCCCCGTGAGAGCTTTTCGCCGCTTCTGCCGCATGACTTGGAGCCTTCGAGAAGCACTTTTGCCGGACTGCTCAACGAGGTAGCGATGCGTCCGTAATTTAAGGCCCGCAGCGATGCGGGCCTTTTCGTTGTTCACGCCCTTGGGGTTGATGCGCTAAAAGCCAGCTCACGAAAGCTTCCTCAGCCTTCATGAGCGCGCGAAAAGAAGCCCCCTGAGGGGCTTTTTGAATGATGAGGGCCGGGCGCTGACTAAACCCGCTTGGCCATCGACGAAATACTGCCGTTCAGGAGCCGCGTCTGGATTTCCGTGCCTACACGAAGCGCGCATTCATTCTCGACATCACATCCGACCAAATCCAGCAGGTGGATGTCGCATGCTTTCGCGCTGGCCGGATAACGAATGGTCGCGTTGCTGTACCAGTCCTCCTCGTCTTCGATGTTGTGTGCCGAACGACCCTCGATAAGGACGGTGAGCGCGTCGTCCAGTTCAATTGAACATAGCCACTGTGCAACTTGAATCGACTCGGTGTTTGTGGCGCTAGTGACCGATATTTCCTTGATTTCAAACATGCTATTTCCTCTCTGAGCAGGCGGAACGCCTAATTTGTCAAGCTCCCGGTTTTAGCCTCTTGAGGATACGCGTGCGTTGAATTCAAGGTGGTACATATCTCATGGGAGAAATGACCGTGCCCAGAAAGCTAATGTCAATCCGCTCGACCGTGTATTTTGTGGGCATGGAAAAGCTCCCGAGAGGGAGCTTTGAAAGTCCGCCAGACAGGCGTGTAGCCTAAATTAGGCGTTAAATTGTGTTGGCGTTAAAGTCCCATCCATAAGGCGAGCGTGAATTTCCGCGCCCACGTGAAATGCGCAAGCTTGCTCCATTTCGAATTCAAGCAGCGCTATTTGTTCGGTATCCCCTGATTCAGATTCGAGTGGATGCCGAAGATTGGCGTCGGAATTCCAAGTGTCGTCCTCTGTGTCGTGGGAGGACGAGCCCTCCAGCAAGACGCTAGAGCCTTCCCCGAGTTGGGCGGAGCAAAGCCATTTGGTGAAGTAAAGCGATTCGGTGCCAGCGGCGGAACTGACAAATATTCTCATGATTGCAAACATTTCGACCTTCTTGGTAAGAGAGCTACATTGCCCAAGGGGTCTAGTGCGATGTTTTAGCCTTCTGGACTCGCAATGCTCCTTGCGGAAATATCCGTGGCGAAGGGTTTGTGAAATTGGTTCCGCCGAGAGCCTGCTTCCTGTTTTTGGAAGCTAAAACCGCGATGGCTACACGCACATATGGCCCGCACGATGTGGGCCTAAAACAAAGCCCCGAACCGTTTTGTCTTGGCAGGCATCGGTTCGGGGCGTGGCGGGGTAGCCAATGAAATGTGTAGCAACCGGGCTTTTATCCGCCATCACGCGGAGCCCATATGTCCTCTTCTCTTGCGCACTCTCGGTCCTGGGCCGAGGCAGAGCCCTTCCTGTATCACGACACATCGAAGTTCGGTTTCGTTTCGCTGGACTCCAAACGCGGTAAGCAATGGACGGAGGGGTCTACATCGCTGGCGACACTTGCTGACGCGCTGCAGAACCTTCGTCCGGATGCCGACGCGCACTACATCAGTCAGGGCGTGTTCTCCCGGGCAAATCGGCGAACCGTCAATCTCCTGCGTATGCCCGTCGTTTTCAGCGACTTGGATACCTACAGCAAAGACCATCTGAAGCACATGAGTCCCGCCCACCTGTGCGGCCTGGTCATCATGACTCTGGAAGACCTCGGTCTACCTGAGCCCAGCCTTGTTCTGAGTTCGGGGCGAGGGCTGCATCTCAAATGGCTGCTTTCAACCCCGGTACCCCAGGCCGGACTTCCCAGATGGCAGGCCGTGCAGCGCGAGCTCGTCGCGCAGTTGAGCGAGTTTGGCGCTGACAGGAACTCGATAGATGCGTCGCGCGTGCTGCGCCTGGAAGGCACCATCAACAAGGCCTCTGGAACCGTTGTGCACATCCTTCACCGTGCAAGCACCGTGGCGGGCGGCAGCATGCGCCTGACGAACGGGCAGATTGGGTGGTGCTTCGATGACTTGGCTGAGCGTGTGCTGCCGCTCAGCAGGGACCGCATCAAACAGCTGTCGGTGAGCCGCGACGAAGGATTCCAAGTCGGGCGCATCATGGACGCGGCCAACGACGAGCAGCCGGACCGCTCGCTGCTTTTGGAAGCTCAGGCAGGTACTGGTAAGACCAGCAGGTTGTTTGGCGGCCATCGCTTGTCCGCAGCACACCTCAACTGGAATCGCTTGCAAGACCTGCGCCGCCTGGTTGAGCTCAGGGGCTGGGATAAGCAAGGGGTTCCCGACGGGCAGCGCGACAACTTCATGTTCCTGTCCTCGTGCTTTCTGGCCCATTCTGTGTATGTCACCAGCTTGGAGAGCGAGGTGCTCAGCTTGGGCAGAGAGTTCGTGCCCGACTGGACCGAAGAAAAGCTACTCGCGAAGACGAGCGCTGCGCTGCAGCGAGCCGCCAAAGCGGCCCGCGGGGAGAAGGTCCATTTCGAAGGGAAGGACGTCGACCCAAGGTACGTCTTCAAGAACGCCACCTTGGTCGAAAGGCTCCAAATTGAGCCAGCCGAGGAGCGGCAGATGAGGGCCATCCTGAGCGAGGCCGAGTCGAGGCGGCGCAATGCTGAGCGTCACGCCGAGAAGCGCCGCGAGGCAGGTCGACCGACGCTGGCCGAGGTGCGAGCTCAGCGCGAACTCCAGAAGATGTCGGCGAGACAACTGCTGGCTGCGGGAAGCACGATGCGTCAAATCTCAGCTGAGCTGGGTGTCTCCATCAATACGGCGCGAACGTACGCAAAAAGTTGACCCCCCTCCAAGTCGCGTCCCTGTGTATGAAGGGGGTGGCGGAGCCCACGCAGTTTTATATCCGGCAGGGGGGGCTAAAACCACCTCCTATCGGAACTCTTCCCGTCGCAGGGCGCTATTGAAAAGCTCCGTCGCTTGATGCCTGGTAAGCCTGCCGGCCGGGCGATGGTTAACCATCAGGAGGTGAGCATCACGACCCTCGCACTTCCACTGGCTCTGAAGGCGGTAATGCCCGTTACATTCATGGACAAATATCAGGGATGCGGTCGGGGATATCCGACCGAGTTTGAATGAATCAAGACCTCAAGAGAACCCTCTGGGCTGCCGCTGACAAGCTGCGCTCCAGCATGGATGCCGCCGAGTACAAGCACATCGTCCTCGGCCTCATCTTCCTCAAGTACATCTCGGACGCCTTCGACGAGCGCCGCAGTCAGCTGCTGGCTGCATTCGCAGACGAAGCCGGCGAGCTCCACCTCCCGGACGCGGCAGACCACGCCGAGGCGCTGGAAGAGCGGGACTACTACACGATGGCCAACGTCTTCTGGGTGCCGGGCTCGGCGCGCTGGGAGGCCATCCGCGCCCAGGCCAAGCAGGCCGACATCGGCGTGCGCATCGACGCCGCCCTGGAAGCCATCGAGGCCGACAACCCGCGCCTCAAGGGCATCCTCGACAAGCGCTTCGGCCGCACGCAGCTCGAACCCGGCCGCCTGGGCGAACTGGTGGACCTGGTGTCCACCATCGGCTTCGGCGAGGGCCACCACGCCAAGGACTTGCTCGGCGAGGTCTACGAATACTTCCTCGGCCAGTTCGCCAGCGCCGAGGGCAAGAAGGGCGGCCAGTTCTACACGCCGGCCTCGGTGGTGAAGGTGCTGGTGGAAGTGCTGGCGCCGCACCAGGGCCGCGTCTACGACCCGGCCTGCGGCTCCGGCGGCATGTTCGTGCAAAGCGAGAAGTTCATCGAGGCACACGGCGGCAAGGCCGACGACATCAGCATCTATGGCCAGGAGGCCAACCCCACCACCTGGCGCCTGGTCGCGATGAACCTGGCCATCCGTGGCTTCGCAGCCGACCTGGGCAAGGAGCCGGCCGACACCTTCCACCGCGACCAGCACCCCGACTTGCGCGCCGACTACGTGCTGGCCAACCCGCCCTTCAACATCAGCGACTGGGGCGGCGAGCGCCTGGCCGAGGACCGGCGCTGGGCCTATGGCACGCCGCCGGCCGGCAATGCCAACTACGCCTGGCTGCAGCACATCCTCCACCACCTCAGCCCCCGAGGCCAGGCCGGTGTGGTGCTGGCCAACGGCAGCATGTCGTCCAACCAAAGCGGCGAGGGTGACATCCGCCGCGCCATGGTCGAGGCCGACGTGGTGGATGTGATGGTGGCGCTGCCGCCGCAGCTGTTCTTCAACACGCAGATTCCTGCGTGCCTGTGGTTCCTAGCCCGGGACAAGAGCGGCCGCGCTGCCGCAGGGGACTCAAAATCCCCCGCCCGTGACCGGCGCGGCGAGGTGTTGTTCATCGACGCTCGCAAGCTCGGCCGCATGGATACGCGCGTGAACCGCGTGTTCGACGACGAGGACGTGGCCCGCATCGCCGCCACCGTGCACCGCTGGCGCGCCGATGGCGAGGACGGTGCCGACGAGCTCTATGCTGACGTGCCCGGCTTCTGCCGCGCCGTGAAGCTGTCCGAGATTGCCGAACACGGCCATGTGCTGACGCCGGGGCGCTATGTTGGCGCCGAGGCGGCCGAGGACGACGACGAGGCCTTCAACGAGAAGATGGAGCAGCTGACCGCTCAGCTCGCCGAGCAGATGGCGAAGGGCGCAGAACTGGACGCTGTGATTCGGGAGAAGCTGGGGGTGATGGGCTATGCGGTCTGAGGGCGTCCGCGTGAAGCTCAGTGACCTCATCCGTGTGAAGCATGGATTCGCCTTCAAGGGCGAGCACTTCGTCGACGAGCCGACGTCAGATGTATTGCTGACGCCAGGTAACTTCGCGATTGGAGGGGGGTTTCAAGACACCAAGCTGAAGTTCTATCGCGGCCCGGTGCCGGAGGAGTACATCCTTAAGCCAGGAAGCTTGGTCGTCACCATGACCGACCTGAGCCGAGCGGCAGACACTTTGGGCTATGGCGCGGTCGTGCCGAAGCATCATCAACGGCGGTATCTTCACAACCAGCGAGTCGGCCTTGTAGAGGTGCTTCAGCCAAAGAAGGTCTCGAAGGCTTGGCTGCATTACCTCATGCGTACTTCCGAGTACCGAGCATGGGTTGTCGGGTCAGCGACCGGCTCCACGGTGAGGCACACGTCGCCGTCGCGAATCTGTGACTTCGAGTTCGACCTTCCAGCAATTCAAGTTCAGGAAGAGGCCGCAACAGTACTAGACGCGTTGGAGAGCCGCATCGACCTCCTGCGCCAAACCAACGCCACCCTCGAATCCATCGCCCAAGCCCTGTTCAAGAGCTGGTTCATCGACTTCGACCCGGTGCGGGCCAAGGCCGAGAACCGTGAGCCTGACGGCATGGACGCCGCCACGGCGGTGCTGTTCCCCGCAGAGTTCGAGGAATCGGCGCAGGGGTTAATTCCGAAGGGGTGGAGGCTTGGAAAGTTCGGTGACCTCGCCGAGTTGGCGAAGGGCTCAGTCAACCCGCTCGCCGCGCCGGACGAGGAGTTCGAGCACTACAGCCTTCCCGCCTTTGACGCGGAGCAACTGCCAGTATTCGAGCGTGGTGAGACCATCAAGAGCAACAAGACGCGGGTACCGGCCGGCGCTGTTCTTCAGTCGAAGTTAAATCCGCACATTCCTCGCGTCTGGTTACCTTCACGTATAGGCGAAACGGCCGTCTGCTCCACCGAATTTCTGCCCTGGGTTGCGCGCGAAGCTGCAAGCAGTGAGCTCGTCTATTGCGTGCTTGCGGGAGCCTCCTTCGAGGCGTCTGTCCGCACCTTGGTGACGGGAACGTCCAATAGCCACCAGCGTGTAAAACCTGACCAAGTTGCCGCGCTCGACTTGACTGTAGCGCCGGGTTCGATTGCCAGGGCATTCACTGACGCTGCTCGCCCGTTGCTGGGGAAGGTCGGCGAGAACAGGCTTCAGGCGAAAACCCTGACCGAGCTTCGCGACAGCCTTTTACCCCGCCTCATCTCCGGAAGGCTCCGCCTCCCCGAGACCCGACGCCAAATCGAGGAAATCACCGCATGAACCAGGGCATCAGCGAGGATGCTGTCGAACAGGCCACGATGGAATGGCTGGCCGGCCTGGGCTGGGCTACCGCCCACGGCCCCGACATCTCCCCGCCCGATGCCCGCACGCCCGGTAGCGACCGCGCCAGCTACCGCGAGGTGCTGCTGCCCGGCAGGATGCGCGAGGCCATCGCGCGGCTGAACCCGGACATCCCGCCTGGCGCCCGCGACGACGCGCTGCGCCGCGTGCTGAATCCCAACGTGCCAGGCCTGGTGAATGCCAACCGCCAGATGCACCGCTGGCTGGTGGACGGCGTGCCGGTAGAGTTTCAGAAGGACGGCGAGACGCGCGGCGACCGCGTGCGGCTGCTGGACTTCGTCGACGTCGCGGCCAACGATTGGCTGGCCGTCAATCAATTCAGCGTGCAGGGACCCAAGCTCACGCGCCGGCCCGACGTGGTCCTGTTCGTCAACGGCCTGCCGTTGGTCGTCGTCGAGCTGAAGAACCCCGGGGACGAGGACGCCGATATCTGGGCGGCCTGGAACCAACTCCAGACCTACCAGCAGGACATCCCAGACCTGTTCCACGCCAATGTGCTGCAGGTCATCAGCGATGGGATTCAGGCGCGCATGGGCTCGCTGACCAGTGACCGCGAGCGCTTCATGGCCTGGCGCACCATCGACGGCGTGGCCACCGACCCGCTGGGCGCCATGCGCGAGCTGGAGACTCTGGTGCTGGGCCTGTTCCAGCGCGAACTGCTGCTGGAATACCTGCGCCACTTCGTGCTGTTCGAGGACGAAGGCCGGCTGGTCAAGAAGGTGGCCGGCTACCACCAGTTCCACGCGGTGCGGGCCGTGGTGCAGAGCGTGCTGACGGCATCAAAGCCTGGAGGCACGCGCAAGGGCGGCGTCGTATGGCACACCCAGGGCGCGGGCAAGAGCATCGAGATGACCTGCCTGGCCGGCGCGCTGATGGCGCACCCAGACATGGGCAACCCGACCCTGGTGGTAGTGACTGACCGCAACGACCTGGACAACCAGCTCTTCGGCGTGTTCGCCGCCGCCAGCGAGATGCTGCGCGAGACGCCGGCTCAGGCAGACACCCGGCCCGAGCTGCGGCGCCTGCTGGCCAACCGGCCCTCGGGCGGCATCATCTTCACGACCATCCAGAAGTTCACGCCGGGGGAGGATGAGGACACGTTCCCGGTGCTCTCGGACCGTCGCAACATCGTCGTCATCTGCGACGAGGCGCACCGCAGCCAGTACGGCTTCGAGGCGCGCCTCGTTAATGACCGGGCGGCACCGCCAGCTGCCAATGACGGCCAGGCGTTGCAGGTGGCCGAGCCGCGCGCCGAGTACCAGGCCGCCAGCGCCGTTCGCTACGGCTATGCCCAATACCTGCGTGACGCGCTGCCCGGCGCCACCTTCGTGGCCTTCACCGGCACGCCTGTCAGTCAGCACGACCGCGATACCCGCGCTGTGTTCGGCGACTACGTCCACATCTACGACATCGAGCAGGCGGTGCGCGACGGCGCCACCGTGCCCATCTACTATGAGAGCCGGCTGGCCCGCCTGGAACTGAAGGAGGCCGACGCCACGCAACTCGACAACGAGGTGGACGAGCTGACAGAGGACGAGGAGGGTGACGCCGCCAAGGTGGCCAAGATGCGTCGCTGGGCGGCGCTGGAGCAACTGGTGGGCGCGCCGCCACGCGTGCAGAAGGTCGCAGCCGACATCGTGGCCCACTTCGAGAACCGGCTGACGGCGATGGACGGCAAGGCAATGGTCGTGGCGATGAGCCGCGACATCTGCGTGCACCTCTACAACGCCATCGTCGCGCTGCGGCCCGACTGGCACAGCGATGACCCGATGCAGGGCGTAATCAAGGTGGTGATGACGGGCTCTGCCTCCGACAAGGCACTGCTGAAGCCGCACATCTACCCCAAGGACGTGCGCAAGCGCTTGGAAACGCGCTTCAAGAACCCGGCCGACCCGTTCAAGCTGGTCATCGTGCGCGACATGTGGCTGACTGGCTTCGATGCGCCCTGCCTGCACACCATGTATGCAGACAAGCCGATGAAGGGCCACAACCTGATGCAGGCCATCGCGCGGGTGAACCGCGTCTTCAAGGACAAGCCCGGCGGTCTGGTGGTGGACTACATCGGCATCGCCAATGAGCTGAAGGCGGCGCTGGCCGACTACACCCAGGCCCAGGGGCGCGGCAAGCCCACCATCGACGCGCACGACGCGTTGGCCGTGCTGCAGGAGCAGATGGACGTGCTGCACGACATGCTGCACGGTGTGGACTACGCCGACTTCCGCAGCAAGGCGTGGCAACGCCTGCCGGCGGTAGCCAACCATGTGCTGGGGTTGGACGACGGCAAGAAGCGCTTCGCCGACACGGTGCTTGCGGCCAGCAAGGCCTTCGCGCTGTGCTGCACATTGGATGAGGCGCTGGCCTACCGTGACGAACTGGCCTTCTTGCAAGCGGTCAAGGCAGCGCTGACCAAGCATGCAGGCACCGACAAGAAGCTGACCGACGAACAGAAGGAACACGCGCTGCGGCAAATCATTAGCCGTGCGGTGGTCAGCGACGAGGTCATCGACATCTTCTCGGCCGCCGGCCTGAAGCGACCTGACATCGGCGTGCTGTCCGATGAGTTCCTGGAAGACGTGCGCCACATGAAGGAACGCAACCTGGCGGTCGAGCTGCTGGAGCGGCTGCTTAAGGGCGAAATCAAGTCACGCTTCAAGACCAACGTCGTGCAGAGCGCCAAGTTCTCGGAACTGCTGCAGCAAAGCCTGACCCGCTACCGCAACCGGGCCATCGAGACGGCGCAGGTCATCGAAGAGCTTATCGAGATGGCCAAGAAGTTCCAGGCTGCCGCGCAACGCGGCGAGAGCCTGGGGCTCAACCAAGACGAGATGGCCTTCTATGACGCGCTAGCCATGAACGAGGCGGCGGTGCGCGACCTGGGCGACGAGACGCTGAAGAAGATTGCTGTGGAGCTGACGCAGAGCCTGCGCAGGTCCGTCACCGTGGACTGGGCCAAGCGCGAGACGGTGCGCGCCAAGCTACGAGTGATGGTGAAGACCCTGCTACGCCGCTACAAGTACCCGCCGGACAGGCAGGAAGAAGCGACGGAAACGGTGTTGAGGCAGGCGGAGTCGTTGTCTGCGGAGTGGGTGGTCTCGTGACGATGTAGCGGATGACGCCCTGTTGGGCGTATTTTTGGGAGGAGGGCAGATGGGACGAAAGAAAAATGAACCCTTGCCACTTGGGTTGCCTGAGCAGGCGGATGGGCTTGCCACGGCCCCCTCAGACCGGGGAGACGAGACCCAGGAGCGGTTTCGTTATCAGTGGGCTATTGGAGTTTGGCTACTTGCGCAGAGCTTGACTGGCGCACGCGCCATTCGCGCACTTTGGTGCGAGCACCATGACGACTATCTGCTGGAGTTGCAGAGCGGGCGCTACGTCGCTGTCCAGGTCAAGACGGATAGCCGTGAGAACGCGCGCTGGCGGTGGAGTGACGACGCGTTGGTCGAATCAGTCCTTCGTTTCTGCGCGTTCGAGAAGGTGCATGGAACTGCCATTGACGGCTACGAGTTCGTATCGAATGCCGCACCCTACGTGCCGGCGGCAACGACAAAGAGGGATGACTCACTCGCAGCGAGCCCGGACCGCCTCATCCAGTGCTGTTCGAGTGCCGCAAGTCAGTCGGACTTGGAAGAACCTTATAAAGCTGCCTTCGCAGGCCTTGTAGGCAAGACCGGCGGCGACGCGACTGTCCTATTCCAAGTTCTACGCAAGCTCAGATTCGCGCAGGGGCCAGTCCTCCGCGGCTATGACGACACCTTTGCCGCCTCCATCGTTCCTAAGCTGCCTGGCTGTGCCGCGCTGACAACTGTCTTGTGTTGCCGTCTGAGGGATGAGCTGATAGGCCTCGTCCAAGCTGCTTGCAGATTGCGGGTCGATGGGATAGATGGTGCTGTCGCATATCTGGCTACGAATGGACGCCCCGATGTTGCGGTCCGAGGCAAATGCATAACCGCTGAATCGGCGGCCGAGTTGGTAGCGCGGGTTCGGCAGCCAACCTTCCGGTTTGTCAACAGTGGAGCAGGCATAGATATTGGGTCAACCCCTGGGCGCGTCGAAGTCCTGAACCGAAAGATGCGCAATGCCTACCTCGGCAGTCAATTTGAGCCTCTACGGATGCGCATGGACTCGGCCGACCAGCGTTTGATGGAGCGAGCCTTGCTAGAGGCTGATGGTTTTGACGCTATCGCGAACCAACTCCTCGGCACCGTGTTGGTCGAATGTAAGGACATCGAGGCTCTGGCGTTCGACCATGCCGATGAGAAGACGCGTGGCCTGGCGATTTACAAACAAATCCTGCAGCGGATGGACAGCCTCGCGAAGGAGGAGCCGGAGCGTGTGTGTCGCGAGCCGAAGGACACGCTGATGGGCATCGCCGGCATGCTGTCGGGCGAATGCAAGTTTGCGTGGGGCACGCCGTTGGAAGAGGAGGCCCAAGATGGCGCTTGAACTTGCACGCGCGCTCGCAGCAACTGAGCGGGACGACAACTTGCACATGGCAAGGCTGCTGCTGTTGATGGCCGCGCATGCGGGCGACAAAGCCCGGCCTGTCGAGGGTCTAACGAAACTTGCAAAGCTCGATTTTCTGCTGCGCTATCCCAATTGCCTTGAGCGTGCGCTGACCGCAGCGGGCAAGGACCCGGCCAAGGCGGAGGTGGCCGAGTTCGAGCGGACGACCATCGAAAGCAGGATGGTTCGATTTCGATATGGTCCGTGGGACCACAGGTATCGCCGATGGGTCGCATTGATGGCGGCCCGAGGACTGGTGGCCGTCGACGTCAAAGGAAAGACGGTTCAGCTCTGGCCTACGCCGGAGGGACACCTCGTCGCTACCGCACTTGCGGACCAAGAACCGCTTGAAAACCTAGCGACCCGCGCGAAGCTGGTGGCAAAGAGTTTTGGCAATCGCAGCGGGTCCGATTTGAAGAACTTTGTCTACGCCACGTTTCCAGAACTGACCGACATGAAGTGGGGAGAGGAAATCGCCATATGAGACTTGCGCTAAAGAAGCTTCACCTGTCGCTCCACAAGTCGATTGAACGAATCGACCTACCGGGTGTTGTCTACTTTTTCGGCCCTATCGGGTCCGGAAAGTCCAGCATCGGGCGGCTCATCGACTTTTGCCTGGGCGGCAGTTACGCCTGGACGCCTGCCTTGCAGGCGGAAATGGTCTCGGCGGCTTTGGAGATGTCCGTCAACGATGTCCCCGTGACCTTGCACCGTGACAAGGACTCGAATCAAGTCATGGCGGCCTGGCAGGATGGTGATGAGACGCTGCAGGTGCTCGTCCCCGCAAGGACCGGAACCAATGAGGTCCTCCCAGATTCGGGCGTTGTTGTGCTGTCCGACCTGCTCTTCCATCTTGCAAAAGAGGAGCCACCGTATGTACGTCGGCGTAAGGGAGCCCCTGACGAGCGACTTGAGCGCCTGAGCTTCCGTGACCTATTTCGATTTTGCTATCTCGACCAGGAGGGCATGGACAACGTCTTCTTTCGGTTGGACTCGGACAACTATCCAATCCGTGCCAAGAGTGTTGATGCCCTGCGATATGTCCTAGGCTATCGCACGGAACAGGTTGCAGAGTTGGAGTCCCGTCTTCAGGAGGTTCGAGAGCAGCGCTTGGGGTTGTTGTCCGGCGCTCAGGCACTTGCAAAGGCGCTGCTGGATGCCGGTCTGGACGATATCAATGCCTACGACGCGAAGATTGAATCGACAAAAGCTGAAATCGACCACGCGCGTGCGGCTGCGCAAGTAGCTCGGCAGCAACGTGCGCCAGCGCCGCATGCTGCGGAGGAGCTTAGAGAGCACGCGAGGCGCCTTGCGCTAGAGCAGATTGCGCTCGAGCAGGCTTCCTCGGATATCGACCTTCGCATAGGCGAGCTTGAACGGCATACGAACGAACTGCAGATGCTTTCAGTTCGCTTCCAGCGGACGGCATCTGCGCGGATGGTTCTCGGTGGCGTAGATTTTTCGTCGTGTCCCCGGTGCACGCAAACCCTCCCGGGCCGAGAGGTAGGACTTTGCGTGGTTTGCGGGCAGCCTGAGCACATCACTGATGCTGCGGGGGCGCTTGGAGAGTCCGTGGTCAACGAGGACCTGCGAGCTCGTCAAGCAGAGTTGAAGGAAACCTTAGCTCGCATGCGTTCTCAAAAGCGGGCTGTACAGCTTCGCGCCGCCGAAATCGCAACCGAGAGAAACGCGGCGGACCGCTCGCTGGAAGTACGGCTGAAGGAGTACGACTCAGCGTTCCTCTCCCAGGCGTTGCAGCACGAGCGCACGGTAGCCACGCTGGAGCAGCGACTTGATGCAATGCTGAAGTACCGAAGGTTGCCAGACGTGCTCCAGGAGCAACAGGCGCAGGCAGAGGCGTTGAAGATTGATGAAGCCGAACTGCGGGCCAAGCTCGAGACCGCCAAGAAGTCAGCTTTTAACGACCGCAAGAATGTTGACCTTCTGGGCGAACTATTCCTTGACTGCCTGGTCCGAGCCAAATTTCCAGATGTCCGAGCGGACTATCGCGTTGAGATTGACCCCGCGACCTTCTATCCACGCATTCCTCTCGGGGCGAACGAAGCCCTTGTGGTGCTTTCCTTCGACAACGCCGGAAGCGGTGGCATGAAAGCGCTGTTCAAGACCTGCTACGCGCTAGCGCTGCATAGGGTCTGCGCGCGAGCCGGTGACGCCAGGTTGCCGCCCGTGCTCATCATTGACACGCCGACTAAGAACGTCAGCTCGGTCGAGAACCCGGAGGTGATTGCGGCATTCTTCCGATTGGTTTACGAGCTGGCTGCAGGGGAGCTGGTCGAGACCCAATTTGTCATCATAGATAACGAGTTCAATGCTGTCCCGGAGGGCATCGACCTTCCCGTTCGTAGTCGGCATTTGGTAAATGGTGACCCCGAAAATCCACCGCTGATTCCGTATCTGGTGGGTGACTTTTCTCAGTGACCGAGTGCGCAATAGGAGTCGGTAAAGAACAAAGCCCACCTCGCGGTGGGCTCTGCCGTTGGCCGTTTGTCGTTTCGCGCTGACCCATCGAAGAAGAGCCGGCGGCGTGAACCGCCGGCTTCCGAATCAATGAATCAAGGCGGGGTACGAAGCCCCCTCGTCCTGTCTCGTGACAGGCAATTGCCTTGCCCTCCACGGATGGTTCCCTCGGGTGCCAACCCTCAGTTCCATCTCATCTGCTTGTCGCCATCGGCGAGCCCGGTGCCACCCGAACTCGCCGTTTGGTAGGCGATGCAGAAGTCGGTGGGCGCCTTTTCATCGGCGCCCGTTCCTCTCGACCACGGTGCCACCCGCGGTCTCGTTCATCACATTGGTCTCGTCTAGACCTTCCGACTCGACGCCATGGTTCACATGACGCCGGCCGCTCAACCGCACGCTCCAGTTCACATCTCGGGACTGACCCACCATTGCTGGTGGCCCGACCTTCACTGCGAGCAGTTGTCTCATAGGCGTTGGTTTCCGGGGTTGCTACCTCCACCGGACCGCCGCCCATTTCGTTTTCGTTAGACCCGTTGTGTTTGACGAGCAGACCACCAGTCCCTCACGAACCGCACCGCATTCGGACGCTATCCACCGATTTCCCCTCCCCGAACCCATTAAGCAGGAGGTTACTCATCGCGACGTTCTCGGTTCACTTCCAGGAATTCCAGGCACTTCAGGCCCTAGCTGGTTCTTACCCTCCACATGCCCACTCTCACAGGCAATTACACGCTTTTGCTCTCGGCGAGGCACAGTGCTTCCAGGCGCGACCCTGTTCACTCTGTGCTCCCGTGCCAGCCTCTTCCACCGGATTCAAACCCGGCTTCATGACCAGCCCTGCAGGCTTCGACTGATTTTCATCAGCCTCGCGCTGCCCTGCCGAACTACGTGGTGGCTTTTCGTCGTGCATCTCAACCTTCTCAGGGGCCGAGGTAGCACGCCGACGACGGACTTCAGAACGCCTCTTGCGAGGTCATCCCATACCGCTTTCAACAAGTCAGGAGCTCGCACCGGATGATGAATCCGAGTGGTCACAGGCTTGCGCCCCTGGTGCACTTTTTACCGCGCACCCTCCTTTTCCGAATCGCACGAGTTCCCTCCGTCGCGCTTGGCGGCGCAGACATGAAGTAGAGGCGGGGGATTACTCCCAACGATGAAACCGTTGGGGATTACTCCCCACCCCCCTTCCGGCACGTGACGGGCGCCCTTTTAAGACGCATCACGCGCTGCGGCAACATCGGTAGCAAACCGATGAGCACCGGAAGGACAGACGAGAACGTGAGCAGGGTCGGGTGGCGACCGACCGCTGCTCACAAGACGATGAACGAGTTGTGGGAAGCGTTGGCGCGCTTTTTGACCCTGTGCGACGTATTGGCTGTATATCGCGTGACCTGTTCCGTGTAGCGACCTGCGGGTGGCCAGCGTCTATCGGACGAACGCTACGAACGGGGGGTGGACCTTCAAGGGGGCAAAAATTTTTTATGGGCTCATTGTCTGGTACGACTCGACATGTCTTACACGCCCCGTCGAAGGCCGATGTGCCTATACAGGACATGTCTAAAAACAATCGTCCGCCTTCCGAGGCCAGCGCCCACGAGGCCCTCGCCCTTCCTGTCCCTCGCAATGCCACCGTCCTCATGCAACACCTGCAACTGCTGGTGGGCCGAGAGGACTACCGCTACTGGTGCGGCGGACGACTTCCTCGGGAGAAACTGCCCGGCCTGGTTGCGAAGTTCGCAAGTCGATACCCGATTGGACAGAACACCCGTCAGCGCGCCTATGCGCGTAGCCGTGAGCGTGCGGTCGTCCAGTTCGTCGCCTTCCCGGACGGAGAGCACGTCTACTGGTGGCTGTTGTCGACGGCCGGCCCTGGTGGGCTGGCCGACCCAGCAATGCCGGACGCCCACGTCGCTAGCAACGCGCACGCTGCTGCGGGGCACATCGAGTTCCGCGACTACGTGTTGCTGTACGCGACGAAGAAGGAGCCGCGGAAGATTGTCGACCGCAAGACCCAGCGCGAGACGACGGTCCTGAAGGACACATCGACTTGGACGTGGAAGATGCGCGCTCAGGTCATGTCAGAACTGCGCGCGGGCATCCGGCAAAGTTGCGACCGATTGGAGTACGGCGATGAATCGCGCGGCACGCGCAGCGGGTGGGGCCTGCGCGGGCTGCTGGCTGCCCAGCGCGAGCGCCCCTTGTTCGCGGGCATCCGAACCCAGGTCATCGAGCTGCATCGCGAAGCGCTCAAGGCCTGGGATGGGCGGCGCATGGCGTGGTTGGCGAAAAACCCTGGCTATGCGACCAAATATGGCGACCAGGCGGGCAAGCTGCGCCCCATCAAGGAAGTGGTCGCCGGCCTGCCCAAGATGATTCGACTGCCCGTTTTCGACGGGAAAACATTGAGCGAACTCTGCAAACCGGCGGGCTAGACATCGCAGGTACTCCTGACGGCCGTTGCCGACGCTGCGCGGATGAACAGCCGCCACCTGCGCAGGTTTGTTCGGCGGAGGCCGGCGCACCTGCGCAGGTTATTGAACCGCAGCCGCGCAGGTGAGTTTGCCGGCGTCCTCCTGCACCGCGCGGGTTGGAAGGGGTTGCACCTGCGCGGGTATGTGTGACGGGGAGCGGTTCACCTGCGCGGGCGTCGCCTCGCAGCCGCGCAGGCGAGGGTGCTTGCCTGCTCCTGCACCGCGCAGGCTAAACCTGGCAGCTAGACCCACCGTGCGCGCCTTGCGCACGCCATGGGAGCTAACGAAATGAAGCGCTTCATCATCAAACCGCCACGCGGCGGTGCTCAACGCGCGACGCTGGTCACGCATCAATACGACCTTATGACCCAGCGAACCCGGACGGTCTATCTTGGCAGCGTTGATATCCGACTCAACCCTGACCGCCTACGCAGCGGCTTGGCGGACGAGGAAGTCCACATCAAGCCAGCTGCGGTGGCTTGCGCCACCCCATTTGTAGTCGACGCTGGCGTGCGAACGGAAATTGCGGATTGGTTGGAACTGCACGGCACCTTCGCGCAGACTGAACTAGCCGCGCAGCGAGAGAAGGAGCGGCGACTCGAAGCCGAGCTGGCGGCGAGACGCGAGGTCGAGGCGGTGGTCCGAAGCAGCATCGAGGCCGATGTTCGCGCCGAGCTGGCTGCTGAAATGGAGCAGCATCGGCTGCACCCGGTCGACGCTGCGGTCGCCGCCGTGAAAGCGGCCGGAGAGGCGCTGATTGCTGAGGCCCTTCAGTTGCGCGAGTTGGGCAGTCGTTTGACCAGCATCCGCGCGCAAGGCGTCAATGCGGTGGGTGGAACGCAGCTCGATGCCTTGCAGGCTGCCGCAAATCGACTGCGTCTTCAGGAGTTCGCCGCCTTCGAGTCCGCTTGCAAGAAGGCCGGTTTGATGAAGAGCAGGCGCCCACGCCAGGGCGCGCACTAGCTTCACAGGCCGGGGTGGGTGGCTTCATCCCTTCAAAGCACAAGCTACTGGAAGAATCGGGGGCGGCCGGCAAGACCTGCCGTGCTGATGTTTCCCTCTTCGAAAAGCCAGTTGGTGATGTCCCCCACCACGTCGGCGTTCCAAGTAGCGGTCAAGCGCTCGAGCGCCAGGAGGGACCTGGCTCTGGGACCGCGAGCGCCGACCAATTCGTAGATGCGCCTGGATTGCGTCACGACTTGAAGCTTCGACGGGTGGACTAGCGTGACTGGGGACGAGACGCGGCTGCGCCGCGTGAGCAGGTTGGTTCCAACAACATGGATGCTCGGCATACCGAGCCCGGGCACGGCTAGAAGAAACGCGGCCCAATCGCTGATGGAAATGGTGGGCGCGTCGAAGTGAAGGTACGGCTGGCCGTTCAAGTTGAAGCGTCCTCGAGGTGCGCGGCTTGGTCAGAATTGCGCATCGCTCAGCCATGGAACTACGGCGAGCGGATAGCCGATGTCACCCGCAGGTAAGGCAGGCGTGTCGGCCATTGGAACGAATGTGGAGCTCGGAGACTCACATAGGCGGCAATGTGTCCGGGCGTAAGCCATCTCTTCGCTCAGGCCGTCCAGCGCCGACGCTGATGTTGCCTCGTGGACGATGCCGCAAACGTTGCATCTGCAAATCTTCATCAGCCGGTCCTCCTGACCTCGGCGCACGCCATTTCAATCCCCATTGGCGTCGCTGGCGTCTGGTCTGTGGCGTGGTTCAGCGCCGTTCGGCTCTGGCTCCTGCGAACCGGTGCTCTCGGAAGTGACCAATTGACCCTCGAGGGTCATTCGCCGCACCAATTCCGCGGGCGCAAAGTGGCCAGGCTCGAGCGCGCGAGCCAACGCCGTCTCAGCCTCGGCAACGAGATGCTCCTCACGCTCGTTAGGCTTGAAAGGTGCTGCCATGCGTTACTCCGGTTTCGATGGCGGAATGGAATCGGAAAACTGCATTCCAGTGAGACATCCTCAGCCCAACCGCTTCAAATCTCATCGCCTCTGCAAGGTGTCCTGAGGGCATGCCTTGCGGTGTCGAGATGCCCGGCATGGAAGCCTACGCCTACATCACACAGGACAACGCGACCGCGCTTGTACCAAAGCGAGTCGAGTAGGCCTTCGCCGCTATCGTGGTCGTCGAGCACAAGGAAAGGCTCGCCGTTGTGGTTGAGCGAGAGCCATGCGCGAATCGACATGAATCGAGAGGCGCCATGGAATTGCTCGGCATCCCAGTGTCCATGCAGCGCAGCTCCTACGCTGCCGAGTCCCGTCACCTCGAACGCGTGGACGAAGTGCTTCTTGTCCAGAAGCCCAATCCAGCTCGACGTCAGCACTGTACGTGGCCGCATTTCTGCCATCAGCGCGTTCAATGCTTCGGCAGCCGCAGGCGAAAAGAGCGTGCTCCAGAAGTCCGTCGGAGTTTCCGAAGGATGCAGAAGGAACCGCCTCAAGTGATTGCCGCCGTACGGATTGTTGAGGCACAGAACATCGTCGAGGTCGATGAACAAAGTTGGACGCTGCTGCATGGTCTTGGGGGCGTATGCCTGGTCGCCTTACTTCCCGGCCGCGGCTTCTTGGCTCCACTGCAGGGCTCGGTGGAGTTCTGTGATGGCGGCGCTGTCGCTCACGCCCAACTTCGCATCGCACAACACCAGGCGGGGCAGTTCCGGGTCAGCAGCCAGCCAACCGTCGGCGTTGTCGTCGAGGGCAACCCAGTGCTTCAGGCGGTGCTCATCAACGTAGCGGCGAATGACCGCGCGCCGCGATGCGACCCGCCGAGGTGCCTCGCCGAACCGAACATACCGAAGGCAGTGGGCGGTCGTCCCGACGAGCCTTGCGCGGAGCCATGCCGGCGCAAGCTCAACGAGCGACGGCATCGGAACGTGCAGCAACACGCTCGTTCGCAGCACGTAGTGGATATCCAGTCGCTCGGAGACTTCGCGCAAGGCGTCGGCCCAAAGGAATGGTCGCGAAGTGTGAGGCAGCGGAGGTGACGTGCGGTACTCGGTGGCGACAGGGTGAACGACACCTTCGAGGTTTAGGAAGCACGTGAGCTGCATACAGGCGCTGGTGGAGCTGGGGTGCATACGACTCTACGTGGGCTGCGCGCTGCGGTGGCTTTGCCCCCGTTTAGCAGTATGTATTGCCAGCATGCAGCAGCTGTATAGGTCGACCGCCCCCTGGGCCTGCCGATGAGTCGATGTTTGCGTGTGATTCCAATGTCTATGCACCGGTGCATAAAACGCGGAGATGCATGACCGGCGGCATGCAAACGCTCGGGTACTTGCGCTGGAACGGCGAAAGACAAGAGCGCGGCCCTGCCACAGCGGGACCGCGCTCTTGCGATATCAATGATGTCGGCCAGAGCACTGGCAGGGCGCGTTAGCTTCGGCCGCCCATGACCAACTTGAACCGCACAGGGGGCTGATGGGCAGCCGGACGACTCGGCTCGGAGTCCCCGTCAGTCATCGGCGCATCTGCTGCCGCTGTCGCGTTCGTCTCTGCCGGGGCGTTGATGATTTGAGCGAGTGAGACCGAGGCGCCCTTGGCCAGGCGACGAACGCCGCGGTGGACATAGGTCTGCTGAGCGTCGCCGAAGGCAGCATCAAGTCGTTTTGCCAGGCTGGTGGCACTCAAGTGTGCGTAGCGCAGCAGCATGCGCACATCGCGGTGGCCGCTGAATGCTTGCAACTCCACCAACGAAAAGCCACCAGGGAGGTTGGCGCCAGCTTCAGCGGTTCGGGAAATCGCCTCATGCCGAAGGTCGTGAATTCTCAAGCGCTCCTCACCCTCGAGTCCCATCGCCGCATTGATGCGGCCCCACGCCTTTCTGAGCCCGTCGCGGGTCAGTTGTGCAAAGACTCGTTCGCTCGTGCGCGGCAACTCCTTCAGCAGTTGAACCAAGTGGGAGCGCAGGGGCAGCGTTCGGGGGCGACCATTTTTCGTCTCGGGCAAGAACGCGGTCTGTGCCTCAAGGTCGACATGCTTCCAAAGCAGGTTGATGCCTTCAGAAAGCCGCGCGGCCGTCATCAGCTGGAACTGGACGTAGGCTTCCAGAGTCGGCACGTGGTCATATGTTGCGAGTGCTTCCGCTTCGAACCTCCGCCTTGCGGCGGCAATGATGTTCTTGCGCTTGTACTTCGTGGGCGCCGCACTGGAGGCATAGCGGTCCGCCTTCATCAACTCTTCCAACCGTCGTTCAATGCTGCTGTCTCGGTCCTCCGCTGCGGCCAATTCGAGCAGGCGAGCCTCCTCGCCGGTGCGAAGACGGCGGTCACGCTCGTTGAAGTAGCGTGGGCGTCGAACGCCTTTCATCGGGCTCAGATTGCTCTGCAACGGTATGCGCCATGTCTCGATTGCCAAGTTGCATACGGAAGCGAGCAGGTCAAGCTCACGGTCGACCGTCGCCTCGGATACGGACTGGCAGCGCTCATCGATGTAGTCGTTGATGTCGTCCGGAACGACAGCGGAGAACGGCTTGCGCAAGAAGTCCGCTGCTCCAGATGGCGTGCGGACGACTTCCTTGGCGGCTTTGCGCTTCTTGAACGTCTGCTTGACCGTCGGGTGCGGGTTGGGATGGTCTGCGAGCGCCTTTGCCATGTCGACTGGAGCGACCCCAGCGTCTCTCAAGAAGCCGTTGACGACATAACCCATGGTCTCGAAGCTCTTGAGGCGCGGCAAATGTTCCTTGGCGTAGCGAACCAAGAGGTTGGCGAGGGTGACTGTGCGACCTTTCCCATAGTCAATGAAGAGGCCTGTTGCGCGTTCCCCTTCGATGCGCATCTTGATGGCGACGGCTTCCTCCATGGAAGAGGCCGGCAACGCGAGTTCTGGATGTCCTACCTCGCGGAAGCGGACGATGAAGTTGTTGTTCTCGCGCGAGAGCTTGGGTTTGAACCCCTGCTCGTTCGAGAGCTGACGCACGTACGCCATTGCGTCTGCGCGCTTGCTGTGAGGGAAGGTCTTGAGGAGGTCGTCGCGGTTTGCGACGGTGACAACGAACCGTGAGCGGTTCTCGATGGTGGCCATGACAGGACTCCAAGTTAGTGGAGCCGCGTCTAATCAAAAATATTTAGCCATGTGCGTGTCGCTGCTGCAAGGACACCGCATCTGCCACTGATTTGCCACCAGTGGCCTTAAGAATCAGGAGGCCACTTTCGTAAGTGGTTGATTCTTAAGGAAAATCCTGGTCGGGGTGAGAGGATTCGAACCTCCGGCCTCTACGTCCCGAACGTAGCGCTCTACCAGGCTAAGCTACACCCCGATTTTTGTTGGTCGGCGTTAAGAACTTCTCTCAACCGACCGAATTGCGAATTCTAGCAGAGATTCTGTCCACCGATTGCGAGGAAGCAATTTTAAGCTGTCGCTTGCGTGCTGCGCTTCGGCGCGGGCGGCTTCACGAGTGGATTCCAGTGCGCCGGTGGCGCGCACGATGTCGACGATCTCGTGCAGCTTTTCCAGTTCGCCATGCTCGATGGCGTGACGCAGCAGGGCGCGTTGTTCTGCAGATCCGCGCTCCATCGCGATCAGCAGGGGGAGGGTGGTCTTGCCCTCTCGCAGGTCGTCGCCGATGTTCTTGCCGAGCTCTTGCGCGTCGCCTTCGTAGTCGAGCACGTCGTCGATGAGTTGGAAGGCGGTGCCCAGTGCGCGCCCGTAGGTGGCGCAGGCTTCCTCGATTTCCGGCGTCGAGTTGGCCAGAACGGCCCCCAGTCTGGCGCTCGCCTCGAACAGCTTGGCTGTCTTGAATCGGATCACGCGCAAGTAGCTCTCGACCGTGATGTCCGGGTCATGCATGTTCATCAACTGCAGGACCTCGCCCTCGGCGATGACATTGGTGGCTTCGGCCAGCACGTCAAGCACGCGCATGCTGTTCACCGAGACCATCATCTGGAAGGCGCGCGAGTAGAGGAAGTCGCCGACCAGCACACTGGCTGCATTGCCGAACAGTGCGTTGGCCGTCGGCTTGCCGCGGCGCAGCGATGACTCGTCCACCACGTCGTCATGCAGCAAGGTGGCGGTGTGGATGAATTCGACAACGGCCGCCAGGTCGAAGCGGGCGGCGCCGTCAAAGCCCAGCGCGTTGGCAAACAGCAGCACAAGCTTCGGGCGCATGCGTTTGCCGCCGGCGTGCACGATGTAGTGGGCGATCTGGTCGATCAGCGCCACCTCTGAACTCAGGCACTGCGCGATGACGGCGTCCACCTGACCCATCTCGGTGGTCAGCTGGGCAAGGGCCTCGGCAACTTGGGATGGGGGCGAGGCAGACTCGACGCGCACTCTGAACTCTCAAGGTATGAATCGCAGGATTATAGGAAGGGCATCGCCCGAGGCTGGCGGCCTCCAGGGTGGTCGATGCTTGCGCGGTGCGGGCGTTGTCAGACGGGCGAATCTGCGGGTATACTCGCAGGCTCTTCGCAGTTGGCTTGCGCCGGAATTTTCCGGGCCGGTGGCGGCGAGGGGTTCAAGAAACTCACAAAAAGGCCGGGCGAGAACGAGGACTGTGAGGTGCCGTTGAAAGCCGGGTGAATGCACCGTCAGGTGCGGAAGGATGAAGATGTACGCAGTCATCAAGACCGGCGGCAAGCAATACAAGGTTGCTGCCGGCGAGAAGATCAAGGTCGAGTTGCTCGACGCGGAAGTCGGTGCCGTGGTCACGCTGGACCAGGTGCTGGCAGTCGGCAGCGGTGACGGCCTGACGGTCGGCGCGCCGCTGGTCGCTGGCGCCACCGTCAGCGCCAAGGTCGTCAGCCATGGCAAGCACGACAAGGTTCGCATCTTCAAGATGCGCCGTCGCAAGCACTACAAGAAGAGCCAAGGCCATCGTCAGAACTACACCGAGCTGGAAATCAGCGCGGTCAACGGCTGATTTCAGTCGACTTACGCTAATTTCTAGGAGCTAACTCATGGCACAGAAAAAGGGCGGCGGTTCCACACGGAATGGCCGCGACTCCAAGCCCAAGATGCTGGGCGTCAAGGCTTACGGCGGCGAACTGATCTCCGCTGGTTCGATCATCGTTCGCCAGCGTGGCACGAAGTTCCACCCCGGTGTGAACGTCGGCATCGGCAAGGACCACACGCTGTTCGCGCTGGTCGATGGCCACGTCAGCTTCACCACCAAGGGTGCAAGCAACCGCGCGACGGTCGTCGTCACGCCGCTGGCAGCTTAATCGCTGTCGTCGCGGGCGAGCGTATCGCCCGACGTCTCAAGCCCCGGCCTGCCGGGGCTTTGTCATTTCTGAAGTCTGGCGCGCCGCACGACGGTATCAGCCGGCCCAACCGAGCCATTACGATGGCTGCATCCCATGAAATTCGTTGACGAAGCCACCATTGACGTCGCGGCCGGTAACGGCGGCGCTGGCTGCGCGAGCTTTCGCCGCGAGAAGTTCATTCCGTTCGGCGGGCCGGACGGCGGTGACGGCGGCAAGGGCGGCAGTGTCTGGGCCGAGGCTGACCGTAACCTCAACACGCTGATCGATTACCGCTATGCGCGCCGCCACGAGGCACGCAACGGCGAGGCCGGCCGTGGCTCCGACTGCTTCGGCGCAGCGGCTGACGACATCGTGCTGCGCATGCCGGTCGGCACCATCATCACCGACCTGGAGACCGAGTCCGTCATCGGCGAGTTGCTGGAGCCGGGTGAGCGCATCCTGCTGTGCAAGGGCGGTGACGGCGGCTTCGGCAACCTGCATTTCAAGACGTCGACCAACCGCGCGCCGCGTCAGAAGACGCCGGGTTGGCCGGGCGAAATCAAGAAGGTGCGGCTGGAGCTGCGCGTGCTGGCCGACGTGGGGCTGCTGGGCCAACCGAATGCGGGCAAGTCGACGCTCATCGCGGCGATCTCCAACGCCAAGCCCAAGATTGCTGACTATCCGTTCACGACGCTGCACCCCAATCTGGGTGTCGTGCGTGTCGCGCCGGAGAAGAGCTTTGTCGTGGCAGACATTCCCGGGCTGATCGAAGGTGCCGCCGAAGGCGCCGGTCTGGGCCATCAATTCCTGCGCCATCTGCAGCGCACGCGCTTGCTGCTGCATGTGGTTGACCTGGCGCCCTTCGATCCGGAGGTCGATCCGGTTAATGAAGCCAAGGCCATCGTCGCCGAGCTGAAGAAGTACGACGCCGAGCTGCATGCCAAGCCGCGCTGGCTGGTGCTCAACAAGCTGGACATGGTGCCTGATGAAGAGCGCGCGGCTCGCGTGAAGGACTTCATCAAGCGCTACAAGTGGAAGGGGCCGGTCTTCGAGATTTCGGCGCTGACCCGTCAGGGTTGCCAGCCGCTGATCCACGCGATCTACGACCACGTCGCTGCGGAGCAGCGGGTGATCGAGGAGCGCGATGTGCGTTTCGACACCCCCAAACCTGAAGACTCCGCTACCGAATGAGCCTGCTGTCCAGCGCGCGCCGCATCGTCGTCAAGGTCGGTTCCAGCCTCGTCACGAACGAGGGGCGCGGCGTTGACGCCGAGGCCATCGCGAACTGGAGTCGCCAGCTGGCGGCCCTGGCCGGTGAAGGGCGTGAGCTGGTCATGGTTTCCAGCGGCGCGATCGCCGAGGGCATGAAGCGGTTGGGCTGGACGACCCGGCCCAAGGAATTGCACGAGCTGCAGGCGGCGGCCGCCGTCGGGCAGATGGGCCTGGCGCAGATGTACGAGAGCCAGCTCAGCGCGCATGGCCTGCACAGTGCCCAGGTGCTGCTGACGCACGCCGACCTGGCCGACCGCGAGCGCTACCTGAATGCGCGCTCGACGCTGCTGACCTTGATGGCGCATCGCGTGCTGCCGGTCATCAACGAGAACGACACCGTCGTCAACGACGAGATCAAGTTCGGCGACAACGACACGCTGGGCGCGCTGGTGGCCAACCTCGTCGAGGCCGACGCGCTGATCATCCTGACCGACCAGCGCGGCCTGTACTCGGCCGACCCGCGCAAGGACCCGCAGGCCCGTTTCATCGACAACGCCCAGGCTGGCGATCCGGAACTCGAGCGGATGGCGGGCGGCGCCGGTTCCAGCATCGGGCGGGGCGGCATGATCACCAAGATCCTCGCGGCCAAACGCGCCGCTGGGAGCGGTGCGGGCACGGTCATCGCCTGGGGGCGGGAGCCCGATGTGTTGCTGCGCCTGGCGCGCGGTGAGGCGATCGGCACTGCGCTGCATGCCGCGACGCCCAAGCTGCAGGCGCGCAAGCAGTGGATGGTCGACCACCTTCAGATGCGTGGCGCGGTGAAGGTCGATGCCGGCGCGCTGACCAAGTTGCGTGGCGAGGGCAAGAGCCTGCTGCCCATCGGCGTCACCGAGGTGCAGGGCGACTTCCATCGGGGCGATGTCATCGCCGTGCTCGGGCCTGATGGCACCGAGCTGGCGCGCGGCCTGGCCAACTATTCGGCGGCAGAGTCGCGCCTCATCGCTCGCAAACCGTCCTCGGAGTTCGAGGCATGGCTCGGTTATGCGGCCGAGCCGGAACTCATCCACCGGGACAACCTGGTGCTGCGATGAACGCCGCCGGGCAGGTGCCGCCGCGGCGCTTCAGCCGGGTGGGTCGTTCTCTGGCTGTGCGCCGTCCAGCGGCATCGATCCACTGTTGCGCTCCCGGTGGGACGGCCGCATGCCGGCGCGCAGGTAGCGGTTGTGATGATTGATGCGCGGCAGGAAGCGGGCGAGTTCCGTCAGCGCCATTTCGTAGACACCCCGCTTGAACTCGATGACCGCTTCCAGCGGCACCCAGTAGTCGTTCCAGCGCCAGGCGTCGAACTCGGGGTGGTCGGTGGCGCGCAGATTCATGTCGCAGTCGCGGCCCATCATCTGCAGCAGGAACCAGATCTGCTTCTGCCCGCGGTAATGGCCGCGCGCATCGCGGCGGATGAAGTGCTCGGGCACCTCATAGCGCAGCCAGTCTCGCGTCCGCGCAATGATGCGCACATGCTCTGGAGTGAGCCCCACTTCTTCGTGGAGCTCTCGGAACATCGCCTGCTCGGGCGTCTCACCGTGTTTGATGCCCCCTTGCGGGAACTGCCACGAGTGCGTCCTGATGCGTTTGCCCCAGAAAACCTCGTTGCGTTGGTTGAGCAGGATGATGCCGACGTTGGGGCGGAAGCCTTCACGGTCGAGCATAATCAACCTCAAATCTCTAGTTGGTTCGATTATTGCATCGGGCCGCGATTGCGGTAGCGCCCTCGCTAACCCGAAGAGTTGCCCCCGTTTTCTCGTGAGTTCGGCCGGGTTTTCACCCGGCCTTCGCATTCCAGTTGCCCATGAAAGCCTCTCAGTTCTTCGTCTCCACCCTCAAGGAAGCGCCTGCCGATGCAGAAGTGGTCAGCCACAAGCTGATGATGCGCGCCGGCATGATCAAGCGCCTTGGCGCTGGCATATACAACTACATGCCGATGGGGCTTCGCGTCATCCGCAAGGTCGAGCGGATCATCCGCGAGGAGATGGACGCTGCCGGCGCGGTGGAGTGCCTGATGCCGGTCATCCAGCCCGCCGAGCTGTGGCAGGAGACGGGCCGCTTCGACAAGATGGGGCCGGAGCTGCTGCGCGTGAAGGATCGCCACGGCCGCGACTTCATCGTGCAGCCGACGAGCGAGGAAGTCATCACCGACATCGCCCGCCAGGAGCTGCGCAGCTACCGCCAGCTGCCGAAAAATTTCTATCACATCCAGACCAAGTTCCGCGACGAGCGTCGCCCGCGCTTCGGCCTGATGCGCGGCCGCGAGTTCACGATGAAGGACGCCTACTCCTTCGACCGTGACGTCGAGGCCGCTGGCCGCAGCTACGACAACATGTACGCGGCCTACTGCAAGATCTTCGACCGCTTCGGCCTGCAATACCGCGCCGTCGCGGCGGACACCGGCGCCATCGGCGGCGACCGCTCGCACGAGTTCCAGGTCATCGCCGAGACGGGCGAAGACGCCATCGTCTATTGCCCCACCAGCGACTACGCAGCCAACATGGAGCTGGCCGAAGGCGTGGCGCTGACGCCCGAGCGCGGCGCCGCGACGCAGGCGCTGGCCAAGACGCCGACGCCGGGCAAGAGCACTTGTGCCGACGTGGCCGAGCTGCTGGGCCTGCCGCTGGCGCAGACCGTCAAGTCGCTGGTGCTGGCCACCGACGAGCTGGATGAGCATGGCGTCATCACGAAGACCCAGGTCTGGCTGCTGCTGGTGCGCGGTGACCATGAGCTCAACGAGGTGAAGGCGGGCAAGGTCGAGGGCTTGAAGGGCGGTTTCCGCTTCGCGACGGCCGGCGAGATCGACGCCCACTTCGGTTGCAAGCCCGGCTACCTGGGCCCCATCGGCCTGAAGGCGCCGCTGAAGATCGTCGCCGACCGCACGGTGGCCAACATGGCCGATTTCGTCTGCGGCGCCAACGAGGTGGACTTCCACTTCACCGGCGCGAACTGGGGCCGCGACCTGCCCGAGCCCGATGTCGTCGCCGACATCCGCAACGTCGTCGCTGGTGACCCGTCGCCGGACGGCAAGGGCGTGCTGGCCATCCAGCGCGGCATCGAGGTGGGCCATGTGTTCTACCTCGGCACCAAGTACTCGGCCGCGATGAACGCGACCTTCCTCGACGAGAACGGCAAGCCCAAGCTGATGGAGATGGGCTGCTACGGCATCGGCGTCACGCGCATCCTGGGCGCGGCCATCGAGCAGAACCACGACGCGCGCGGCATCATCTGGCCGGACGCGATCGCGCCGTTCACGGTGGTCATCTGCCCCATCGGCGCAGACCGCAGCGCCGAGGTCAAGGCCGCCGCCGACAAGCTCTACGACGACTTGAAGGCGCTGGGCGTGGACGTGTTGCTGGACGATCGCGGCGAGCGCCCGGGCGCGATGTTCGCCGACTGGGAACTGATCGGCGTGCCGCACCGCGTCGTGCTGGGCGACCGCGGCCTGAAGGAAGGCCAGGTGGAGTACCAGGGCCGTCGCGATGACGCCGCGACCAAGGTCGCCGTGGTGGACATCGTCGGTCATCTGAAGGGCTTGCTGAAGCTTTGATGCGGCCTACCCGGCGCATTGCCGTCCTGGGACTGCTCGCCGCGCCGTTCGGCGCGCGGGCCGGCGCACAGATCGAGGAGCCGCTGGCTGACTCGATCCGCTCGGCGCTGAGCGCCTCCATCGCGCAGGCCGCGCCGCCGCGGCCGAAGTTCGATGACACCGACGCGCGCATGGCCTACCTGCGCTGGCTGGGGGAGATGAGCGAGCGGCTCAAGAAGCGCAAGACCGAGACCCAGATCCGCATCGAGTTCCTCGAGACCGTCTGGTACGAGGCCAAGCGCGCGGGCCTGGAGCCCAGCCTCGTGCTCGGGCTGGTGCAGGTGGAAAGCGGCTTTCGCAAATACGCGATCAGCTCCGCCGGCGCGCGCGGCTACATGCAGGTGATGCCGTTCTGGACCAGGAGCATCGGCGACGGCAATGCGTCGTCGCTGTTCCACATGCAGACCAACCTGCGCTTTGGCTGCGTGATCCTGCGCCACTACCTCGATATCGAGAAGGGCGACCTCTACCTGGCGCTCGGCCGCTACAACGGCAGCCGCGGGCGGCCGGAGTATCCGAACGCGGTGTTCGCCTGCCGGCGTCAGTGGCTGCTGCCCGGCGAGAAGTAGCCGGCCGGCATGGCTTGTGGCAGTGCGCGTGGCTGCGGTTAGGCTACGCGGTTTCGTCCACAAGACCGCTCATCGATGCCCGCTGCCTCTCGCTTCGCGCCCATGATCCTGTCTGCCCTGCTGGCCGCTGGCCTGGCGGGTGCGCAGACCCCCGACAACCCGCTGCTCAAGCCCAGCCCGCTGCCGCTGCAATACCCGCAGTTCGACAAGCTGCGCGATGACGATTTCGCGCCTGCGCTGGACCGCGGCATGGCCGAGCAGCTGGCCGAGATCCAGGCGATCGCCGACAACCCCGCCGCGCCCACGTTCAACAACACCATCGTCGCGTGGGAGAAGAGCGGGCGCCTGCTGAACCGCACGACGACGCTGCTGTTCAACCTGTTGGGCACCGACGCCAACCCGGCGCGCCAGAAGCTGCAGACCGATTACGCCGCCAAGCTCGCGGCGCAGCGCGACGCCGTGCTGCTCAACCCCAAGCTGTTCGCACGCATCGAGGTGCTGTACGCGGCGCGTGACAAGGCGGCCCCCAACGCCGAGGGCAAGCGCCTCATCGAGCGCTATCGCCGTGAGATGGTGCGCGCCGGGGCGCAGCTGAACGACGAGCAGAAGACCCGCATGAAGGCGATCAACGCCGAACTCGCCACGCTGACGGCCAGCTTCAACAAGGCCGTGCTGGCCGAGGTGAACGATTCGGCCGTCGTCGTCGACAGCGCCGACGAACTCGCCGGCCTCACGCCCGCGCAGATCGCTGCCGCCGCCGACAACGCCAAGAAGCGTGGTCTGGAAGGCAAGTACGCCATCGCGCTGCTGAACACCACCATCCAGCCCTTCGAGACCGACCTGCAGAACCGCGCGCTGCGCGAGCGCCTGCACAAGGCTTCCATCGCACGGGGCGCCCGTGGCAACGCGTTCGACACGCGGGCGACGCTGTCGCGCGTCGTCGCATTGCGCGAGGAGCGCGCGGCGCTGCTGGGCTATGCGACGCCTGCGGCCTTCGTGCTGGAGGACGAGACCGCCAAGTCGGCCGATGCCGTCAACGCCATGCTGCGCCAGCTGGCGCCGGCGGCGGTCGCGTCTGCCAAGCAAGAAGCGGCGGAGCTGCAGAAGCTCATCGACAGCGAGCAGGCCGCCAAGGGCGAACCCAGCTTTGCGCTGCAGGCCTGGGACTGGAGCTACTACGCCGACAAGCTGCGTTCGGCCAAGTACGGTTTCGACGAGAGCCAGCTCAAGCCCTACCTGGAAATCACCAGCGTGCTGGAGCGCGGCGTGTTCTTCGCCGCGCAGCAGCTGTACGGCATCACGTTCAAGCGCCGCACCGACCTGCCGGTCTACCGCGACGACGTGTGGACCTACGACGTGTTCGACACCAACGGCAAGCAGCTGGCCATCTTCATCGCCGACATGTATGCGCGGCCGTCCAAGCGCGGCGGTGCGTGGATGAATTCCTACGTCAGCCAGAACCCGCTGGAGGGCACGCAGCCCGTCGTGGCCAACCACCTCAACATCCCGAAGCCGGCCGCCGGCGAGCCGACGCTGCTGACCTGGGACGAGGTCAACACGATGTTCCATGAGTTCGGCCACGCGCTGCACTACATGTTCAACAAGGGCCGCTACCCGAGCCTGGCCCGCGTGCCGCGCGACTTCGTCGAGTACCCCTCGCAGGTTAACGAGGTCTGGGCGGACTGGCCCAGCGTGCTGGCCAACTACGCCAAGCACTACCAGACCGGCGCACCCATGCCGCGCGAACTGCTGGACAAGGTTGCCCGTGCCAAGCGCTTCAATCAGGGCTACATGACCGTGTCCTACCTGAGCGCGGCCATCGTCGACCAGCGCCTGCACCAGCTGCCTGCCGGCCAGGCGCCGTCGGCCGAAGACATCGTCGGTTTCGAGGCCAAGGTGCTGAAGGAAGAGGGCATCGACTTCGGCCCCGTGCCGCCGCGCTACCGCCTGCCGTACTTCAGCCACATCATGGGCGGCTACTCGGCCGGCTACTACGCCTACATCTGGAGCGAGGTGCTGGACGCCGACACGGTGGAATGGCTGAAAGCCCATGGCGGCCTGAAGCGCGCCAACGGCGATGCGCTGCGCAACAAGCTGCTGTCGCGCGGTGGCAGTGAAGACGCGATGGTGCTGTTCCGCAACCTCGTGGGCCACGGCCCCGACATCAAGCCGCTGCTGGAGCGGCGTGGGTTGGTGGTGCAGAAGCCCTGACGTGGCTGGCGGAGGCGTCGGCTGACGCCTCCGATGGCGCGGGCCTCAGAGGCCCGTCCAGGCCTTGGGCTGGGCGGCCGTGATGCCGGCCAGCTCCAATACCCGCTCGGCTGTCTCGTTGACCATCTCGTCGATGGTCTTGGGGTGGTGATAGAACGCCGGCAGCGGCGGGAAGCAGATGCCGCCCATCTCGGTCACCGCGACCATGTTGCGCAGGTGGGCCAGGTTCAGCGGCGTCTCGCGCACCATCAGGATCAACCGGCGGCGCTCCTTCAGCGTGACGTCGGCGGCGCGGGTCAGCAGGTTGTCGCCCAGGCCGTGGGCGATGGCCGCCAGCGACTTCATCGAGCAGGGTGCGACGACCATCGCGGCGGTCGCGAAGCTGCCGCTGGCGACGCAGGCGCCGATGTCGCCCGGCGAGTAAGCATGGCTTGCCTCGGCCTCCAGCGCCGAGCGGTCCAACCCCAGCTCGTGATGGGCGTTCAGGATGCCGGCGGGCGTGGCGATCAGATGCGTCTCGACGCCCAATTCACGCGCGCGGCGCAGCAGCCGCAGCCCATAGGCCGCGCCGGTCGCGCCCGTGAGGCCGACGACGAGTCGCTGTGGCATGTCAGGCCTGGGTGAGGGCCTGCTGCAGTTCACCGGATTCGTACATCTCCATCATGATGTCCGAGCCGCCGACGAACTCGCCGCCGATGTAGAGCTGGGGGATGGTGGGCCAGTTGGCGTAGTCCTTGATGCCCTGGCGCACGGCCTCGTCTTCGAGCACGTTGAAGGTCTTGATGTCGGTCGCACCGGCGGCCTTCAGGATCTGGATGGCGCGGCCGGAGAAGCCGCACATCGGGAACTGGGCCGTGCCCTTCATGAAGAGCATGACGCGGTTGGACTTGACCAGGTCGTCGATGCGTTGCTGAACGTCGCTCATTGCAGTTCTCGGATAAGGCAAAGCAGCAATTATCCCGGAGCGCCCCGGCGCCCGCCTCAATAGCTGTAGGCCAGGCCCAGCTGCAGCAGGGGCTTGAAGCGCAGGTCGCGCATCGCGTCTTCCACGCCCTGGGCGCTGCTGCGGCCCAGGCGCAGGCTGCCCGACATCAGGCCCAGGTCGGCGCTGAAGGCCAGGCCGCCGCGCTTGAGCCACCCGGTGTAGCCGATGCCCACATACGACAGGTTGGCGCTGGGCTCGAACGCGTAGGCATCGGGGCCAATGGGCACGAGCGTGCGACGCCCGGCCGCCACAGGCCCGCCGCCGAGTGCGATCCCGCCGCTGCTCTGCGCCATCGACAGCGGCCCGAGCAGCAGGCCGCCAGTGGCTCTCAGGCCGCCCTGCAGGCTGGCGAAGCTGGCATGGGTCAGGTAGTAGTCGCCGAGCAGCGTGGCGCTGAGGACGCCCGAGCCGGCGAGACGCGGCACCGGGTCAGCGTGCGCGTCCAGGCTGTTGAGTTGGAGCCGCGCCTGCCATCGAAGTTGTTCGCTCCCCTGCGCCTGCGCAGGTGGCAGCGCCGTGAGGGTGGCGAGGCTGAGAACCGCAGCGGTGAGGCGGGACATGATCGACTCCTGCGAGGTAGACGAGGCATCGGGTTTCGATACTACGCCGCTCACTTGTCATCGAGTAAGCAGAAGTGAGGCGAAAACCTCACGCCAAACGGCGCGATCTTCAGGCCTTGAGTGCCCAGCGGCCACCGGTGGCGCGGGGGCGCCCGGCGAGGTCCCGGCGCAGGCCGATGTGGTCGAAGCCGTTGTTCACCAGTTGTTGCGCCACCGCATCAGCCTGGTCCCAGCCATGCTCGAGCAGCAGCCAGCCGCCGGGCGCCAGATGCGCTGCCGCGCCGCCGATGAGGGCACGCAAGTCGGCCAGGCCATCGCCACCCGGTGTCAGCGCGGTGAACGGTTCGTGGCGCAGGGCCGGCAGGTGGGGGTCGTCGCCGGCGATGTAGGGCGGGTTGCTGACGAGCAGGTCGAACCGTTGTGTGCCCAGGGGCGCGAACCAGCTGCCATGGCGCCAGTCCACATCCAGCCCCAGCCGCACGCCATTGGCGCGCGCCACCGCCAGCGCGTCGGCACTGAGGTCCACGGCCGTGACGCGGGCGCGCGGGCAAGCGGCCTTGATCGCCAACGCGATGGCGCCGCTGCCCGTGCCGAGGTCTGCGACGGCCGGCTCGCCAGGCAGGGCGGCCAGCAGCTCGAGCGCCCAGTCGACCAGCGTTTCCGTGTCGGGGCGGGGGATCAGCGTGGCCGGCGTGACCCGCAGGTTCAGGCCGTGGAAGGCTTGCCAGCCCGTCAGGTGAGCCAGCGGCTCGCCATCAGCCAGCCGCCGCAGCAGCTCGGCAGCGCCGGGCACGAGGGCGTGGCCGTGCGTCACGAGCCAGGTGCGGCCCTGGCCGGTCAGGTGGCTCAGCAGGGTCTGGGCATCGCCACGTTCGACGCCGAGCTCGCGCGCGAGGGCCAGCGCGGCGTCGACCGACAGCTCGGGTGTCACGCGCGGCCTTCTTCCAGCTGCGCGAGCTGGTCGGCCGCCTGCGCGGCCAGCAGGCCCTGGATGACGTCGCTCAGGTCGCCGTCCATGATCTGCCCGAGCTTGTAGAGCGTCAGGTTGATGCGGTGGTCGGTGAGGCGGCCCTGCGGGAAGTTGTAGGTGCGGATGCGGTCGCTGCGGTCGCCGCTGCCGATCAGGCCCTTGCGCGTGGCGGCCTCCTTGGCGGCGCGCTCGCTGCGCTCCTTCTCCTGGATGCGCGCCTGCAGCACCTGCAGCGCCTTGGCCTTGTTGCTGTGCTGGCTGCGGCCGTCCTGGCATTCGGCCACGATGCCCGTGGGCAGGTGGACGACGCGCACGGCCGAGTCGGTCTTGTTGATGTGCTGGCCGCCGGCGCCGCTGGCGCGGAAGGTGTCGATGCGCAGGTCGGCCGGGTTCAGCGTGACGGCCTCGGCCTCGTCGGGCTCGGGCATCACGGCGATCGTGCAGGCGCTGGTGTGGATGCGGCCCTGGGTTTCGGTCGCCGGCACGCGCTGCACGCGGTGGCCACCGCTCTCGAACTTGAGGCGACCGTAGACGCCGTCGCCCTCGACGCGCACGACCAGCTCCTTGTAGCCGCCGAGGTCGGACACGTTCTCGGACAGGATCTCCGTGCGCCAGCCCTGGCCCTCGGCGAAGCGCAGGTACATCCGCGCCAGATCGCCAGCGAACAGCGCCGACTCATCGCCACCGGTGCCGGCGCGGATTTCGAGGAAGGCGTTGCGTTCGTCGTCCGGGTCTTTGGGGATGAGCGCGAGCTGCAGCTCGTGGTCCAGCGCAGCCAGCGCCGCCTCGTTGCTGGTGATCTCCTCGCGGGCCATCTCGGCCATGTCGGGGTCGATCAGCATCTCGCGCGCGGCGGCGAGGTCGGCCTCGTGCGCCTGGTAGCGGCGGTAGCGGTCGACCAGGCCCGACACCTCCGACTGCTCGCGGGTCAGCGCGCGGTAGCGCTTCATGTCGGCGGCGATGCTGCCGTCGGCGAGGAGGGCGTCGAGCTCGGCGAGGCGAAAGCCGAGGCGGTCGAACTGCTGGCGCAGGGAGTCTTTCATGGGCGGCGATTCAAAAAGCAGTCAGGGCGGCGCGGTGCGCGCCGGGGCGGCGGCAGTTGAGCGCCGCTAGGACTGCCTGCCGCGCAGGAACAGGCGGGAGACCGTTTGTGCCAGTTGCAGACGCTGTTCGCCGTCGCTCGCGTGCAGCTCGGCCAGCGTGCCGTGCAGCAGCTTCTGCGTCAGGCCCTTGGACAGCGCATCCAGCACCTCGTCGACATCGGCGCCCTTGGCGAGCAGCTTGCGCGCGCGGGCGATCTCGAGGGCGCGCCAGTCGTCGGCCTGCGCGTGCAGGGCCTGGATCAGCGGCACCGTGTGGCGCTGGTCCAGCCAGTGCATGAAGCTCTGCACGCCGGTCTCGACGATGGCCTCCGCCTGGGCCACGGCGGCCTGGCGCTTCTCGCCGGCCGTCTGCACCTGCACGGCGAGTTCGTCGACGGTGTAGAGGTAGACGTCGTCCAGCTGGCCGACCTCGGGTTCGATGTCGCGCGGCACGGCCAGGTCGACCATGAACATCGGGCGGTGCTTGCGCTTCTTGAGCGCGCGCTCGACGGCGCCCAGGCCGATCAGCGGCAGGCTGGAGGCCGTGCAGGAAACGACGATGTCGAACTCGTGCAGCCGCTCGGGCAGGTCCGACAGCCGCATGGCCTCGGCACCGAAATGACCAGCGAGCTTCTCGCCGCGCTCCAGCGTGCGGTTGGCCAGCGCCATGTGGCGCGGCGTCTTGGCGGCGAAGTGGGTGGCGGTCAGCTCGATCATCTCGCCAGCACCGACGAACAGCACGCGCGTCTTGGCGAGGTCTTCGAACAGCTGGCCGGCCAGGCGCACGGCGGCGGCGGCCATGCTGATGGAGTGGGCGCCGATCTCGGTGGCGGTGCGCACTTCCTTGGCCACCGAGAAACTGCGCTGGAACAGCTGGTGCAGCGTGGTGCCCAGCGCGCCGGCGGCATCGGCTTCCTTTACCGCCTGTTTCATCTGGCCGAGGATCTGGGGCTCGCCCAGCACCATGGAGTCGAGCCCGCTGGCCACGCGGAAGGCGTGCCGCGCCGCAGCGCTGCCCTGCATCACATAGGCGTGTTCGCGCAGGGCGCCGGCCTCCACGCCACCCGCCTGCGCCAGCCACGCGATGGCCGGCTGCACCTGCGCCGGTGGCGCGGCCACATAGACCTCGGTGCGGTTGCAGGTGGACAGGATGGCCGCCTCAGGCGTGCCGGGCAGCTTCTGGCGCAGGCCGGCGAGCGACGGGGCCAGCTGTTCCAGCGTGAACGCGAACCGCCCGCGCAAGTCCAGCGGAGCGGTGTTGTGATTCAGGCCGAGAGCGAAGACCGACATGGGGGCGGATTGTAGGATTCGCGGCCTTCGCTTCCCCCTGATACGGATCAAGCCCGCATGAGCCCCTTGGATGCTTTCTGGCACATCGCCAACTTGTTCGCGCCCGCCTGGGGGCTGGCGGCGTTGCTGGGGTTGGCGATCAAGCTGGCCTGGTGGCGTGAGGCGAAGGCGTTGCGGTGGCTGCGTCTGTGGGGTTGGGGGGCGGCGGGCGGCGCGCTGGCGGTGATCGTGTCGCTGGTGCTGCTGGGCCGCGATGGCCGGATGGCGGGCTACGCGTTGCTGCTGCTCGGCGTGGCCCTGCCGCAGTGGTATTTGCTCAGCTTCAGGCGCTGAGCACCTCCTCGGTCGTGACCACCTCGCCGCGCAGCGAGTGTGCGTAGGCGGTCGTGATGCGCACGTCGACGAGCTGGTTCATCAGCCGCAGCGAGCCGGGGAAGTTGACGATGCGGTTGCACTCGGTGCGCCCCATCAGCTCGGTGGCGTCCTTGCGCGCGGTGCCGGTCACGAGCACCTTCTCGACCTTGCCCACCATGGCCTCCGAGATGGTCAGCGCGTGCGCTTCGATGGCGGCCTGCAGTTCCTGCAGGCGCCGGACCTTGGTCTCGTAGGGGGTGGTGTCTTCCAGCGCAGCGGCGGGCGTGCCGGGGCGCGGGCTGAAGATGAAGCTGAACGACGCGTCGAAGCCGACGTCGTGCACCAGCTTCATCAGCTTGGCGTGGTCTTCGTCGGTCTCGCCGGGGAAGCCGACGATGAAGTCGCTGGCCAGGCGCAGGTCCGGGCGGATGGCGCGCAGCTTGCGCACGATGCTCTTGAACTCCAGCGCCGTGTAGCCGCGCTTCATGGCCATCAGGATGCGGTCGCTGCCGTGCTGCACCGGCAGGTGCAGGTGGTTCACGAGCTGCGGCACCTTGCCGTAGGCCTCGATGAGGCGCGGGCTGAACTCGTTGGGGTGGCTGGTCGTGAAGCGCAGGCGCCGGATGCCGGGGATCTCGGCCGCGTATTCCAGCAGCAGGGCCAGGTCGGCGTGCTCGCTCGTGTCGCCCATCTTGCCGCGGTAGGCATTGACGTTCTGGCCGAGCAGGTTGATCTCCATGACGCCCTGGTCGGCCAGGCCGGCGATCTCGGTCAGCACGTCGTCGAACGGGCGCGAGACTTCGTCGCCGCGCGTGTAGGGCACCACGCAGTAGCTGCAGTACTTGGAGCAGCCTTCCATGATGGAGACGAAGGCCGAGGCGCCCTCGACCTTGGCCGGGGGCAGGTGGTCGAACTTCTCGATCTCGGGGAAGGAGATGTCCACCTGCGGACGGCGCGTCTCGCGGCGGGCTTCGAGCATTTGCGGCAGGCGGTGCAGCGTCTGCGGGCCGAAGACGACGTCGACATAGGGCGCGCGTTCGATGATGGCCGCGCCCTCCTGCGAGGCCACGCAGCCGCCGACGCCGATCATGACGCCCTTGGCCTTCAGGTGCTTCACGCGGCCGAGGTCGCTGAACACCTTCTCCTGCGCCTTTTCGCGCACCGAGCAGGTGTTGAACAGGATCAGGTCGGCCTGCTCGGGGTCGTCGGTGGGGGTGTAGCCCTTGGCGGCTTCAAGCACGTCGGCCATCTTGTCCGAGTCGTACTCGTTCATCTGGCAGCCGAAGGTCTTGATGTAGACCTTCTTGCCGTCCTTGTCGGCGGCGCTCATCGCTTGGCCCAGGTCTGCGTGCCGGCGTCGAACTGCCAGCTGGCCGCTTCGGCAGGCGTCGTCGGCCAGGGCTTGTTGGCCAGCTCGACGGCGTTGAGCACCCACACGTCCATGACCAGGCCGGTGCTTTCCACCGTGTAGTGCACGGTGAGCTTCTGGCCGGTGAGGCCGGCCGGCGGCACCCAGAGGTTGTTGTCGTTCTTGATGCGGGCGCCCGGCGCGAGGCGGGCGGCGCGGCCGTTGATCCTGGCCTCGGGGAACTGCGTGATGACCAGCTCGCCGCGCAGCGCGTTGGCGGGGAAGAAGCGATGCGTCTGCGCCTGGGCGGCAACGCTGCTGACGGCCAGGATCAGAGGAAGAACACAGCGGTACATGGCATGTCCAGTGGCTGCGTAAGCGGCAGCCGGAGTGGGCGGCCGCAAACCGGTTCTGAAAAGACAAACGGCCCGAGCAGGGTGCTCGGGCCGTTCGGATTTTGGTGGCGCTTCAGGGACTCGAACCCCGGACCTGTGGATTATGATTCCATCGCTCTAACCAACTGAGCTAAAGCGCCTGAGCCTGCTATTCTAAGCGCACTTTTTGGGCCTGTGCAAGCATTCTCGAAAAAATTTCTGAAATCAGGGTGTCGCGGCTTTCAGGAAGGGCTGCAGCGGCTGGCCCGGCAGGCGCTTCAGGCCGTCGACCACCCGCGCGGCATTGAACACCGCACCCGCCTCGTTGGTGTGGGTGCGGGCATCGGCGAAGAGGGCGTCCACCTTCTCGGCGCCGGCGCTGCGGTAAGCCTCGGTCACGAGCAGGGTCAGGTCGATGAACTGCGCGCCATGAGCCCGGGCGACCTGCTCGCCCCAGGCGGCATAGGTCTCGAAGTCGCGCGGCTGGCCGGCCTGCCAGCGGTCCTTGTGCGGGATGGGCGACAGCACGACCACTTTGGCGCCGCGGGCCTTGGCGTCGTCGATGTAGCGGGCGAGGTACCAGCCGAAGCTCTGCACCTGCTGTTTGCTGCCGTCGGGCAGCGTGTCTTCCACCGTCTCGGGCCCGATGCCGGGGACGGAGCCGCGATTCTTGCCTGCCGGGTCGCCGATGCGGGCGCCGTCGTTGTGGCCGAACTGGATGAGCAGCGTGTCGCCGGCCTTCAACTGTTCCAGCACCGACGCCCAGCGGCCTTCGGTGAAGAAGGTGCGGCTGCTGCGGCCGCCGATGGCGTTGTTGACGATATTGACTTTCTGCGTGTCAAAGAAGGGGGCCAGGCGTTCACCCCAGCCCCAGGCGCCGTTCTGGCCGCCGCTGCGCACGGTGGAGTCGCCGATCATGACGAGGCTGGGCAGCTTGGGGTCGCGCGGCGCCTCGACCCTGACCTTGCGGGCGTCGACCACCGGTCGGTCATCCGAGCCATCCGGCGCGAAGCGGCGCAGGTAGACGGCGTCGGGCAGCACCTTGTTCTGGATCAGCCCGGCGATGACGAGCTGCGAGTTCACGGCGGCGCCCAGCCAGTTGGTGTGCACGGTTTCCTGCGGGGCGTCGGCGGGGAAGAGCTTCTCCACTTCGGCCTTGCCCAGGGCCTCGTAGCGCAGTGCGCCCCATTCGTTGAGGTCGATGAAGGCCACGTTCTCCTGCCGGGCGACCTCGGCGGCCCAGGCCGCGAAGTTGCCGCCGGCGCGCGTGACCTTCACGCCGTCGGCCTCCCAGCGCTTGCGGATGACGGGCGAGGCGACGACCGGCGTGGCGCCGGCGGCGCGGATGTCGGCGATGTAGCCGCGCAGGTAGGCGCCGTAGGTGTAGACGGTCTCGCGCTTGCCGGTCAGCTGGTTGTCGATGTCTTCCTTCTCCGGGCCCGTGCCGCGCAGCACGCCGCGGGCGCGGCTGTTGTCGTTGACCGGGCTGGCATCGTTGTGGCCGAACTGCATGACGACCCAGTCGCCCTTCTTGATGAAGGGCTTGGTGCGGTCCCAGTGGCCGCTGGTTCGGTAGGTGCGGCTGGACAAGCCGCCGACGGCACGGTTGACGACGTTGATCTTGGTCTGGTCGAGGTAGGCGGCAATGGGGTTGCCCCAACCCCACTGGCCCTCGCCGCCCTTGCCCTGGCCGTCGTCGCGGCCGTTGCGCACGGTGGAGTCGCCGATGAGGATCAGCGACGGCAGCTCCGGCCTGGCGGGCTCGGGCAGCGTGACCTGCGCGCGCGCCGGGTCGGTGGTGGCGGTGAATTCCTGCGCCTGGGCCTGGAGCAGCGGGAGGGCGAGCAGCAGCGCGGCGGTGGCGCGGCGGGTGAGGGTGGGCGTCATGGCGCGGATGCTAGGAGCAGGTGCGCCGGGCGGGCGGCGCGCGACGGCGCAAGTTCTTGAGCGATTGGGCTGCAGCAACATCCAGCAACGCAGCGCCTCCTAGAGTCGCGCCCACCTTGAATCGGACTCCCACCATGTCGTTTCGCAAGACTTCCCTGTTGTTGAGCCTGCTGCTGGCCGCCGCACCCGTATGGGCGCAGATCGGCCAGCGCTTTCCGTCCGAGAAGCGTGTCGTCAACGATCCTGTCACCGGCACGCCGCTGACCTTCCTGACCACGCAGCCGCGCGGCGACGCCAAGATCTACCCCAGCCACCCGCAATGGACGGCCGACGGCAAGTGGCTGGTGTTCCGCTCCAACCGCGCCAAGGGCGAGGCCATCGCTGTCAACGAGGCCAGCGGCGAGATGGTGCAGGTCACCGAGGGCGGCTACGAGGGCATGCTCAACCTGGCGCAGTCGGGCGGCAACAAGCTCTTCTTCCTGCGCAAGGACCCGGCCGGTGGCAACGACAAGATCCGGCAGGCCGTCGAGGTGGACCTGGACCGCGTGTTCGCCGACAGCCAGGCGGGTGCGATGAAGCCGGCCGCCAGCTACCAGCGCGTGTTCGCCACGCTGCAGGCCGAACTGGAGGCGTTCGGCGACAACGCGCTGGACGCCGACGGCCAATGGTTCTACTTCCGCATCCAGGGCAAGGCCTACGCCGGCGCGCGCCTGCCCGCCGGCACCAAGGTCGAGCCGCCCTTCGGCCCGCGCGGCATGGGCGCTGGCCCGCATGCCATCGGCAAGATCAACGTGAAGACGGGCGAGGTCCGGCACGTCGTCTCGGTGCCGTTCCAGATCGGCCACATCCAGAGCAACAGCTGGAACCCGGGCGAGCTGGTGTTCAGCTGGGAGACGGGCGGCAAGTCGCCGCAGCGCACCTGGACGGTCAAGGGCGACGGCACCGGCCTGCGCCCGCTCTACCCGGAGGCGCCGTACGAGTGGGTCACGCACGAGGCCTTCATCGGCAAGGATGAAGTGGCGCTGGCCATCATGGGCCATCGCCCCATTCCCGGCGTTGTCGACGCCAATCGCGCGCCGGGCACGGCCGTGGAGGGCGCCAACCCGGGGCAGGAGGATGGTTGGGGCAACACCGGCACGCGCGAGAAGCCCACGGGCCTGGCCATCGTCAACCTGCGCACGCGCGAGGTGAACCTGGTGGGGCAGACGGCGTCCGGCAGCGGGCTGTGGCATGTGCATGGCTCGGCCGACGGCCGCTTCGCCACCGGCGACGACTTCGGCCGCAGCCTCTACCTCATCGACCGCCGCACGCGCGAAATGATGGTGCTGACCACCGGGCACAAGGCGACCGCGCGCGACCACATCCACCCGACCTTCAGCCCCGACGGCCGCAAGATCCAGATCCAGTCCGCCATGCTGGCCGCCGATGGCCGCGAGATGAATATCTGCGTGGTGCCGGTGCCGCAGGCCTGGCTGGATCGGAAATAACCCTCGACCGACTGATTTGCTCGGGAATTGGTTGGTATTGGATCTATTTGCATTTCCATATTCGAAATCTGTCGTGGCAGGCTTTGAATAACTGGAGGGGTGAGAACTTATTCGCACTTTTTCATTCGCAGTGCCGTGGCCGGGCGTGTGGTGACACGCCTCTGGCGCGGCGCGGCTGACGCCCGGTGCTCATGGGGCGCCGGGCTGTTTGACGCGCAGTTGTCACAGGGTTTACGCGATGTGAAGCAATCACCGCCGTGATTCTTTTTTGCGTGCCGGAAAAGTACAGAAAACTGCCACCTAGACTGGCGTCTGGGGGTAATAAGCGAGCGGCGCGGGGCGCGCACGGCTTGTTGATATTTCTGGAGACGCAATTAGATGTTGAACAAGAATCACGGCCACAGGCCGGTCACACGTTGGACTCCGCTGGCCCTGGCCATTTCGGCCGCTCTGGCCAGCCAGGCACAGGCCCAGGACGCCGCGCCGCAGCCGCCCGAGGCGCCCGCTTCGGCGGCGTCAGCCGCAGCCGCAGCCGCAGCCGCAGCCCCTGCCGCGCAGAAGGCCGCGGCCAAGCCCGCCGACAGCGCCAACCAGCAGCTCGACACCGTCGTCGTGACGGGCATCCGCCGCTCCATCCAGAGCGCCATCGACCGCAAGCGCAATGGCTCGACCGTGCAGGACAGCATCGTTGCGGAAGACATTGACCAGTTCCCCGACAAGAACGTCGGCGAGGCGCTGTCGCGCATCACCGGCGTGCAGCTCACGCGTGAACTGGGCGAGGGCTCGCAGGTCGCCATCCGTGGCGTCGAGCCCGACCTGAACCGCATCGAGATCAACGGCCTGTCGGTGCTCAGCAGCGCCCAGACCGGCCGTGCGGCCGAACTGCGGGAGCTGCCGTCCGAGCTCATCGCCTCCATCGACGTCATCAAGGGCTCCACGGCCGACATGACCGAAGGCGGCGTGGGCGGCACGGTGCGCATCACCACCCGCAAGCCACTGGACTTCACGCAGCGCACCATCGCCGGCACGCTGTCGGCCGAGCAGGGCAGCCTGCGCGGTGGCGCGCAGCCGCGCGGCTCGCTGCTGCTGGCCGACAAGTTCTTCGACAACAAGCTGGGCCTGATGGCCAACCTCATCTATGACGAGGTCTACACGCGCGGCGACTACTCGCGCAACACATCCTGGACCTTCCTGCGCGACTGGGACATGTCTGCCGAAAAGACGGTGGTCAGCCAGAACGCCACCGCGGCCGCTGTCACGAGTCAGACGGGCTGCAATGCGCTGACGGGCGCCGACCGGACGGCCTGCCTGACCCAGTGGTACGACTACGCGCCGCGCAATGCGCGCTACGGCATCTGGGAGCGCGATCACAAGCGCAGCTCCGCCGAGGTGACGGCGCAGTACCAGTTCTCCAAGAACCTGGACGCCTTCGTGAGCTATCAGGGCAACAAGCAGGCCCAGCGGCTCAACGACATGAACTACGGCACCGACCTGATCTCGGTCAATCGGCTGTCGTCGTCGGGCACCGCGCCGGTCTACTCAGCCACGGGCGTGCCTTCGGGCGGCACCTGTACCGACCCCGTCGCTGGCGTCACGCCCAGCGGCATGGTGGTGGAGAACCACCAGGTCACGCAGTACACGGTGGGCAACTGCCTGAACGTGGCCGGCCGCGGTGGCCAGGCGGCGTTCAGCACGGGCGCGCGCGACTTCGCGCTGGATGTGGACTCCAAGTACACCTCCGCCGGGTTCAAGTTCAAGAACAACAAGTGGCGCGTTGAAGGGCTGCTGGGCGATTCGAAGGCCAACTACGAGGCCGAGACCAACCAGATCGTGCTGACGCAGAACGCGCCGGGCCTCGTCGTCAACCTGGACGGCCAGCGCCTGCCGCACTTCACCTTCCCTGCCGGCTACAGCCCTGACGCTGCCAGCTCCTACGTGCAAGCCCAGCTGCAGTACCGGCCCGACGCCACGCACAACAAGGAACGCAGCGGCAAGCTGGACTTCCAGTACTACTTCGACCACGACTTTTTCCAGAGCCTGTGGTTCGGCGCTCAGGCGCGCGACTCCGGCTCGCGGCGCTACACCGGCGGCGGCTATCTGGTGCAGAACAACGGCAGCTTGACCGACACCAACGAGGCGGTGGACATCAACGCCCGCAGCGCCAACGTCAACTCGACCATCATCTACGACCCGCTCTACACCGGCAGCGCGCAGCGCCCGGGCGACACGCCGACCTTCATCAACGGCGGCTACACGACGTCCTACGTCAACGGCGCAAAGATGCAGGAGATCGTCAACGCCGTGCGTTCGACATCACCCGGCCAGTTCTTCAACGGCTACGGCGGCATCAGCAACGTGCCGTCGAACTGGATGGCGCCGAGCTATTCGGCGGCCACCGGCTCCGGCTACTTCGACACCAGCGCCTTCAACCGCAAATACCTCTACGAAACCGTCGGCAGCGACGGCAAGACCTACGCGCAGATTCCCGTTTACGACATCAAGGAGCGCGTCAAGGCGGGCTATGTGCGGCTGGACTGGGGGACGGAGGTGTTGGGCCTGCCGCTCGATGGCAACGTGGGCGTGCGCTACACCCGCACCGACGTGACCTCGGCCGGCTTGCAGACCGACCGCACCTGCAACCCCAACACGGTGGGCAGCTGCGCTGCGCTGGTGACCGCCAACCGCGTGGTCTCCATCAACAACAGCTACAACGATGTTCTGCCCAGCCTGAACGCCACATTGCAACTGCTCAACGGCAAGCTGCTGGTCCGCGGCGGCTGGGCCAAGGTGATGTCGCGCCCGGCGGTCGACCTGCTGGCACCCAGCGTCACCTGCACGTATGGCAGCGGCAGCACGACCTATGGCGGCGACGGCACCGACGACTGCACGGCCGGCAACCCGGACCTGAAGCCCTATCGCGCGACCAAGTACGACCTGAGCGCCGAGTACTACCCGGGCAAGGACACGCAGGTCAGCCTGGCGCTGTTCCGCACCGACATCGATACCTACATCCGCAAGGGCATCGTGAGCCGTGGCGTGGACTTCTTCCGTGACGGCCGGCTGTTCGACGTGACCCAGGCCATCAACGGCAAGGGTGCCCAGACGCAGGGCGTGGAGTTGGCGGGGCGCACGGCGCTGTCCTTCCTGCCCAGCTGGCTGAGCGGCTTCGGTGTGGATGCCAACTACACGCGCATGACTTTCAGCTACGCGCAGGGCAACGAGCTGCTCAACCCGTTGGACAACTCGGTGCTGCCGTATCCCGGCATGTCCAAGAACGCCTACAACCTGGGCCTGTGGTACGACAACGGCGAGTACAACGCGCGCCTGGCCTACAGCTATCGCGACAAGTACTACACCGGCGGCAACGACATCTCGGGCAACCCGAACTTCCGCGACGCCACGGGCTACCTGGATGCCAAGTTCCAGTGGAAGGCCACCAAGAACCTGACCTTCGCCGTGGAAGCCAAGAACCTGACCAACCAGGCCGAGCTGACCTACGCGGGCGACCTGTCGCGCCCGAACGAACTGGCGTGGGCAGGCCGGCGCTACTACGTGACGCTGGGCCTCAAGCTCTAAGGCATGCAGGATGAGCCCGCAAGGCCCATCCCGTGTTGCCTCGATCTCCGGGCGTTGGCCGGCAAGGCCAATCCTGTTGCGCCTGAATTCAGGCGCTCGGCCTCGCAAGAGGCCGTTTTTTTTGAGTGGAATGGAGCCCCTCGCCCAGGTCCGTCGCGCTGAACGCGGTCGGACCTGGTCGGCCCCCCGAGGGGGGCGGCGATGCTCGCGGCATCGAGCCGCTTGCACATCGCCTGACGGGCCGGCTTGGGAGCGGCCCGGCGCTCGGCCCGAAGGCGGGCACGACGGCCGCGGAATGAGGAATGGAAGGCTGACATGACCGTTTCGTCTTTGATCGTCAGGCTGGTGTGCGGCCTGCTGCTGGCCGGCGCTGTCACGGCCCACGCCGACATCCGCCAGGTCGAGAAGCTCGACCGCGGCGTCGTCGCGATCAACACCGCCGGCGGCGTCTTCGTCAGCTGGCGGCTGCTGGGCACCGAGCCGGCCGGCGTGCGCTTTCACGTCTACCGCGACGGCAAGCGCATCACGCACGCGCCGCAGCCGCTGACCAACCTGGTCGACGCCCAAGGCCGCGCCGACAGTCTCTACACCGTGCGCGCCGTCGTCGCGGGCCAGGAGCTGGCGGCGTCTGGCGCGGCGGTGCCGTGGAGCCAGCCCTACCTGCGGGTGCCGCTGCAAAAGCCAGAGGGTGGCACGACACCCGATGGCCAGGCCTACACCTACGAGGCCAACGACGGCTCGGCCGCCGACCTCGACGGTGACGGCCAGTACGAGCTGATCGTGAAGTGGCAGCCCACCAACGCGCACGACAACTCGCACAAGGGCTACACGGGCCACACGCTGGTGGACGCCTACAAGCTCGACGGCACGCGGCTGTGGCGCATCGACCTCGGGCGAAACATCCGGGCCGGCGCGCACTACACCAGCTTCCTCGCCTACGACTTCGATGGCGACGGCCGCGCCGAGCTCATCATGAAGACGGCCGACGGCACGGTCGACGGCGCGGGCAAGACCATCGGCGACGCCCAGGCCGACCACCGCAACGAGGCCGGCTACGTGCTGAGCGGCGCGGAGTTCCTGACCGTCTTCAACGGCCTGACCGGCGCGGCGATGGCGACGGTGGACTACACGCCGCCACGTGGCGACGTGAGCGCCTGGGGCGACGGCTACGGCAACCGCGTGGACCGTTTTCTGGCCGGCGTGGCCTACCTCGACGGTAAGCGCCCCAGCGCCGTGTTCTCGCGCGGCTACTACACGCGTGCCGTCATCGCCGCATGGGACTGGCGCGACGGCAAGCTGACGCAGCGCTGGGTCTTCGATAGCGACAGCAACGCGGAGAGCAAACCCGCCGCAGGGCAGGGCGCCCACTGGTTCTCGGTGGCCGACGTCAACGGCGACGGGCTGGACGACATCGTCTACGGCGCCGCCACCCTCTCCGGCACCGGCAAGCTGCTCTACAGCACCGGCCTGTGCCATGGCGACGCGCTGCACGTCAGCGCCTTCGACCCGGCGCGCGAGGGCCAGCAGGTGTTCATGGTGCACGAAAGCCCGCGCTGCTACGGCGAGCACGGCCTGGAGATGCACGACGCGGCCACCGGCAAGGTGCTGTGGAGCATGCCCGGCAACAAGACCGACGTGGGCCGCGGCGTCTGCTTCGACATCGACCCCGCCTGGCCCGGCGCCGAATGCTGGGGCGCGGTGGGTGGCTTGATGAGCGCGGGCGGCAAGCTCATCAGCGACAAGCACCCCAACCGCATGAACTTCGCCGTCTGGTGGGACGGCGACCTGCTGCGCGAGTCGCTGGACCATGTCGCCATCGACAAGTGGAACCCCGCGACCTTCAAGTTCGAGAACCTGCTCGACGGCAAGGCCTTCGGTGCCGCGTCCAACAACGGCACCAAGGGCACGCCCGTGCTGTCGGCCGACCTGTTCGGCGACTGGCGCGAGGAGGTCGTCTGGCGCAACGCCGACAGCACGGCGCTGCTGGTGTTCTCCACCGCCATCCCGACCGAGCACCGCCTCGTCACGCTGATGCAAGACCCGCAATATCGCGTGCAGGTCGCTGCCCAGAACGCCGGCTACAACCAGCCGCCGCACACCAGCTACCACCTGGGCGCTGCCATGAAGCCGCCGCGCTACCTGCCCATCACGACGCCATGAAGCTGACTGCCCCCGCCCTGATCCTGCTGGCCGCGTTGGCCGGCTGTGCGAGCGTCGAGCCCGCCCCGCGCCCCCTCTACCGCGACCCCGTGCTGGACGGCGCAGCCGATGTTTCCTTGGTCTTCAACCGGGGCCTGAAGCGCTGGGAGATGTTCTACACGAACCGCCGCGCCACGCTGCGGCTGGACGACCCCAAGGATGTGAGCTGGGTGCATGGCACGCCCATCGGCATTGCGACGACCGACGATGGCAACCACTGGCGCGCCGCCGGTGAGGCGAGCTTTCCGGCCGAATGCACGGGCGAGACGCTGTGGGCGCCCGAGATCCAGGACTTCGCCGGCACCTATCACCTGTGGCTCACCATCGTGCCCGGTGTGCACAAGACATGGACCGGCGAGCGCCGCATCGAGCACCTCACCAGCACCGACCTGCGCACCTGGACTTGCGCCGGCCGCGCGGACCTGGGCTCGCCCAAGGTCATCGACGCGTCGGTCATCCGCGCGCCGCAGGGCGGCTGGCGCATGTGGTTCAAGGACGAGCAGGGCGGCAGCAAACTCAAGGTGGCCGACAGTGCCGACCTCAAGACCTGGACCGTGCGCGGCCCGGTGAGCGCGCTGCCCGGCGAAGGCCCCACGGTGTTTCCCTTCGCCGGCAAGTGGTGGCTGGTGGCCGACCTGTGGAAGGGCCTGCTGGTGCTGCGCTCCGACGACGCGCTGAACTGGGAGGAACAGCCCACGCGGCTGCTGGCCGACATCGGCCAACACCCCACCGACCGCGCCAAGGGCCAGCACCCCGGCGTCACGGTCGTCGACGGCCGTGCCTACCTCTTCTACTTCACGCACCAGGGCGGCGAGCCCGAGGCCAAAGCGGACGACCGCTGGCACCAGCGCACCGTCATCCAGTCGGCCGAGCTGACCGTGAAGGACGGCTGGCTCAGCGTGGACCGCAACGCGCCCCCGCCGGACCTGCGCGCGGCGTTCCGGAGCCGTTGATGCGCAAGGGGCTGCTGGCTCTGCTGATGATGCTGGCCGGTGCGGCGCACGCCGGCCTGGCCGTCGACACCAAGGCCACGCCGGGCAGCCTGCCGCTCGACGGCGCCGTCATCGTCGTGGCACGCGACGCCGACCCGCTGGAAGCCTTCGTCGCGCAAGACCTCGCCGGCGACCTGAAGCGCCTGGGCCTGCGCGCCAGCGTCGGTGGCAAGGGCGCGGTGCAGATCTGGGTCGGCACCGCAGGCCACCACCCGGCCATCGATGCTGCGGGCCTGGACCTGGCCAGGCTCAAGGGCTGCTGGGAATGCTTCCAGATGACGCTGCTGCGCAACCCGGCGCCCGGCGTGAGCCAGGCCCTCGTCATCGCCGGCGCTGACCGCCGCGGCACGGCCTACGGCGTCTACACGCTGAGCCAGGCGTTGGGCGTCTCGCCCTGGGTCTGGTGGGCCGACCTCGCGCCGCTCAGGCGCGGCCCGCTGCACCTGTCGCTGACCGAGCCGCTGCTGGACGGCCCCGCCGTCAAGTACCGCGGCCTCTTCATCAACGACGAGGACTGGGGCTTGCGGCCCTGGGCCGCCAACACCTTCGAGCCCGAGGCCGGCACCATCGGCCCCAGGACCTACGAGCAGGTCTTCCGCCTGCTGCTGCGCCTGAAGGCCAACACGCTGTGGCCGGCCATGCACCAGGTGTCGGGCGCCTTCAACGCCAACCCGAAGAACGCCGAGCTGGCGCAGCGCTACGGCATCGTCATGGGCTCGTCGCACGCCGAGCCCTTGCTGCGCAACAACGTCGCGGAGTGGGGCGCGCCACCCGAGCAGTACAACTACGCGACGCATCCTGAACAGGTGCGCGACTACTGGGTCGAGCGGCTGAAGACCAACGGCCGCTTCGAGAACCTCTACACGCTGGGCATGCGCGGCATCCACGACAGCGGCATGCAGGGCGGCGGCACGGTGGCCGAGAAGCAGGCGCTGTTGAGCCGCCTCATTGCCGACCAGCGGGAGCTGCTGCGCCGCCACGTGGGCGACCCGGCGACGCTGCCGCAGCTCTTCGTGCCCTACAAGGAAGTGCTGCCGCTGCTGCCGGGGCTGGCGCTGCCCGATGACGTGACGCTGGTCTGGCCCGACGACAACTTTGGCTATATCCGCCAGTTCCCCGACGCCGTGCAAGCGCAGCGTTCGGGCGGCTCGGGGGTGTACTACCACCTCAGCTACCTGGGCGCGCCGCTGTCCTATCTGTGGCTCAGCACCACGCCGCCGGCCCTCGTTGCCGAAGAGATGGGCCGCGCCTGGGACGCGGGCGTGCAGCGGCTGTGGATGGTCAACGCGGGCGACATCAAGCCGGCCGAGGTCAACCTCAGCCACTGGTTCGACCTGGCCTGGAACCCGACCGCCGTGCGCGCGCAAGGGCAGGGCGGCTACCTGCGCGAGCTGGCCCGGCGGCTCTTCGGCGTAGAAGAAATCGGCACGATCTGGGACGGGGCCTACCGCGTCAACTTCGAGCGCCGCCCCGAGCATCTGCAGTTCCACCTGCCCGGCGAGAAGGCTAGGCGCAGCGGCTGGCCGGCCGAGGCGGTCAACGAGCGGCTGGGCCGCTTCGCGCAGCTGCTGGCACAGCTGGATGCCGCCCGCCCGCGCATCGCCGTGGCGCAGCGCGACGGCTTCTTCCAGCTCGTCGAGTACCCGCTGCGTGCCGCGGCGCTGGCCAACGAGCGCTTCTTCGCGCTGGAACGCTACGTGGCGACGCTGGAACGCGACCCGGCCGGCGCGCGCCGCTTTGCCGCACAGGCACAGCGCGCCGACCAGCGCCTGAAGGCGCTGACCGCCCGCTACAACGGCGGCCGCTGGGCCGGCAGCCTCGCCGAGGAGCCGGCCGATGGGCTGTGGACCAGCTATCGCCAGCAGGCGCCGCTGCTGCCGGCGCCGGGCCTGGGCGGCAGCGCGCCCGACGCGTTGAACGATCTCGCCAAGGCTGCCGCCGACCTCGCGCCCCTGCCTGCTGCCGACGCCCCGCCCACGCTGCGCGTTGCCGCCATCGAAGGCTGGCGCCGCGTTCAAGGCCTGGGCCGTGGCGAAGGCGCACTGGCGGCGCAAGGCCCCGGGGCCACGCTTACGCTGCAGGCCCAGGCGGCCGCTGGCCCGAACTGCCTGCGCGTCCATGTGCTGCCCAGCTATCCGCTGGCCGCCGGGCAGGACTGGCAGGCCGCGCTGCGCGTCGAGGAGCCGTTCGCAACCGGCGCTGACGAACCGGTCGAGCTGCGCTGGCCCCGCCGTGGGCAGGACGCGGCCTGGGGGCAGGGCGTGCTCGCCAACCGCCTGACGGCGACACTCACGCTGCAGCGCCCCTCCGCCGGCCCGCTGCGGCTGCAGCTGCGCACCGACCAGCGCGACCTGATGTTCGATGGCGCCGAGCTGGTGGCCGGCGTTTGCAAAGGCAACCCATGAAGCTCGCATCCGCTCTGCTCGCCACGCTGCTCGCCGCACCGCTGGCGCAGGCGCAGAACCCGCTCGCGCTGGGCCAGGGCCTGCGCACCGCCGACCCCTCCGGCCATGTCTGGAAGGACGGCCGGATGTGGCTCTACACCTCGCATGACGAGGAGTGCCAGGACGACTTCCACATGAAGGACTGGATGGCCTTCTCGTCCACCGACCTCGTGCACTGGACCAACCACGGCGCCGTGCTGTCCATCAAGGACCTGAGCTGGGCCACCGACTACGCCTGGGCGCCCGACGCCGCCTACAAGAACGGCAAGTACTACCTCGTCTTCCCTGCCGGCACCGGCGTGAAGGACCGCCAGAACCCCAAGAACAGCACCAAGTGGATGGGCATCGGCATCGCCGAGAGCGACTCGCCCGCCGGCCCCTTCAAGGACATGATCGGCGCGCCGCTGTGGCGCAAGCCCTACGCCAACGACCCCGTGCTCTTCGTGGACGACGACGGCCGCGCCTACCTCTACAGCCGCACGTCGGGCGTGAACTACCTCGTCGCCGAGATGGCCGACGACATGCGCTCCATCAAGGGCGAGCTGCAGAAGATGGACATGGGCGGCTACGAGCCGCCGATGGAAGGGCCGTGGGTGTTCAAGCGCAAGGGCCTCTATTACTTCACGATGCCGGAGCACAACCGCATCCTGACGTACTACACAGCCGCTTCACCCAAGGGGCCGTGGACCTACCGAGGCGTCATCATGGACGCCGAGGGCGGCAACAACCACCACTCCATCGTGGAGTACCGGGGCCAGTGGCTGCTGTTCTATCACCGCTGGCTGGACGTGCCAGGCGCGGCCTGCGCGAAGAAGCAGCGGCACGTGGCCGCCGAGTACCTGTTCTTCAACGAGGACGGCACGATTCGCAAGGTCGAGCGCAGCCTGACCGGTGTGGCTGACTTCCCCCAGCGCACCGGCGGCCGCTGACGGCAGCACCCAAGCCGCTCGCGCGGCGGCTCAGGGCGCCTGCTCGGCGGCCTGGCGCCACAGGGCCATGGTGCGGTTCGTGCGGCTGGGTGGCTCGGGCGCGTTGGCGGGCATGTACGCCGCGATCGCCTGCGTCACGCGCACGAGGAAGGGCAGCGTCGCCACCAGCGGCATGGCCAGCAGCCGGTGCACCTCCACCGAGCCCGGCGTCAGATGCGTCATCTGCTCCACCGACGACGGCAAGGTGAGCGCGTACTGCGCGAGCTGCGACGTGATGATGTTGTGCCAATCGGCGTTCACGCCGCTGAGTTCGCAGCGCTGGCGCTGGCCCAGGTGAAAGGCCGGCGGGTCGCCCTTGGCCCAGCGCCGGCGCAGCTCGGCCTGCAACTCGGCCGGCAGCGTGGCGAAGAACTCGTGGGCCTGCAGGTCGTCCTGGCGGCGCCTCACGTCGGCGCGGATGTCATCGATGCGCTCCGGCGCCAGGCCCAGATCCGTGAACATCTTCAGCCGCCGGATCTGGTCGTGCAGCTCCCACAGTTGCAGCCGGAACGTGCGCTCGGCGGGCGCCACCTCGTGACCGGCCACGTACTCGAACGCGTCATGCGCCTCGACCACGCAGCGGGCCAGCGCGCTCATGGACGGCACATCCAGCAACTCACGCGCCGTGCGGTGGTTCGGGTCGGCCGCGAGTGCGCGCAGCGCGATGCAGTGCGACAGCAGCTTCACGTACACCTGCGCGCCATAGCGCACATGCGCCGACCGCGACGCCATGACTGCCATCACCGCGCCGACCGCCTTGGCATGCTCCAGCACCGCGTCGAACTCGCGCAGTTTGGCCCGGTAGTCTTCCCACGTGTTGATCGCTTGCAGCATGCTCGGCTAATAGCTCAGGACAGCCGCGCAGCGTAAGCCAAGTTGCCCCCACGCCGCGCTCAGGAAAGTGACGTGATGCACGCAATCGGGGCGTAAGTTGGCGGGCGTTTGGCGAGGTGCTTGGCGCCGTGTGGCCGAGGTGGCGGGCGCGGGGGAGGGGGCACCGGCGGGGGGCGTACGCACACGCCTGCCGTCGCGGGCGACCGCAGGCCACCCGACTTGCCGCCGCTACAGGGGGCAACATGATCCTGGACCATCTCGAGACCAGGTGGCACGGCGCTTTCTGCGTGTTGCGCAGGGCCAGTCAGGCCGAAAGCCAGCTCGTGGCGTTCGCCGGTCGCTTTGATCGCCACCCCGATCAGCGTGACTGGGGGCCCATTTCAGTCGCCGCCAATAGAACAGACAGTTTCGTAGGGCGGTGAGTGTGGCCGGCAACTGCCAGGCTCAATGCCTGGCGCCATGGGCTGGCTGGAAATTTCGACACGCGCCTTTTCGTTGTGCACCCAAATGCCCGTGTGGGTCACGAAATAGGTATGAAAGTCTTCAACCTCAAGATTCCATACCTCATGAACGCCGGCCTTGGAAATATGGCGCAGCTCCGTATATGCACCATCACAGCTCAGCAAGACATCGCCGGCCTTCAAATCGCGAACGGCAACCCAGCCCTTACCCTGCACCCAGAATGGGTGCTCCTCAGCAGCATAAAGGGGTCCGACATACCACAATTCCTGCTGACTTTCAATTTCCGTCCCGCAATCCAACATGTACTGCTGCTGCAAACCATGGGAGAACTTTTTTAGCACCCGCTTATAGGCCATCTCCCCAGTCTCTTCACATCGAGAAAGTACCCGGTCTCCAGCCTCGATATATTGAATTTCTTCAACGCAGTCGCCGTATTGATTGGGCCTGTCCACATGAACTGGGGTTTCGCCATCAAAACCGGCCTTTTCGATTTCTGCTTTTCGGCTAACGTCCGCAATCGCTGGGTTGGCATCGCAATTCATGTTGTGAACCCAAACTCCCAACTCGCCGACATAATAAGTGTGAAAGTCCTCGACTTCTAAGTTGTAGACCGTTTCACACCACTCACTGCAACGTCCCCCCAAATATGATTCATCGCCATCTCGGCAAACAATCTCCCGCCCGCCATTTTTAAAATCTATTACAACCCCATCATCATTGATCTTGCCAAAGCCAATGGCCACATTTTCTTCAGGAGTATCCCACAAGACGAAACGCTCGGCCGCTCTTACAGGAGCCCCATCGAAAGAGACCAATTCATCCAATGCAACAACCTCAATCACCGGACTCCATCCGACGTTTTTTACGAACAATGGATGTTCATTGGTAACAAACAAGCCGCACATCTTGTAGGACAACTCAGAAAAATATTCCAGATAAACAATTGGAACCTTCTTCTCCGACTTGATGGTTCGCGTGACGCGTTTGTAAGCTTGTTCACCCCCACCGTTTTCATGCTTCGAAAGCACCCAGTCACCGACCTTGATCTGCTCAATGGGAATCAGGCCTTGCTTTGCATGAACCAAAGTACCAGCAGCGAAGCAACAAATCGGATCTTGCTCGCCGACTGGCTTTGAGAGATCAGCTCCGTCCATTGCCATCGCGTCGGCCGTTTCTATCTTGCACTTGGTCATCCGTAGCTCGGTGGGTAGGGCTGAATGAAGTGAAGCCCAACAAATTTCGTTGTCCCAGCTGCTGGTATTCACGTACTCATCCCAATGGATTGTTTGCGAAAACGCTGGGGTTCGCATAACTCACCCCAGCCTACCGAGCTTGGTTATCTCCGGGCCGCAGGTGTTATGCACCCATACACCGTTCTTGCCGACGTAGTACGTATGGAAATCCTCCACCTCAAAGTTGTAAACTCGGTCCCTGGTCACGTGCTGATAGCAGCGAAAAACCACTAGGTTGCCGAAAATGAAGTTTTCCAAGACGTCGCCAGCGCCACGCATTTCTGATACCGGCACCCAACCGCGCCCCTTGCAGTACATCGGATGCTCCGGCGTTACGAGGAACTCTTCCCTATCGCCCGATGCCAGGTTCGCGACGATCAATCGGCACAACGGTTTGTCGTCCGTGACAAACACTTGGGTGACCTGTTTGTAGGTGTCCTCGCCCTCTTCGCGCACCTTGTCGGGCGGCGTCTGATCGTCCGGAAACGACAGCACCCAATCCCCAACCCGGATTTCTTCAATGGGTTTCAACCCTTCCTTGGTGTGCACGAGCGTGCCGGCGGCAAAGCAAGGTGGTTGCCCTTCCTCCAGGAACGCGGCCTCCTCGGCACGCGTCACCGCGCGTTCAATCGCGACGTTCACCGGACATCCCGTGTTGTGTACCCAAACCCTCACGCTATCCTCGCCCGCATAGTGGGTATGAAATTCCTCAACCTCGAAGCTCGGTAGGTTGGGCTGAACAAAGTGAAGCCCAACAAATTTCGTTGGCCCAGCTGCTGGCATTCAGGTACTCATGCCAATGGATTGTTGGCGAAAACGCTGGGGTTCGCATAACTCAGCCCAGCCTACCGAGCTTCAACAGATCGAGCGGATTGATGGATGAATTTCGCAGATCCACCGCCAGCACCGAAGACTGTTCCCAAGCTTTTGACTGTATCTTGCTTGCGGCATTTCTCGCCGCATTCTCGCCACTCGTTTCTGGCCTATAAAGTTCAATCACCTCCCCCGTCGCCCTATCCAACAGATCTGGGTTCTTCTGCTCCTTCTTACCAAGTTTGTTTGGGGGCGTGGTCCCATGATTTTTTGGATCCGGCAAAACTTCCGTGTCAACACCAATCTCCTTCAGTGCATTGCGAATATTTATTTCACGCGGATCACTCAGCGAGTACTTTCCTTCTTTAGGAACCTGCCCCTCCACAACATCCGCAACCTTCACCCCCACCGTCTGCAGATTACAGTTGTGCACCCAAATGTACTCCGCAGATACGAAATAGGTATTAAACCCCTCCACCTCCAGGTTGTACACCACAAAATCATTCGAATGGTCAATATTCGTCAGGGAAATTACGCTTACAGGCTTCCCATCAGCCGAATACAGCTCATCCCCCTCTATCAGCTCACGCGCCTCAATCCACCCCTTGCCCACGACCCAGATCGGATGATTTCCCGTGACATCGATGACAATTCCTTGCTCAAAGCGCCCTTTCACGCACAATTAATACATATCCCCCTGGTACCATCGCTCAAATACATTGACGACCTTCTTGTAGGCCAATTCCCCCGTCACCTCGCACCTTGACAGGACCTTTGCGCCAGGACGAATATATTCAATATTGCAATAGGAGTGCGGGCCAAAGTCCAAATACGAAACAGGGGTCGCCACATAACCACGCATGCTCGGCGGCATCTCGTCGTCCACTTTAACGAGCACTGCGGTGTCGCCATCAAAGCAGGTTGTTTCAACCTCCATCTTCAGCAAATGCAACTGCAAGGCGTTATTCAGGGCAGCAGCCCGATCTGCTGACGCAGCGGCGTCTTCAATTTTGCATCCGGTGTTGTGCACCCAAACCCCCGCGCCTTCCTCACCAACGTAGTAGGTATGGAATTCCTCGACCTCGAAGTTGTAAACCGGCGCCAAGTCCGTCTCACCGAGTCGCAGAGGGCCAGCGCCAAGTGATGCTTCCAGCCCCGCAGGCGCAATTTGCAAACACTCGCCTTGCATGCACAGCAATTGGCCGACCTTCACGCGCTCATCCGCAGCGAAGAACACCCCCTCGTGTTGGGTCCTCCGGATGAGCGCCGCCGAGCGGACTTCGGCGCGACGGCCGTCGGCCAATTGCAGGCCTATCCCAGCCTCCAGACACTCCGCAGCCAACCAGTGCTTGCCGTCTTCGGTCAGCGATGTCTCCACCCAGAACGGATGGTTGGGCGTCGCAAACAGCGTGGTGAACGTTTCTGCGCCGTCCGCTTCTATCGCCTTCACCTGGATCGCCATCAGGGGCTGATCCAGCCGCGAGAACTTGTTGACCACGCGCCGCATCGCACGCTCACCGCCGTCTTCCGGCTGCGACAACACCATCGTGCCGGCGCGAAGCTTCTCGATCGGCACCAAGCCATCGGCGGTGTGCACCAAGGTGCCGGCCGCAAAGCAACCGGTGGGCTTGACCTTGCCGTCCGGGCCAACCTCAAGGAAGCCCTCCAGGGCCTTCGCAAAGTCTTCCACGGCAACCATGCGGGGTTCTGCGGTGGGTTTGCCGGTGACCGGGTCCTTGATCACGGGTTCGATCACATAACTGGTGGCCTCGGCGGCAGCAGCCACGCGGTTCTTGAGCGGTGACACGTCGATCACGCCCCGCGTGGTGGGCCCTTTCAGGTACTCCAGCCCCTCGGCGCCGGTCCCAAGCGCCTGTGGATTCGGGGGTGGGGCGCTCTCAAGATTCGCATTCCAGGTCATTGATGGGTCGAGCAGCTGGTCATTCGGCGTCTTGAATTTACCTGCCGAGGCTGAGGGCGCCGTCTGTTGCCCGACCCGGCCTGCGGATCAGTTCATCCCAGGCGCTCCTGCACCCACCTCGCCACCAGCCCCGGCCACTGGGCGTGCGTGCCGGCCAAGCTGCGCAGCGCGAAGCCGTGTTCGGCCTGGGGGAAGACGTGGGCTTCCACGTCGAGGCGGTGCTGTTGCGCGGCCACGATCAGGTTGAGCGCGTGCTGGATGGGCACGATGGGGTCGTGCAGCGCGTAGGCCAGGAACACCGGGCAGCGGGGCAGGCCGTGCGGCTCGGTGGCGATGCCGATGGGCCAGGCGTCGTAGAAGGCCTGTTTCTCGGGCGGCGGGAAGTCGGGTTTGCCGGCCGGGAACTTGTGGGCGCGGTGGTTGGCGTTGAGCGGCGCGTAGGCGATGACGGCGCCGGCGGCTTGCAGGGCATGGGGCTGGCAGGCCATCACGCCGGCCAGGTGGCCGCCCGACGACAGGCCCACGTGCAGCAGCGGCAGCGGGGGCAGCGTGGCGAGGTGGTCCAGCGCCAGCAGGCCGTCGTGCAGCGCGATGTCGAAGGGCTGGCCGCCCTGGCCGGGCAGGCGGTGCACCAGCACGTAGGCGTCCAGCCCCAGCGTGTTGAGCCACTGCGCGATCTCCACGCCCTCTTTGTCGTGCATGAGCTGCAGGTAGCCGCCGCCGGCGTAGACGAGGGCGCGGCCGCGTGCGGGCCTGGCCGCGGCGGAACAGGGGTAGGCGTGCAGCTCGGCGCGCGTGGGCTGGCGGCAGATGCGGTCGGGCGGCGCGCCGTCGAAGTGGTTGGGGGCGCCGGGGGACAGGGCAATGACGGTCATCGTGGGGTCTCGGGCAGGGGGAGGCCGAAGTCGGGCATGCCGTCGGCGGTGAAGGCGAGCGGCTGCACGCGCGTGGCGCGGCCGGTGTCCTTCAGCGGGTCGCCGGCGATGTCGCGGTAGTTGCGGGCATGGAAGACGTTGAGCACGCGGCCGTCCGGCTCGACGAGGAAGCTGTTGTGGCCGGGGCCGTACTGGCTGTTCTCGGCGCTGGTGCTGAACACCGGGCCGGGCGACTTGCGCCAGCTCTTGGCGTCCAGCAGGTCGGCGTTTTCGTCGGCCCACAGCAGGCCCAGGCAGTACTCGGCGCCGGTGCCGGCGGCGGAGTAGCTGATGAACACGCGCCCGCCGTGGACGAGCACGGCGGGCGCCTCGTTGACGAGGTGGCGCACCTTCTCCCACGCGTACTCGGGCTGGGTCAGGCGCACCTGCGGGCCTTCGAGTTCCGTCGGGCTCTTCATGCGCGAGAGATAGATGTCGGTGCTGTGGTTCTTGCGGGCCGGGTCGGTCTGCGCCCAGGCGAGGTAGCGCTGGCCGCGGTGTTCGAACAGCGTGGCGTCCAGCGTGAAGGTCTCCCACGCGGTCTTGATCTGGCCGCGCTCGGTCCACTCGCCCTGCAGCGGGTCGGCCGAGCTGTTTTCCAGCACCCACAGGCGGATCTTCCACGGGTCTTTGGCCTCGCCGGCGCTGAAGTAGATGAACCAGCGGCCGTCGAGGCGGTGCAGCTCGGGCGCCCAGATGTGGCGGCTCATGGCGCCGCTGTCGTGCCGGCGCCAGACGACCTGCGGCTCGGCCGTGGCCAGGCCGGCGATGGAGCGCGCACGGCGCAGTTCCAGCCGGTCGTACTCGGGCACGGTGGCCATCAGGTAGTACCACTCGCCATGGCGCGTGATCTGCGGGTCGGCGCGCTGCGCGACGAGTGGGTTAGGCCAGGGCAGGGAGGCGGCGGCCGGGGCCGGCGCCTGGGCGAGGGCTGGCAGCGGCGCGGCGAGCAGCAGCGCGGCACCGAGCGCCACTCGGCGCGACAGAGCGTGGGTCATGCGAAGTTCTCCAGGCGTTGCAGTTGGCCGGCGCGGCGCTCGAAGCGGAGCGTCTGGCCGGGTGCGAGCTTCAGCGGCAGCCGGCCGCCACGCCAGCGCAGCTCGGTGTGGGCGGCGCCGGCCAGGTTGCGCAGCGTCAGCGATTGCACATCGCCGCCGTCCCAGCGGAAGGCCAGCTCGATGCCACCGCGTGCGCGCAGCCCGGCCACGCTGCCGGTGGGCCAGGCCGAGGGCAGCGCCGGCAGCAGCTCGATGCGGCCGCGCTGGCTCTGCACCAGCATCTCGGCGATGCCGGCGGCGCCGCCGAAGTTGCCGTCGATCTGGAAGGGCGGGTGGGCGTCGAACAGGTTGGGGTAGCTACGGCTGGGGTGCAGCAGGCGCTTGAGCGTGGCGTGGGCGTGCTCGCCGTCCTTCAGCCGCGCCCACAGGTTGATGCGCCAGCCGATGCCCCAGCCGGTGGTGTCGTCGCCGCGGCGCTCCATGACGTTGCGCGCCGCGGCGGCCAGCGCCGGCGTGTCGTCGGCCGTGATCTGGTCCGACGGGTACAGCGCGTACAGGTGCGACACGTGGCGGTGCTTGAGCTCGGGCGCCTCCATGTCCCAGTCTTCCTGCCACTCCTGCAGCTGGCCGGCCTTGCCGATCTTGTCGGCCGGCAGGCGGTCGCGCATGGCTTCGCAGGCCTTGGCGAACGGCCTGTCCGTCCGCAGCTCTCGCGCCGCGTCGGCGCAATAGGCGAACAGGTCGCGCAGCAACTGGCTGTCCATCGCCGGGCCGGCGCAGACGGACGAGCCGAACGGGTGCGAGTTCTCCGGCGAGATGCTGGGGTTAGTGACCATGAAGCCGCTCTTCGGGTCTTTCACCAGCGTGGCGAGCTGGAACTCGGCGGCGCCCTTGAGCAGCGGGTACAGGCGCTTGAGCAGCGCGGGGTCACGCCGGAACAGCCAGCTCTGCCACAGCGTGTTGACCAGCCACACGCCGCCCATGGGCCACAGGCCCCACTTGGCGCCGTCGGTCGGGGCCGCCACGCGCCAGCCGTCGGTGTTGTGGAAGGCCACCCAGCCCGGCGCGTCGTACATCGCGCGCGCCACGCGGGCGCCGGTGATGGCGAGGTCTTCCACCATCGCGAACAGCGGCTCCACGGTCTCGCCGAGGTTGGCCACCTCGGCGGGCCAGTAGTTCATCTCGGTGTTGATGTTGATGGTCCATTTGGACCCCCACGACGGGTTGGTCTTCTCGTTCCACAGCCCCTGCAGATTGGCCGGGAAACGCGTGCCAGGGCGCGAGCTGGCCAGCAGCAGGTAGCGGCCGTATTGCAGGTACAGCGCGGCAAGGCCGGGATCGGCGCCTTCGGCGAAGCGGGCAATGCGCTCGTCGGTGGGCAGCGCGGCGTTGGGGCCGTTGCCGAGGTCGAGCGCCACGCGCGAGAACAGGCGCTGGTGGTCGTCGCGGTGGGCCGCGTGCAGCGTGTCGGGGCCGCGCTCGGCAGCGCGCGCCAGCGTGGCGCGGTTGAGCGCCGCCGGGTCGCCGGAGACGTCGTCGAAACGCCGGTAGCCCGTGGCACCGGCGATGAGGATGAACACCTCGTCCGCACCCTGCACCTGCAGGCCGCTATCGCGGGCGACGACCTTGCCGCCACGCGTGACGACCTGCAGCCGGCACTCGAACGGCAGCTGCCCGGGCACGCCCAGGCGCTCGGGGCTCATGCCGGCCACCCACAGCGTGTGGCCGGCCTCCAAGCCGCTGCTGCGCTGGTGCGGCGCGGTCAGCGTGATGTCGACGCTGATCCAGCGGGGCTTGTCGGTGGCCAATCGCACGACGATGAGCTGGTCGGCCGCCGACGCGTAGACCTCGCGCGTGTGCGTGGCGCTCCCGGTACGAAAGCGCGTGGCGGCGACGGCCTCGCCCAGCGCCAGGCTGCGCTCGTAGTCGCGCACGCCCTCCAGGCCGGGAAAGACGAGCAGCAGCTCGGCCAGCGGCTGGTAGTTCATCTGCCCGGTGGGCCGGCCCAGCAGCGTCTCGTTGGCCAGCTTCTCGGCCTCGGCGTAGCGGCCGGCGAACACCAGCTCGCGCACCTTGGGCAGGCCTTCACGCGCCAGCGGGTTGGTGGTGTCGTAGGGGCCGCCGGCGAAGAAGCTGCTTTCGTTGAGCTGCAGCCGCTCGGTGTGCGTGCCGCCGAACACCATCGCGCCCAACCGCCCGTTGCCCACGGGCAGCGCCTGCACCCATTCGTCGGCGGGGCGGCGGTACCAGAGGCGCAGCGGGTCGATGGGCGCAGTCTGCGCTGCGGCGGGCAGTGCCAGCAGCGGCGCGCCGAGTCGCAGCAGGCCGGCCTGCGTGAGTTGCTGTTGGAGCCAGGTGCGGCGTGAGGTGGTTATGTCAGGTCTCCACGTTTTTTGTGTGTTGATGCCGTGCATGAATGCGGGCGGTGCGCAGGACGGTGCGCAAGCGGGCTCGGCGGGCGAACAAGCTTGCTCACGTCCAGCGGCGCAGGGGGAGGGCGAGCGTCATGCACCGGGGCCCCTGGTCGTTTGGCGAGCGTGTTGTCGGGATTTGCCTTCGGCGAAATCCTGGCTGGGCCTGGCCGGCAAGCCGCAGCAGCGAATGACGACGCTTACCCAGCATTCACAACGACACCTCGACCGCATTCCGGTGGTCGTGCGCCTCACCCAGCAACCGCTCCACCTTCACCCGCTTCAGCGTCACCCCGCGCATCGGCAACGTGGCGTCCCCGCGCAGCCGGCTGACGTGCTTCGCCTCGCCCACCTCGATGTCCGAGACAAACAGGCCCTCCACCGGTGTCAGCCGCCTTTCCGTTGTTGGCATCAGCGTGCGCCACTGGTAGAGCACGTCCGTGTCCACGTCCAGCACGCTGCCCGCCAGCCGGTAGGCCTTCACCCGGCGCAGGTGGATGTTGCGCACGAAACCGCCTCGGCGTTCGTTGGTCTTCACGAACAACAGGTTGTTCAGCGGCGTCTTGTAGGTGCTGGCGCGCGTGTCGACCTCGCAGTCCTCCACCAGCACGTCGGCGATGCCGCCGGCCAGCTCGCTGCCGATGGCCATCAGCTGGTGGCCGTTGAGCACCGTGCAGCGCCGCACGACGATGTGGCGTGAAGGTGTCGCCAACCGCCAGCCGTCGCGCTCCCGGCCGGACTTGACGGAGATCGCGTCGTCTCCCTGGTCGAAGACGCAGTCCTCGATCAGCACGCGTTGACTCATCTCGGGGTCCACGCCGTCGTTGTTGTGGCCGTGAGCCCAGATGTTGATGCCGCGGATCAGCACGTCCTCGCACAGAAAAGGGTGAATGGTCCAGAACGGGCTGTTGACGATGCGCACGCCCTCCACCCGCACGCGTCGGCAGCGGTTGAAGTGCAGAAACGGTGGGCGCAAGTTGGCGCCGGGGACGAGGTCATCGTCGGTCATGCGCCGCTGCGTCGCGGGCGTACCGGCGGCAGACATGTTGTACAGCGCCACCAGCGCATCCATGTGCGCCTTGGGGCGTGTGAACCATTGCTGCCAGATGTCCATCTGCGCTTGCAGCGTGCCGGCACCGGTGATCGCAATGTCCTCGCAACCGTGTGCATACACCAGCGGCGAATGGATCATGCATTCCAGCCCCTCCCAACTGGCCGGCACGGCGGGCAGGTAGTCCGCCGGGTCAGGCGAGAAGCGCAGCGTCGCGCCGGCCTCCAAGTGGAGGTTGACGCGGCTTTTCAGGTGCACGGGCCCGGTGGGCCAGGTGCCGGGCGGCACGACGACGATGCCGCCGCCTGCCGCGTGCGCCGCACGGATGGACTGGGCCAGGGCTGCCGAAGTGCGCGCCTGATCACCGGCCTGCGCGCCATGGTCGGTGATGACGAATCGAGGGCGACCATCGAACAGCGGCAGCCGCAGTGGCGGCATGTCAAACGGCGTGCCAGGCACCGCCAGCGCCTGCGTCGGAAAGGCGGCGGGTGCCGTGGCGCAACCCGCCAGCCCCGTGGCCGCCATCAGCACGGTGCGGCGGGTCAGCGTCATTGCACCAGCCCAGCCGCCTTGGCCGCTTCGTCCAGGGAGTCGCCCACCAACGCGAGGTTCTGGATGCCGGCCAGGCCCCATTGCGCCGAGTCGTTGGTGCTGATGCTGGCTTGCTCCACCAGCGGGCGGATCGTCTCCACGCCGCCCACGCGGCGCAGCTGGCCGCCGCCACGCAGCGCGCGCGACGAGAAGAACTCGCGCCAGGCGCGCAGCGCCAGCGCACGATCTTTCTCGTGGAAGGCGGCGTAGGCCGTCAGGCGTGAGCAGGTGTCGGTCAGGCTGCGGCCGCCGGGGTCCTTGCCCAGCAGCGCGGCGACCTCGTCTTTCGGCGCGTTGTAGAAGCGGCAGTACTCCAGCCAGGCGCGGCGGTAGGCCGGTACGTCCAGCAGCGTCAGCAGCTCCGAGCTCATCTCGGCCACGCCGAACACGCCGTTCAGATGCGAGATGGAGACGTCGGCGCCCGGGCCGGCGAACTTGCCGGTCTTGGCGTCGTAGGGCGCGCCACCAGCGAACCAGCGGCGGCGCAGGTCGCCGATGGTCTGCATGCCGTTGACGAGCTTGTCACGCCAGCGTTTGTCGCCGGTGCGCTCCCACTCGGTCAGCCAGGCCGCGATCCACGAGCCCCAGGTCGTGCCGAAGCCCACGCCGGGCAGCTCGGTGCTGCGCGGCCCCGCACCGGGCGCCAGCTTGCGCGAGATGTCGACCTTGCCGATGTCGGCGTCGGACTCCAGCAGCTCGCGGATCAGGTCGCCGCAGCGCTCGTCGGCCGTGAGGTAGAAGTAGAAGCGCCGGTAGGCGGCGTTGGAGATGCGCGGCTGCTTGGACGAGTCGGACCAGTGCTGCACGCCGTGCCGCGTGCCGAAGCCCTTGAACTCGCCGAGGTGATAGACGTCCACCTCGCCGGTGTGGCGTGTCATGGCCTCGGCGAGACGGAAGATGTCGGCGCGGCCGGTGCGCAGATAGCTCGTCCACAGCCACAGGTCGGTGGAGAGTTCGGAGTTGTCCCAGGCGTAGCCGCCGATGTCGTAGCGCCACATGTGGCGGTCGGCGTCGTAGGTGTGCATGACGTCGCCGTAGTTCCAGAAGCCGTACCAGCGGTGCTGCTCCACCTCGCGCAGGTACTGGTCCAGCTGCAGCGAGAGCCGGTCTTCGATGAGCTTGCGCGCCGGCGTGCCGGTGTCCACCGGGTCCCAGTCGCCGAACACGCCGCAGGCGTGCAGGCGCTGCGGCGTCAGCACCGGGCGGGCCGGCGTGGCGACCTGGCCGGCCATGTCCGAGAACACCTGGTGCGACGGCGTGGCGCCCAGCACCCACAGCTGCAGCTCCGACGTGCGCGCGACGCCCACGGAGGTGTCCCAGCCGGGCTCGTAGTCCTCGTAGGTGATGTTGAGGCCTTCGATCTGCTTCTCGTGCGTGTCCATGTCGCCGGGCGAGCGGTAGGAGCGCATGTCCATCGCCGGGGCCGACGGCGAGTACAGCCAGGCCGTCACGTCGGCCAGCGGCGTGGCGGCGCCGCGCACGTCCAGCCGCACCGGGGCGCGCTGCCAGAAGTCCTTCAGGCCCAACGCCACGCCGCCGGACGCGCCGCCCGCGTAGACCAGGCCGTTGGTGCGCGCGCCGCCGTTGGAGGCGATCCAGGCCTGGCCGGCCTGCGTGCGCTTGGTGATCGTGAAGCCGTCGGCATTGGCTTGCGACAGCGAGAAGTCGTTCCATTCGGGGATGAGCGCGAGCCGGTCGGAGACGCGCTTGTCCATGCCCGACAGCGGCGGCAGCGCCGCACCGGCGACCTGCGCGTCGCGGTAGGCCTGGCCCGGGTCGCGGCGCAGGCCGGTGACGGGCCGCACGGCCTCGCCCCACACGCCCACGCCTTCGCCGGAGAAGCGGATGTGGCGGTCGTGCGTGGCGTTGGTCATGGGCACTTGCGCCGTCACGCCGAGGCCGGCGATGAAGTCCTTGGCCGGGTTGCCGTCCCAGACGAAGCTGTGCACGATGCGCACGCTCTCGGCGCCGGCATAGAAGTACAGGCGCACGGAGAAAGGCAGCCAGTCGCGGTTGTTGCCGCTGTGCATGCCGTCGAGCTTCAGCACCGCACGCACCGGGCCTGTCTGCTCGACGGTGACGGCAGTGACCTTGCTGGTGAAGGCCTGGCGGGCGACCTGGCCGTCCAGTTCGGGCTCGGCGCCGTCCTGGCGCAGCGCGACGAGCTTGAGGTTCTTCAGCGTCACGCGACCGGCGCGCGTGGCCTCGGCGATGAGGGCCTCGCCGCGTGTGGGCACGGTCCAGACGAGATCACCGGCGGAGACGACGATCTGCGCGGCCGTCTGCTTCACGCTCAGGCCGCCGGCCGCGGGTTTTCCGGCCTCCAGCTTCAGCGCGCCGGCCGGTGTGCCGCCGGCAATGGCGTGGGCCGTCCACTTCAGCGAGCCGTCGGGCCAGTAGGCCAGCGGCCAGGACTGGACGGGGTGGTTGCCCAGCTTGAAGTCCAGCGCCTTGGCGGTGGATTTGATCTGGCCACGTGGCCAGGGCACGCCGAGGGTGGCGCCTTCGAAGCGCGCGGGGGCGGTGCCGTCCAGCCAGCGCAGCGTCGTGTCGCCGACCGGTGCGGTCGTCGTGGGCAGGTTGGCCGTGGCGGCTTGCGTAGCGGGGAGGGACGAGGCCAGCGAGGCGGCCGCCGTGGTCTGCAGGAAGCCGCGGCGCGAGAACGGGGACGTTGTCATGGGGGACTCAGCGTTTGGACGAGAGGGATTCGTAGTGCTTGGCGAGGACATCGAAGGCCAGCTTGCGTTGGCCCGTCTCGGAGATCAGGCCCTTGCGGTTCCAGCCCTGCTGGAAGATCGGGTGCTCGCGGCGCGGCGAGCGGAAGTCCTTCAGCACCCAGGGCGACAGGCCGCGCAGCGTGGGCACCTGGGCCGCCATGGCCAGCGTGGCGCGGTAGTAGTCGGCCTGGTAGTCCTCTGAAAATTTGCGTCGCAGCGTCGGGTCGCGGAAACCGGCCTGCGCGTCGGCGCCGAACTCGGAGAACAGCAGCGGCTTGTCTGCCGGCACATCCCAGCGCAGCCGGGCCACGGCATCCAGCGTGTCGTCGCCGTACCAGCCGGCATAGGTGTTGACGGCGATGACGTCGAGTTCCTTCAGCAGCGGGTCGGCAATGCGCAGCGTGTCGCCCTGGCGCTCCACAAGCAGCGCGGCGCTGACGAGGCGGCTCGTGTCCAGTGCACGCACGGTCTGCGCCAGCGCGGCGTGGAAGCGCGTGCGGTTGTCGGCCACCGGCGTTTCGTTGCCGATGCTCCACAGGATGAGCGCCGCGCGGTTGCGGTCACGGTAGAGGGTCTCGGCCTGCATGCGCCGGGCCTTGTCGAGCACGGCAGGGTTGTCCCAGTCGACGGTCCAGTAGACGGGGATCTCGCTCCACACCAGGAGGCCCAGCTCGTCGGCCGCGCGCAGCATGGCCTCGCTGTGCGGGTAGTGCGACAGGCGCACGTAGTTGCCGTGCAGGCCGGTCTTCACTTCGCCCAGCAGCCGGCGCGCGGCGCCGTCGTCGAGGCGGCGGGCCGGGTTGACGGCTATCTCCTCCTCGTGAAGCGAGATGCCTTTCAGGAAGATGGGCTGGCCGTTGAGCAGGATGTCGCTGCCGCGCACGGCGACGGTGCGCAAGCCGATGCGGTCGCGTAGGCGGTCGCGGTCACTGCCGATCTCGGCCTCGAAGTCGACGTCGTACAGCGTCGGTGACTCGGGTGACCAGCGCTTGAGTGACGTGGGCGCGGCCACGTCGAAGTGCGCTTCGCCGGCCGCGTCGGTGCGGGCCTGCAGCGTGAGGCCCAGCGCGGCGATGCGCAGGCTCACCGGCTGGTGGCCGGCCTGCGGGCCGTTGAGCTGCAGGCTGCCGACGAGGTGGCCGGCGTCGGTCAGGCGCAGTGTGGCGTCGTCGATGAAGGTGGCGGGCGTCTGGATCAGCTTTACCGGCCGCGTGATGCCGCCGTAGAGGTCCCAGTCGGTGATCTCGCCGGGGATGGTCTGTGCGTCGTGCCGGGAGTCTGCGCCGACGACGAGGCGGTTTCCCGTCGCCCGCAACGTATTTGTCACCTCGACGACGAAGGGCGTGAAGCCGCCCTCGTGCTGCGCGATGGCCTTGCCGTTCAGGTAGACCATGGCGCGGTAGTTCACCGCCTCGAAGCGCAGGAAGCTGCGCTGGCCGGCGCTCACCGACGCGTCGAAGCGGCGCTGGAACCAGATCAGGCCGTCGTACCAGCGCAGCTCCGGCACGGCCGAGTTCCAGGCGCCGGGCAGTGTCATCGTCGGGCCGCGGTCGAGGTCGAACTCGAAGAAGGTCGGGCCGGGCTTCTTCTCCTCGGTGGCCACGTCCACGTCGCGGAAGCGCTGCATGCGCGACTTGGCGACCCAGCCGTTGATGTCCGTCAAGCTGGTGCGGTAGTAGTCGCGCGAATAAGTCCAGGTGCCGGACAAGTCTTGCGCGGCGGGCCGGGCCGTCAGCAGCAGGGGTGGGCGCAGCGAGTCGGCGGCCGACGCGGTGCCGGCAACCAGGGCCAGCAGCGCGACGAGGCGCCGCATCACGGCTGCACCTCGAGCACCAGCACCGACTTGGCCGGGAGGTTGAGCACGAGTTGGCCGTTCTTTGCTTCGGCCTTGAACGGCTGGGGCTTGACGCGGTCGGGCGCCTCGAAGCGGTTCTCGGCGTCCATGGTCGTGGCGGTCAGCAGTTGCCCCGTGACGGCGCGCACGCCCTTGCCGCCGACGGCGAGTTGCAGCGGCAGCGGCTGGTTGGGCTGTGTGTTGGCGAGGCTGAGCAGCAGCTTGCCGTCCACGCTCCTGGCTGCGCTCGCGCTCAGCGCAGGGATGCTGTACTGGCCCAAGGTGTAGTCGGGAACGCCGGCCAGTTGCACGGGTAGCGAGGTCGCATCCATGAAGGGCAGGTGCATCGCGAACGCGTGGTAGGTGGGCGTGAGCACCATGCGGTTCTTGTCCGTGACGATCAGGGCCTGCAGCACGTTGACCATCTGCGCGATGTTGGCCATCTTCACGCGGTCGGCGTGGCGGTGGAACACGTGGAAGTGCAGCGCGGCCAGCATGGCGTCGCGCAGCGTGTTGCGCTGCACGAGGAAGCCGGGGTCGGTGCCGGGCTCGGGGTCGTACCAGCTGCCCCACTCGTCGAAGTAGATGGCGACCTTCTTCGCCGGGTCGTTGCGGTCCAGGATCTCCCGATGCTTGGCGAGGTAGCCGTCGATGGTTTGCGGCACGGCCAGCGTGGAGATCCACTCGGCCTCGGGGAAGCCGACGGCCGCGCCCTTCTTCTTCCAGTCGCGCGTGGGCAGCGAGTACTGGTGGTGGGTCACGGCGTCCATGCGGCCCTTGATCTCGGCGCTCAGCGTCTCGACCCAGTCCAGCGCCAGCTCCTGGCCGCCGCTGGCCACGAGCTTGGGCCGGTTGCCGCGCGGCGCCTTCGCGAAGGTGGACCACTGACGGTATTGCTCGGCGTAGTAGCCCGGCTTCATGTTGCCGCCGCAGCCCCAGCTCTCGTTGCCGATGCCCCAGTACTGGATCTTCCAGGGCTTGCCGCGCCCGTTGGCGCGGCGCTCGCGGGCCAGCGCCGTGTCGCCCTCGGCGGTCAGGTACTCCAGCCACTGAGCCATTTCCTGCACGGTGCCGGAGCCGAGGTTGGCGTTGATGTAGACCTCGGTGCCGAGCTGCTCGGCCAGGTCCATGAATTCATGCGTGCCCACCGTGTTGGGTTCGATGACGCCGCCCCAGCTGGTGTTCACGCGCGGCGGGCGATTGGCCTGCGGGCCGATGCCGTCGCGCCAGTGGTATTCGTCGGCGAAGCAGCCGCCGGGCCAGCGCACGACGGGCACCTTGAGCGCCTTGAGCGCGCCGACGACGTCGCTGCGCCAGCCACGCACGTTGGGGATGGGGGAGTCGGGTCCGACCCACAGGCCGCCGTAGACGCCGCTGCCGAGGTGCTCGGCGAACTGGCCGTAGATCTGGCGCGCAATCACCGATCCCGCAGGGCCGGGCCCGACGGCCGGGATGTCCAGCTTCACCGGCTCCGCCGCCTCCCCAGCGAGCGGCATCAGGGCACTGAGGGCGAGGCTGGCGGCGGGGAGCAGGTGTTTCATCGGCATTGAAGGATCTTGAGATCTCTGATCTGCAACCGGCTGGCTGTTGTCCTCAGCGCGAAGTAGCCGTGCAGGCGTGGATTGGCGTCGGCGCGTGTGAACAGTTCGTTGCTGCCCGCACGCCAGCGCAGATGAACGGGATCAGACGCCGTTGGTTGACGCGAAACAATCTCGATGGTGATTGCTTGGCCCGCCCGCAGCCGCGTGTCGTCGGTCATGGGGCGCTCGCCCGGCTCGGCGATGTTGCCGTCGGCAAACCCGGTTAGCAGGCGGCGCTGGCTGCCGTCGTACACGCGCAGCCGCGTCGTCGTGTTGCCGTTGGCGCCGAAGCCGGCGTAGTAGGTGGGCAGCGTGTCGTAGCCGGCGAACTTGCCCGGCCGCGGGTAGGGCTCGCTGCCGTCGGCCTCCAGCGCGTTCCAGAACATGTTCAGGTCAGACAGCCGGCCGGCCAGCGGCCCGGCGCTGGCCGGGGCCGGCAGGGCCAGCGCGGTGAAGCGGATGGCGTAGTCGCCGGCCAGCGGCTCGCGCCACCACAGGCTCAAGCCCGCAGGGGTGGCGATGTCCAGCACGCCGCCTTGGGCGGTGACGACGGCGCGCTCGTCCTCGGCCTCCAGCCGCCAGCGGGCGAGGCCGGCGCGGAAGTCGTCAGCGGCGACGAGCTCCAGCTTGCGCGGCGGCTCGCACCAGTGCGCTGCGGCGAGCAGCGGCAGGCCGAGGATCAGCCCGCAAAGTGGAAGACGGAGGGCAGGTCCCATTGGCGCGGCTTGTTGTCGGGTTCGACCTCCATCAGCGGGGCCATGTAGTCCCACCAGCGGCGCATGACGGGCAGGCTGGGCAGCTGGTCTACGGAATGGCCGGCTTTCAGCTTGAGCACGGCGAACAGGCTCAGCGTGCTTTCGTCCATGAAGATGGAGTAGTCAAAGATGCCGGCGCCGCGCAGCGCTTCGGCCAGGTCGGGCCACAGCTCGTCGTGGCGCTTCTTGTACTCAGCGACCACGCCGGGCTTGAGTTGCATCTTGAAGGCGCGAATCTCTTCGCTCATCGGAGGTCTCCTCGGGATTTCAATGAATGTCTTGTTCGGCCATCGGCAGCGCCGACACATCGCGGCGGCGCTGCGCCGGATCTTCCTGCCAGTGCGCCGCAGGCAGCCCGGCGAGCGTGACACCCGGCCCCACGGCGATGGGGGCGCCGAGCTGCAACTGGCAGTCGGCGTCGAAGCGCCAGCCCAGCACGTCCATCACGTGGCCGCCACGGCGCGCCTGCAAGTCCAGCCCGGTGAAGCGGAAGTGGCGCAAGGGGGCCTGGGCGTCGGCGTCCACCTCGAAGGCGACATCGGCGCCGTGCACGCGCAGGCGCTGCAGGTGCACGCCGGCCACCTGCGTGCGCCCGCGCTCCGCTGGCACGGGCGCGGCCAGCGCCTGCCAGTGGGCGGGCGCGCCGGCGAGTTCGGGTGCAGGGATGCTGGCGCGGCTGTAGGCGGGGTTCCAGTTCATCGTCGCGCGCAACGCCACCGGCACGCTGTGCAGGCTCAGGTCGCTGATGGACACGGTGTCGATGAAGCCGCCGCGCGTGGGCGCCGACTTGAACAGCAGGCCGACCGGCACCGGCGCATGCACGGCGATGCGCTCGGCCGTGATGCGGCGAAAGCCGCCAGACGTTTCGCTGCCGAAAGTCAGCCCGGCGGCGCCCTCGCGGACGACGCAGTCGCTGATGCGGATGTCCTCGCAGGGGCGGGCCACGCGCAGGCCGTCGGCGTCGCGGCCGGCCTTCAGGCACAGCGCGTCGTCGTTGACGGCGATGTCGGCGTGGCGGATGGTGACGCGGCGGCTGGAGTCGATGTCGATGCCGTCAGTGGACGGGCCGCGGGCCTCGTCGTTGTTGCGGATGGTGACGCCGTCCACCGTCACGTCCTCGCTGTAGCACAGGTGCAGCGTCCAGAAGCCCGAGCGGCGCATCAGCAGGCCACCGCCGATGTGCACGCGGGCGGCCTCGAAGACCTGGATGAGGCGAGGCCGCTGACAGTCGTAGTCCGACGCCCAGCGCAGGCCGCGTGGCTCGTAGGCGGCACGCAGCGCCCAGTAGCTGTCCCAGAAGATCTTGCCGTCGCCGTCGATGCAGCCCTCGCCGACGAGGCTCACATCGTGCTCGCCATAGACGTTGACGAGCGCGGCCGGCCAGCGCATTTCGATGCCGGCCACGCGCGTGGGTAGCAGCGGGTAGTCGGCCAGGTCGCGTGAGCCCAGCAGCGTGGCGCCGCGGTCCAGCCGCAGCGTCATGCCGCTTTTCAGGAAGAGGGCGCCTGTCAGGTAAACGCCGGGGCCCAGGCGCAACTCCGCGCCCTGCAGGGCCGCCGCGTCGATGGCGGCCTGCAGGGCGAGGGTGTCGAGGGTGCACCCGTCGCCGCGTGCACCGTAGGCCTGCGCTTGCACGCAAGCCCGCGTCATCAGACGATGCCGGAGCCGGACGCGCCGGCCTTCGGCGGGCGCTTCACTGCGACCTGCTCGCGATAGCCGGCAGCGCGGTAAGCCGCCACCGGGTCGATCGCGCCGCCCGAGCGCAGGCGGGCCATCGCGAGGATGGGGCTCACGTCGGTGCGGAAGGCCTTCTTCAGCGTCTGCGCGGCCTGCAGCACGTCGTTGCTTTCCTGCAGGCCGGCCAGCGCGGCGCGGTCTACCAGCGAGGCCTGCACGAAGGCGCGCTGCACTTCGACGGCGCTGCTCATCAGGCTCTCGATGGGGTCGGTCACGTTGTGCGACTGGTCCAGCATGTAGGCGGGCTTGAAGCTGCCGTCGCGCAGCGTGGCGTCGGCCAGCTCGTTGAAGACGAGGAAGAGCTGGAAGGGGTCGATGCTCCCCGAGTCCAGGTCGTCGTCACCGTACTTGCTGTCGTTGAAGTGAAAGCCGCCGAGCTTGCCGAACTGCGCCAGGCGCGCCACGATCATCTCGATGTTGGTGTTGGGCGCGTGGTGGCCCAGGTCCACCAGGCACTTGGCCTTGTCGCCCAGCTGCTGGGCCACGGCGAAGCTGGTGCCCCAGTCGGCGATGACGCTGCAGTAGAACGCCGGCTCGAACAGCTTGTGTTCGATGTACATATGCCAGTCGGCGGGCAGCGCGGCGTAGATGCCTTTCGCGCTGTCGATGTAGCGCTCCAGCGCACCGCGCAGATTGCTCTGGCCGGGGAAGTTGGCGCCGTCGCCCACCCACACCGTCAGGCCTTTGGAGCCCAGCGTCTTGCCCAGCTCGATGCAGTCGATGTTGTGCTGCACGGCCAGCTCGCGCGAGGCCTTGCTCGTCGACGTCAGGCTGCCGAACTTGTAGGTGGCGGTCTGACCAGCCTGGTCCTGGAAGGTGTTGCTGTTGACGGCGTCAAAGCCCAGGCCCAGCTCGTCGGCCTGCTGACGCAGGGCCTTGGGGTCGCTGGGCTTGTCCCACGGAAAGTGCAGCGACACGGCCGGCGTGGCGCGCGTGAGCTGGTTGATGACGGCGCAGTCTTCCAGCTTTTCGGTCACGTCACGCGGCTCGCCCTTGCCGGGGAAGCGCGCGAAGCGCGTGCCGCCGGTGCCCGCACCCCAGCTGGGCACGGCGACCGCGAAGGTCTGGGCCTTGGCGGTCAGTGCCTCGATGTCCACGCCGCGGCGGGACAGCATGCCGCCCAGCGCGTCGTAGTCGGCCTGCAGCTCAGCCTTGAGCTTGGCATTGTGTTGCTCGACCTGGCCAGCGTCGATGATGTTCGTCGTCATGGACTTCTCCTGTATTCAGTGCTTGCGGGCCGAGCGCCGGGCCGCTCCCAAGCCGGCCCGCGTTGGGCGATGTGCTTGCTGCTCGAAGCCGCAAGCATTGCCATCCCCTCGGGGGACCGGCCAGGCTTGCCTGCGTTGAGCAGGGCAAGACTGGACGAGGGGCTTCATTTCAGCGGGTGAACGCTGCGGCATTGCCGGCGTCTACGTTCAGCACGTTGCCGGTGCTCTTGCCCGACTTGTCGCTGGCCAGGAAGTACACGGCTTCCGCGATGTCTTCAGGCAGCACGCTGAGCTTGAGCATGCTGCGCTGGCGGTAGAACTCTTCGATGTTGTCGGTCTCGATCTTGTTGGATGCGGCGCGCTCTTCCTTCCACTTGCCGTCCCAGATGCGCGAGCCGCGGATGACGGCGTCGGGGTTGACGACGTTGACGCGCACGCCGATGGCGGCGCCCTCCAGCGCGATGCAGCGGGCCAGGTGGATCTCGGCCGCCTTGGCCGTGCAGTAGGCCGACGCGCCGGCCGAGGCCACGAGGCCGTTCTTGCTGGCCACGAACACCATGCTGCCGCCGATCTTCTGCTGCTTCATCAGGCGGAAGGCCGCGCGGCCCACCAGGAAGTAGCCGGTGACCAGGATGTCCTGGTTGCGCTGCCAGATCTCCAGCGTCGTGTCTTCCAGCGGCGCCGCGGATGCGATGCCGGCGTTGGAGACCAGGATGTCCAGGCCGCCGAAGCGCAGCGACGTGGCCGACACCACGGCCTCCACATCGGCTTCCGACGTGATGTTGCCCTGCACCGTGGCGACGGCATCCTTGCCACCGACCTTGACGAGGTTGGCATGGGCTTCGGCCAGCGCGCCGGCGTCGATGTCGGTCAGCATCACGCAGGCACCTTCCTGCAGCAGCTGGCGGGCCACGGCCTGGCCGATGCCACCGGCGCCACCGGTCACCAGGGCCACGCGGCCGGCCAGGCTCTTGGGCTTGGGCATGCGCTGCAGCTTGGCTTCTTCGAGCAGCCAGTACTCGATGTCGAAGGCTTCCTGCTCGGGCAGGCCGACGTATTTGTCCACGCCATTGGCGCCGCGCATCACGTTGATGGCGTTGATGTAGAACTCACCGGCAATGCGGGCGGTGGCCTTGTCCTTGGCGAAGGACAGCATGCCCACGCCGGGGATCAGGTAGATGATGGGGTTGGCGTCGCGGATGGCCGGGCTGGTGGGGCGCTTGCAGCGCTCGTAGTAGGCCGTGTAGTCGGCGCGGTAGGCTTCCAGCGCCTGGTCCAGGCCGGCCAGCAGGGCGTCGACGTCGGGCTTGGCGGGGTCGAAGTCCAGCACCAGCGGGCGGATCTTGGTGCGCAGGAAGTGGTCGGGGCAGGAGGTGCCCAGCGCGGCCAGCGCGGCCAGGTCGTTGCTGGCGACGAACTGCAGCACGGCGTCGCTGTCGTTGAAATCACCCAGCTTGCGCTCGCCGGCGCTGATGCGGCCGCGCAGCGCGGGCATCAGCTTGGCCGCGATCGCCGCGCGCTCTGCGGCGGGCAGCGTGGCGGTCTTGACGCCGCCGAACACCGGCTGCTTGATGTTCTCGGCCAGCCATTGCTCGGCCAGGCGGATCATCTCCAGCGTGATCTCGTAGCAGCTCTTGGCCGTGTCACCCCAGGTGAACAGGCCGTGACCTTCCAGGATGATGCCCTTCAGGTTCGGCTGCGACGTGGCCAGCGCTTCGAGCTTCAGGCCCAGGTCGTAGCCGGGGCGCTGCCACGGCAGCCAGCCCAGCTGGCCGCCGAAGATCACCTCGGTCAGGCGCTTGCTGTCGGCGCAGGCGGCGATGGCGATGATGGCGTCGGGGTGCATGTGGTCCACATGCGCCTTCGGAATGTAGGCGTGCAGCGGCGTGTCGATACTCGCTGCGTGCGGGTTCAGGTTGAACGTGCAGTGCGGCAGATAATCCACCATCTCGTCTTCATGCGCCAGGCCGCGATAACGCTTCTTGAGCGCCTGCAGCTTGTCCATGTAGAGCGTCGAGAAACCATCGAGCTTGATACTGCCGAGGTCGCCGCCAGAACCCTTCACCCACAACACCTCGACGTCCTCGCCGGTCAGGTGGTCGCGCATCTTGACCTTGGCCGAGGTATTGCCGCCGCCGAAATTCGTCACGCGCAGGTCGGAGCCGAGCAGGTTGGAGCGATAGAGCAGCAGCTCGGGTTCGCTCAGCTTGGCCGCCACGGCGTCGTCCCATTTGGAGACGATGGGGGTATGGGCGGGAGTTTGGGAAATTGCGGTCATCAGCTTGCCTGTATTCAGTACGTATTCATCACCCGGGCCGCGGCTTGCGACCTGGCACCCCAGGTCGGCGGGGCGAGCGGGCCGCAGTGTGGGCCGAAACGCCAGCCGCCGCGCAGGGCGTGCGCAGTAAATCAAAAGAATGAGCGAAAGCGCGCGCCCGAGGGTCTTCACTCAAGAAACGCTCATGGTCATGAGCGTTTCGTGATTGACCCCCTGTGGGGATTGACGTAATCTCCACTTGGAACGCTGTTTCAGTTGTTGCGTGAGCGGTTCAGCGCGCAGCGAGCAGGTTCACCGACCGGCGCCTACGATTGCCGGCGCAGAGCAGGCGAGCGGCCTCAGCCAGCTCGCCGAACGCAAGAGACGTCTGCGTTGGGGAAGCCTCCCGAGCGTTGGGCGACATAACGACGAGACAACGGGCGGCACCCGGTTCCACGGGGCACCCGACAAAGGTGATCCTCATGATCAATCACAAGCGTCACAAGCGTCTGCTCAAACTGCTGGACGAGCGCGAGCACGCCAGTGTCCAGCAGTTGATGGAATGGTTGTCGGCTTCGGCCGCGACGGTGCGGCGGGATATTTCTTGGCTGGCCGCGAAAAACCAGCTCACCCGTACGCGCGGCGGTGCTCAAAGGCTTGAGCAAAAGAAGAAGTCATACACGCTTTCGAGCGAATCATTTCAAAACAACGCGCAACAAAATACTGCAGCCAAACGCGCAATTGCCCGTTATGCAACGTCGATGTGCAATAACGGCGAAACCATCATCATCAACGGTGGCACCACTACGTTCATGATGGCGGAGTTTCTCGTCGAGAAACAGCTGAAGATCCTCACGAACTCCTTCCTGATGGCCGAGCGGCTGCTCGTCACCAGCGACAACGAGATCATCCTGCCGGGCGGGCGCGTCTACCGCGAGCAGAACGTCATCCTGAGCCCGTTCGAGAACGACGTGGCCCAGCACCACTACGCGGCCAAGATGTTCATGGGCGTCTACGGGCTGTCCATCCTGGGCCTCATGGAGGCAGACCCGCTGCTGATCCAGGCCGAGAAGCGCCTGATCAGCCAGGCCGAGGAACTGGTGGTGCTGGTCGATAGTTCCAAGTTCCAGCGCAAGGCGGGCCTGGTGCTGTGCGGGCTGAACCGCGTGTCTACGGTCATCACCGACACCGGTGCGCCGGACAGCGCCGTGCAGTTGCTGGAGCACTACGGCGTGCGCGTGATCACGGTGGAGCCCGAAGCGGTGGACCCTCGGGTGGTGGAGGCTTCGGCGATGAGTACGCATGACTATGCGGCCGTGCTGGAGTCGGGCGCTTACCACCACCATCACGCGGGGTTGATCTCTTGAGCGCTGCGGCCCCGGGTACCGTCGTCCTCGACATCGGCAAGACGAACGCGAAGCTGACGCTGATCGACGCGGCGGGCCGCACGATCACCGAAGTGCGCACGCCCAACACGGTGAGCCGTGCCGGGCTCTACCCGCACCATGACACCGAGCGGCTGTGGGGCTGGATGCAGCAGCAGTTGCGCGAGCTCTCGGCGCTGGCGGACATCCGGGCCATCGTGCCCGTCACGCATGGCGCCACGGCGGCGTTGGTCGACGACGCAGGCCTGGTGCTGCCGGTGCTGGACTACGAGCATGTGCCCGGTGATGCCGCCGATGCCGCACGTTATGAGGCGCTGCGGCCGGCGTTCGAGGAAAGCGGCTCGCCGCAGCTGCCGGCGGGGCTGAACCTGGGGCGGCAGCTGGCCTGGCTGCAAAGCCAGTTCCCGGCCGAGTTTGCGCGGGCGCGGCATGTGTTGATGTACCCGCAGTACTGGGCCTGGCGTCTGTGCGGCGTGGCGGCCAGCGAGGTGACCTCGCTGGGCTGCCATACCGACTTGTGGCGGCCGGCGCAGGGCGGCTATTCGTCGCTTGTCGAGGGCCAGGGTTGGTTGCCCTTGTTCCCGCCGCGGCGCGATGCCTGGGCGCGCCTCGGGGTGCTGAGGCCGGTGGTGGCCGCCGAGACCGGGCTGCCGTCGGACTGCGAAGTGGTGTGCGGCATCCACGACAGCAATGCCTCGCTGCTGCGCCACCTGCTGACGCTGCAGCAGAGCGGGCCCTGCACGGTGCTGTCCACCGGCACCTGGCTCATCGCGGCGGCGCTGGGCTCTGCGACGCGGCCGCTGGTCGAGGCGCAGGACATGCTGGCCAACTGCAACGTGTTCGGCGACGCCGTGCCGTGCATGCGCTTCATGGGTGGCCGCGAGTTTGCGGCGATCGCCGGCACGCAGCCGGCAGCGTTCGGCGCGGCCGATGTCGAGCGGCTGATCGCGCGGCAAACGCTGGCGCTGCCTTGCTTCGCCGAGACGAGCGGCCCGTTCGCCGGCCGGCTGGGCCGTGTGCAGGGGCCGCCGGCCGAGAGCGATGCCGAGCGCGCAGCGCTGGCCACGCTGTACGTGGTGTTGATGACTGACTACTGCCTGGACGCGCTGGGTGCCAGCGGGCGTGTCGTCGTGGAAGGCGCGTTCACCGCCAACGCCTGGTTCGGCCCGCTGCTGGCGGGGCTGGCGCAGGGGCGGTCGGTTAGCGTGTCTGACGACAGCAGCGGAACCACCTGCGGCGCCTGGCTGCTGCAGGCCTGGGGCCAGGGCGATGCCGGTGCGGCGGCCGAGCCGGTACAGCCGTGGAACCCCACCGGCTGGCGCGCCTACCGCGACGCCTGGCGGGCTGTGGCCAGCGCGGCCTGAGCCGGCCCGGCCCGCCGCCGCTTCAGCCCGCGCGGCGGCGTCGCCCCGCCGCCATGACGATGCCTGCCAGCGCAGCCAGTGCGAGCGAGCCCGGCTCGGGCACGACGAAGGCGTGCACGCTGTCGATCTGCGGCGTGCTGTAGCCGCTGCTGTCGCTGGCGCTGTCGAAGGTGTAGAGGCGCACCTCGTCGAAGCCGTTCGCATCGCTCAGCCCGACGATCCCGCCGATGCCTTGCGCGCCGAGGGCGGCCTTGCCCGTGCCCGTGAGCACGCCGTCCAGCCAGGTCTGCCACATCAGGTGGATGGTGGCGTAGCCGGAATCGACGGCGAATTCGATGCCGCCCAGATCAGCCCCGGCGCTGCGGATGGACAGGTAGGCGTTGTAGCCGGCGGTGGCGAAGAAGTTGCCCGAGAAGACCTCGCTGTAGACCTGGCCGGGATAGGCCAGGCAGAGCTCGCCGGCATAGCCGCAGCCGCCGTTGTCGGCCGCCAGGCCGCCCACCTGGCTGAACAGCAGGCCGCCCTCGGACCAGGGGCTGGCGAGCTCGGCGTTGGCCTCGAAATCGGCGGTGTACGTGAGGTGCGTGGCGGCAGGCGTGGCGCTGCCGGCGCCCTGGGTTAGCACGACGCCGGCCGAGGCCGGCAGGGCCAGCGCGGCGGCGCACAGCAGCGGGAGCAGCGGAAAATGCAGGGTGGTTTTCATGGTCGTGTCCTCGGGTCAGGGCAGGGCTACCAGGTCGACGGCGTCGAAGGAGAGGCTGGGGCTCAGGAAGCGCGTGCCGGCGGTGCCACTCACGGTGTTGATGGTCAGCACATTGGTGCCGACGACGAGCTGTGCGGCGGGGATATCGAAGCTGTAGGTGCGGTTCACGCCGCGATAGGTGCCCACGGTCATGTTGCGCGACACCTTGGCCGGCGCGGCGGGGATGGCGGACGTCCAGCTGTTGACGCTGACCTGCGGGCGGGCGCCGTTGAAGTCGGCCGTCAGACCGACGCGCAGGCGCAGCGGCGCGGTGTTCTGGCCCCGCTTGAGCGTGAACTGCACCTGCAGCCCGTTGTTCACATCCTTCCACTGGTAGGCGGGCCAGCCGGTGGCGGGCGAGGAGCTGCCGATCACATAAGGGCCGACGTTCCAGGACGCCATGCGCACGTCCGACGGGTGCATGAAGGTCAGCCGGTCGCCGTTGATGAACTCCTGCGGCGAGCCGTCCCATTCGCCGATGCGCCAGAGCGCGGGCGTGGCGCCCGGGTCGGCGGTGATGGCGATGGGGTTCATCGCGTAGTCGGCGTTGGCAGTCACCGTCACCTGCGCCGTCTGCACGCCGAGTTCGCCCTTGTAGAGCGTCATCGTGTAGACGCCCGGCAGCATGCCTGTTGATGTGAAGTGGCCGTCCACCGGGTCGACATCGACCCAGTACTGCGCCTGGCTGTTGGCGAAGCCCGCCGTGTAGGGAATGCCGGCGACCCGCCCGCTGACGCCGGCGACGCTGACCGAGCCGCGCCCGAGGGGCGGCACGTAACCGTCCAGGTTGACGGCGCCGTACCAGCTGGTATCGGGCCGCACGGTGGGCAGCGAGCCGTCCGTGAACATCATGAGATAGGTGTTCAGCACACCCAGCCGGAAGGCCTCGGTCTGCGCCTCGCCGTAGTTGACCATGTAGGTCAGCTCGTTGGTCGTGCCGGTGATCTGCTGCAGCAGGCTGCGGTAGAAAGGGCCGCCCGAGTCACCCTCGTGGTTGTCGCGCCAGAACCAGATGCCCACGCCCGGGCCCGTGCCGCCGAGGATCTGCCAGTCCTTGAGCCGGCGGTTGGCGTAATGCTTGGAGCGCGACTGGCCGTAGCGCGCGTCGGTGCTGGCAAAGCCGAAGACATCGCTGGCCTCGATGGCGCCGCTGGTGCCGCGCAGGTCTTCGGCCCAGTAGCTCTCGCCGTTGTAGGTGACCAAACCGCCGGCCGTTGGTGCGGGCCCGCCATCGGGCAGCTTGGCGATGGGAATGCGGGCGATGAAGCGCACGAGGCCGTGCACATCGGGCTGCTCGGTGAAGTGGGTGCCCATGTGGATGTTGGCTTCCCCCTTCTTGGCCAGGTAGTAGTGCGTCAGCACGCCGCCCTTGGTGCTCGTGCTGGTGAGCGTGACCTTGATGTAGTCGCTGCCGGTCACCACGCCACCGTTGCTCGTCGCGGCCGGTGTGGTGCTGCCGTCCGCCGCCACGAGCTCGGCGGTCACGGCCACCGCGCCCACATTGGCATAGAGCCAGTCCGCGCCCGAGTTCAGCTGCGTGCCGCGGGCCGGGTCGGCGTACTCGACGCCGTTGTAGACGAGGCTGGACAGGTCACCCGCCGACGTGGTGCTGGCGCCGTTGTCGTAGCCCCGTACCTTGAAGACGAGGCCGGCGTCCGTGTCGATGATGTACTGCGGCTTGGCCGGGTTGTTGCCGTCCCAGACGGTGGTGATGCTGAAGGCCGCCATCGCGGCAGGCGCCATGCTGGCGAGCACACCGGCGGCCAGCCACCGCGCCCAGGACGGGCGCGAGCTTGTCGTGTTCATGTTGTCTCCTGGTCTTATGACTTTGTTCACGGTCCCGCCGTGAACTGTTGCGGAATGTAGGCAGTGCCTCGCGCCGCGTGTGGTCAACCAGTTGAGCGTTTGAACAGCCGGCGGCTGTGCGCCGCTGTCGTCGGCTAGCGGATCAGTGCCTGGTAGGTGAGCGTCTTGACGCGCTGGTTCAGCGTGGAGTTGCCGGCCGGGCGCAGCTGCGTCATGAACAGGATGATCAGCCTTTCCTTCGGGTCCACCGCGTACTGCGGGAAATACGCGCTGCCCCAGCCGAAGGCGCCCTCGCTGCCCAGCTCCTTGAAGCCGCCGCGCCGCACGTTGACCCAGAAGCCCAGGCCGAAGCCGTCTCCGTCGCTGCGCGACTTGTCGCCGAGGTGGTCGGCCGTCATCAGCGCCACGGTGTGGCGCGCCAGGATGCGCACGCCATCGAGCGCGCCCTGGTTCAGCAGCATCTGCAGGAAGCGTGTGTAGTCGCCCGCGGTGCTCAGGAGGCCGGCGCCGCCGGACATCAGCTTGTGCGGGCCGTTGACGAAATCGCTGCGCGCCGGCGTCTCCTCGAGCTTGAGTTGCCCGCCCTCCAGGCCGTAGACGTTGGCCAGGCGGGAGATCTTCTCGGGGGGCAGCACGAAGCCGGTGTCGGGCATGCGCAGCGGGTCGGTGATGCGCGCCTTGATGAAGGCATCCAGCGGCTGGCCCGACACGACCTCCACGAGCCGGCCCAGCACATCGGTGGCGTACCCGTAGATGAACTGTTCGCCCGGCTGGCTCTGCAGCGGCAGCGCGGCGAAGCGGTCGGTCCACTGGGCCAGCGTCTCGTCATTGCCGACGAGGTACCAGTCCTTCATGCCAGTCGCTTCGTACGCGGCCTTGGCGGGGCCGGCGCCATAGCTCATGCCGGCGGTGTGCGTGAGCAGGTCGTGGATGGTCAGCGGGCGCCGCGGCTTCTCGGTGCCGCCGCCGGTCAGCGCAACCTGCACGTTCGCGAAGGCCGGCAGGTAGCGCGAGACGGGGTCCTTCAGCTGGAAGCGGCCTTCCTCGTACAGGATCATCGCGGCCACCGTCGTCAGCGCCTTGCTCATGGAGGCGATGCGGAAGATGGTGTCCGTGCGCATGGGCCGCGCGTTCTCGATGTCCTGCTGGCCATAGGCCTTGAACACGACCGGCTTGCCGTCACGCATGACGACCATCACGCCGCCGGCGAGTTGCTGGCGGGCGATCTGTTCGTCGATGGCGGCGTCCAGCCGCTTCAGGCGCGCGGGCGAAAAGCCCTGCGCGGTGAGGGCTTCGGCCGCCTGCGGTGGTGCGGCGAAGGTGGTGGGGGCGTGCGCGAGCGTGGCGCAGGCGAGCGCCGCGGCAAGGAGGGTGGATTTCATGTCGAGGTGATCTCAGTTGTCCGTTCCGTGGTGCTGCCACGCGCCGTGCATTGAACCACTGGCCGCGCGCCGAGCCGCCGCAAGCATCGCCGTCCCCTCGGGGGGACCGACCAGGCTTGCCGGCGTTCAGCCAGGCAAGACTGGGCGAGGGGTGATCAATCCCCCAGCGGGCGTTGCTGCGTGAAGCCGGGGCTGACGGCGATGTGGAACTGCTCCGGCGGCAACGGCCTGGCCGGGTCGATGGGGCCCAGATCATCACGCAGTTGCCCGGCCACCGGCACGCGGGCGTCCCGCAGGCCCAGCGCCACCAGGCGCGCCAGCTGCATGGCGCCGTAGCTATTGTGGTGGGTGTTGTCCAGCTTGCCGTTGTTCAGCGGGTGCATGGCCTGCGACCGCTCGGGCCCGAGCGTGGCATAGAGCTGCTGGCTCATCGCGTTGAGGTCCACGAAGGCCAGCCGCATGTCCCGCGCCACCGTGCGGGCGGCGTCGGCGTACTCGAGCAGGCTGGGCTTGAGCCGGCCCTCGGCGTCGAAATTGCGGCGCTCCATCGACGACAGCACCACCGGCACAGCGCCGCGCGCCAAGATGGCTTCAGCGTGCGTGCGCAGCTCGGCCTTGTAGGTCTCGGCGTTGCCGCTGCCGTCCTTTTGCTGCTTCTGGTCGTTGTGGCCGAACTGCAGCAGCACCGTGTCGCCGGGCTGCAGCGTCGACAGGATCTTGTCGAGGCGGCGGCGGTTCAGCGAGTCGCGATAGGTTTCGCCCGACTCGGCGTGGTTGGACACCGCCACTGTCGGCTTGAACAGCGCGGGCAGCATCTGGCCCCAGCTGGCATAGGGCTCGCCGCTTTGATCGGCGACCGTGGAGTCGCCCAGCAGATAGACGGTAGGCACCTGGACCGGCTCGATGAGCAGATGCGTGAGCGCCGGCTGTGCGCCGTTGATCTCGAGCGTCAGCCGGCGGTCCCAGGCCCAGCCCTCGCTGGCGATCTCGCGCTCCTTGAGCTTGACGCGGCCCGGCTCCACACCGGTCACGGCGGCGATGTTGGCGGTGCGCACGTTGACGATGAAGCGGCGCGTCTCGGTCTTGCCGGCGGGCACGCGGGCCGCGTCCAGCTGCAGGCGGCGCAGCTCGGTCTTGAGGGTTGTCTCGCTGGCCTCCTTGCCGCCCAGCGTGGCGGTAACGCGGTAGTTGCCCTCGGGCAAGTCCACCGAGAAGAAGTAGGGCAGGCCGGCGGCGTTGCGTTTGTCGTCGGCCTCGAAGCCATGGCCGCGTTCGCGGCTGTAGGTCGTGTCGGCCGCGATGGCGACCTCGCCTTTGGCGGGCTGGCCGTCGAAGCTGAAGCGCCACGCGTCGGCGGCCCAGGCGGGTGAAGCCAGCAGGCTGGCGACAAGGAGGAGGGGCTTCATGTCAGGCGGTCGCGGTGAACTTGCGGGAGGGGAGGCAGGTCGGACGCGGCCACGCTGTCGCTGCGCCCCCAGAGGCGCTCATACGGCCAGCCGGTGAGCGCTTCGACGATGCGCTGGTTCTCCTCGCTCTCGGCCTCGACGGCGCCGGCGCGCAGCCGCTCCACCTCGTGCACCAGCACCGCGTGCGTGCTGGCGTTCAGCCGAAAGCGCCACGAAGCCAGCGCGCCCAGGGCCAGCATCAGCAGCGGGCCACCCACCATCAGCGCGGTGACCGTCTGGATGGCCTCGGGCGTCTGCACGACGACCTCGCCTGGCCGGGTGCGGATGTAGCCGCCCAGGTCGATGATCCAGCCACAGGCCATGATGGCGCCGCTCTGGGCCAGCTTGCGCACCAGCGTCATGACGCCGGCGAAGATGCCCTCGCGGCGCTCGCCGGTGACGGCCTCGTCGACATCGGGCAGGTAGTTGTAGACCGACCAGGGCACGAAGTTCAGCGTGCCCCGGCCCAGGCCGGCCAGCACGATGGGCACGAACAGCCAGAACGCCAGGCTCGGCGAGAAGCCCGGCTGCGTCGGGTTCAGCGCGCCGAAGATGTTGCTGCCCAGGGCCTTGAAGCCGTCGGCGAAGCCGGCTGGCTGCACGATGTAGAACACGAGGTAGAGCAGCAGCGCCGCGCCGAAGAGCCCGGCCGCCAGCCGGTAGGCCAGCACCGGGCCGGTGCGGATGACGATCTGGATGGCCAGCATCACCGAGACGAGCTGGGCCACGTACATCAGCGTCATCAGCTGCGAGATGGCCAGCGTGGCGCCCATCAGCACCGTGGCGACGAAAAACGCGAAGGCGCTGTTGAAGATGTCCTGAGACAGGTAGCCGCCCAGATAGATGGCCAGGTGCTGTCGGAAGGCGCGGATCTTCAACGTCGAGAACAGGTCGCGGAACATCTTCACCGGGATCATCAGCACGGCTTCGAGCTTCACGCCGCCGAAGGTCTGCGACATGATGGCCTGCTCGCGCGTGCCGTAGGGGCGCTCCCAGGTCGTCAGCACGACGATGGTGACGACCACCGAGAACGCCACGCCGAAGATGGCGGCCATCCAGAAGAAGGTGTCGGGCGAGTCCTTGCCGCCGAACTGGTTGATCAGCAGCGTGGGCAGGTAGGAGGCCAGGATGGCCGAGCCCTGCGCAATGATCATGCGTGCGCCGGCGAACTTGGCTTTGCGCTTGTAGTCCTTGGTCATCTCGGCCGCCAGCGTTTCCCAGGGGATGAGAAACATCGTGTAGAGCAGCTCGAAGAAGATGAAGGCCAGCAGGTAGTAGGTGAAGGTGTGGCCGGTGCGGAAGATCAGCGCGAAGCTGGGCAGCAGCGGGATGGTGATGAGCAGGAAGAGCTTGCGCCGGCCGATCTTGCGGCCCACCCAGGTGTGGCGCAGGTTGTCGGAGACGTAGCCGATCAGCGGGCAGGTGATGGCTTCCAGCAGCCGCGGCAGGCCGAGGATCAGGCCGGCTTCGACGGCCGACAGGTTGCAGAACGTCGTGAAGAAATAGAACAGCCAGCCGGTGACGACCGCCTGCGCGCCGGCGCCGAGCACGTCGCCACTGCCCCAGCCCCAGTAGTTGATCCAGGAGGGCTCTTTGGCGGCGGGGTGGAGGTTGCGAGGGGGATTCATGTCTCTTGCTGGCTGTGCGCTTTGTGCGCTTGTCTCGGTGCGCTTGATTTGTGCAGCGTGTGGTGCCGGGAATTCGCCCCGGCGGGCGACCTACTTTCTGGGCCGCCAGAAAGTAGGCAAAGAGCTCCCCCCGACCGCACCGCCCTACGCTTCGCTTCGGGTTCCCTGCGCTGCTCAGGCCTTGAGGGCTCGCGCAGAACTCGCTTCGCTACGCTGCGCTCAAACAGCTGCGCGAAGTCAGAAGTTGAGGTGCGCTGCGCGCACGCCCTCAAGGCCTTGCGCTGCTCGGCGGTGCTAAAGGGGGCATACCGGACAGCCGGCGTCAGCCGGCTTGCGGGTCTGGCTGTTGGCTGTTGGCTGCTCGGGGTTCCCCTTTGGAGGAGCCGAGAAGCGCAGGAGCCCAGGGCGCGAGCGCAGCGAGCCTCAAGCTCTGACTTCGCGCCGCCTGTTTGAACGCAGCGTAGCGAAGTGAGTTCGGCGCGGCCCTGGGCTCCGAGCATCGCAGGGGACCCCTTCGCGCAGCGAAGGGGCGACGGAACAGGGGCGCTTTCTTTGCCTACTTTCTTGCGCGCGCAAGAAAGTAGGTCGGCCGCCGGGACGAAATCCCGGCTGGGCCTTGGCGGCAACCCGAAGTACCGCATAGCAATCAGATGAACCGAACCAGTAGCTCACCCATCGCCAGCAAGGCCATCGCCTGCCCGAACGGCATCGACGTCAGCGGGATGTCCTTGTACTCCTGCAGCGTGTTGAACACCGGCGTGCCGAAGCTCACCTGCGTCAGCTCGCCCGCGTCGTTGATGTGCCGGCGCACCGCCAGCGCCGCCTTCACGCCGAAGGCCTCGTAGTCGCGTGAGATGTAGCCCTTGCGCACCGCCTTCAGGATGCCGTAGGCAAAGCCGGCCGACGCGGCCGCCTCGTCGTAGGAGGTCGGGTCGTCCAGCAGCGTTGGCCACAGGCCCGAGGGCGACTGGAATGCGCTAAGCGCCTTGACCTGCGCTTCGAGCGTGGACACCAGGTGCTGACGGAAGGCATCGCCCTCGGGCAGGTTCAGCAGCTCCAGGAACTCGGGAATGACGATGGTGACCCACGAGTTGCCGCGCGCCCACAGCGCGTTGGCGAAGTTGTGGCGGCCGTCGAACGTCCAGCCGTGGAACCACAGTCCCGTCTTGCGATCGGCCAGGTACTTGATGTGGACGAGGAACTGGCGCTTGGCCTCCTCGACGTAGTGCGGGCGGTTCAGCAGCAGGCCGAACTTGGCCAGCGGCAGCACCGACATCATCAGCGTGTCGTCCCACAGCTGCTGGTGGTTCACGCTGTTGTAGACGATGTGCTGGAAGCCGCCTTCCTCGGTGCGCGGCAGGTCGTGGTAGACCCACTCCGCCCAGCGGTCGATGTAGGGCAGGTAGCGGCGGTCGCCCGTGCGGTCGAACAGGTAGGCCAGCGTCAGGAAGGGCGCCACCGTGTTGATGTTGCGGCTGGGCATGCCCTCCTTGAAGCGCGCCTCGAACCAGCTCGTCATGATCTCCCAGGCCTTGGGGTCGCCGGTCAGCTCCCAGACCTTGTAGACGCCGTACAGGCCCACGCCGTGCGTCCACTCGAAACCGTTCCAGCCCTTGGTGTCCAGCACGCGGCCGTCGGCCAGGCGAAGCAGGAATTTGCCGTCCTTGTCCTCGATGTTGATCAGGTTGTGGATCAGCCGGTCGATGGCGCCGCGGATGTCGTCGCGGTCCGCACCGAGGTGGGCCGTGTGGTGGGCCAGCAGCGGGTGGATCTTGGAGGAATCGACGGGCTTGAGGATCTGGTTGGACATGGTTTCTTTGTCTCTGTCTACTGCTTAGAGAGATAGCTCCGCGGCCGCGAGGCCGGGGGCGGTGACGCGCAGGCGCATCGGTTGCGGGGTGGTGGCTGTGCGGCGCAGGATGGCCAGGCCGCGGCCCTCGTGCACGGCGTGCTCGGCGTCGCGCGGGTCGTCGACGTCGGCGAGGTTGCCGTTGCCGATGCCGAGGATCTCCAGCGGGCCGATCGGCTCGAAGTGCAGCTGGTGCGCGGCGTCGGGCACGCGGCGGCCCTGCGCGTCGACGACGAAGAAGGCGATCTGCTCGACGCCGTCCCGCCCTGAGGCCACGCGGTCCAGGGCGATGCGGGCGGGCGCGCCGGCCGTCTCCAGCTTGAACTCGGCGACGGGCTGGCCGTCCTTCAGGCCCACGGCCTTCAGCTCGCCGGCCTCGAAGGGCAGCGTCCAGCTGAGGATGCCTTCGACGGCGTCCGTGGCCTTCTGCGTGCCCACCAGGCGGCCGTTCAGCCACAGCTGCACGTCGGGCGTGTTGGCATAGGCCGAGACGACCATGCGCTCGCCGGCCGGCCAGTTCCAGTGTTCGGCCACCTTGGCGCGCTTTTGCTGGTCCAGCAGCGGCGTTCCCTGGCCGGACTGCGACGCCACCTGCGTTGCCGACGCCGTGGCCGCAGCGAGGTAGACGACGGGCTTGGCGGACCACAGGCTGGCGCGGAAGGCGCCGCGCGGCTTCATGAAGCCGGCCAGATCGAAGAGACCGAAGTCGGCGCCGCGCTGCGGCCATTGATGGGCTTCGCCGAGGTAGTCGAAGCCGGTCCACAGGAACTGCGCCGAGATGTAGGGCGTGTCGCGCACGACGGCCCAGGCGCGGTAGTCGTGGCGGTTCTCGCTGCCGTAGATGACGCGCTGCGGGAACTTCGCGTGGTCGGCGGTGTAGCGGGCTTCCTGGTAGTTGTAGCCGGCCACGTCGAACAACTGGCCGAAGCCGACGGCATCGCTCATCTCGACGGAGGCCATGGCGGCCGTGACCGGCCGGGTCGGGTCCATGCGGCGCACGGCGTCCACCAGCGGGCGGCCCCAGCGCACGAGATCGCTGGCCGGCGGCGCCGTAGGGCGGTACTTGGCGCCCAGCACCGGGTGCGAGAACGGGTCGTTGGGGTAGTCCACCTCGTTGCCCACGCTCCACATGACGATGCTGGGGTGGTTGCGGTCGCGCCTGACCATGTCCTCGACGTCGCGCACGCTCCATTGCGCGAATTCCTCGCCATAGCCCTGGCGGCCCGGCACGCCCACGTTCCAGCCGGCGATCCATTTGTTCTTGGTGGGCGTGAACTCGTCGAAGGCCTCGGCCTGCACGAGAAAGCCCATGCGGTCAGCCAGATCCAGCAGTTCGGGCGCGGGCGGGTTGTGGCTGGTGCGGATGGCGTTGACGCCGATGTCCTTGAGCTGCTGCAGGCGGCGCTCCAGCACGGAGACGGGCACCGCCGCGCCCAGGCTGCCGGCGTCGTGGTGCAGGCACACGCCCTTGAGCTTGAGCGGCAGGCCGTTCAGCGTGAAGCCGGCGTTGGCGTCGAAGCGGAAGCTGCGGATGCCGAAGGGCGTGTCGGTCTGGTCCACCGCCTTGCCGTCGAGCAGCACCGTCTGGCGCAGCGTGTAGAGCTGCGGCGCGTCGAGCGACCAGCGCTGCGGCTGGGTCACCACGAGGTTCTGCGTCAGCGCGCGGCGCTCGCCGGCGGCCAGCCGGGTCGGCGTGTCGCGCGTGGCGACGACGCGGCCGCCCGGCGCCAGCAGCTCGGCGCGCAGCGTGAAGGCGCGCGCGGTCGGCGCCGCGTTCACGAGTTCGGCCTGGGCTCTCACGTCGGCCTTGGCCGCGCTGACGTCGGGCGTCGTCACGTAGGTGCCCCACGGCGCGATGTGCAGCGCGTCGGTGAAGCTCAGCCGGGCGTCGCGGTAGATGCCGGAGCCGGTGAAGTAGCGCGAGTCCATCTGGCGCGAGTGGTCCACCCGCACGGCCAGCACGTTGGGGCTGCCGTCGGTCTTCAGATGGCGGGTCAGCTCGAACTCGAAGCTGCTGTAGCCATAGGGCCGGCCGCCGACGTAGTGGCCGTTGATCCACACCTGTGCGTGGTCGTAGACGCCATCGAAGCTGATGCGTGCGACGCGACCCGCTTGTTCCGGCCCCACGGCGAAGCTGCGGCGATACCACGCGATGCCACCGGCCGCGTAGCCATTGCCGCTGCCGTACTCGGCGCGAAACGGCTCGTGCTGGCTCCAGTCGTGCGGCACGCGCACGACCTGCCAGGCGCTGTCATCGAACGCGGGCTGCATCGCCGCGCCTGGGTCCGTCTTGCTGAAGCGCCAGCCGCTGTCCAGCGTCTGCTCCTGGCGCTGTGCCAGAACGGTGCTTGCCACGAGGGCCAGCGCCAGGCCGGCGGCCAGCAGCGTGAATCGGGTCACGGGAAGGTTCATCGCTGCAGGTTGCGTGGTTGCGGCACGGGCTCCAGCGGCACACCACCGCGCGCCACGGCCATGGGCACGAGGCGCACGGCTTCCAGCGCGTTGGCGGGCTGGCCATCGGTCGTGACGGCCAGCGTCAGTGTGTTGTCGCCGTTGGGGTTGAGGATGCCTGGCGGCAGCACGAATACGCGCTGCGGGCCGACGTGGGCGATGAATTGCCCCAGGTTCCAGCCGTTGACGAAGATCAGTGCGCGGTTCTCGCGCTCGGAGCGCGGCTGCGTCGTGTCGCCGAAGGCCAGGCCCAGCTGCACGTCGTGGCCGCGCGGCAGGTCCAGCTTGAAGGTGGTGCGCAGCCAGTCGGTGCCGGGAGCGGTGGGGGCGCCGCCGGGCTGGGTTGCATCCCAGCCGGGTTGGGGCTTGGCGGCATCGATGGGCAGATGCCAGCCCATGCGCTCGCCATGCAGGCCGCCGTTGTTCATGGGGCCGCGCACGAGGTCGGCGATGTCCTCGCCGCCCTTGTTGCCCTGGATCTTCCATGCGATGGGCGTGGCGAAGCGCTGGCCACCCTTGGGCGCGATGGAGGCGGCAATCAGGCCGCGTGCCTCCTTGTGCGCGTCGTCTGCGAACAGGTCCCAGTTGTGCGAGTTGTTGCGCACGACAACGGCGATGACGTGGTCGCCCGGCGCCAGGTCTTGCAGCGTCCGGCGGAAGGTGTCCGTGGTCTCGGGGAAGGGCCTGCCGGTGTCATGTTCTTCCTGGCCGATGAATTTGCCATCCACCCAGACCTGGATCATGCCGCCGCCGCCGCCGCCGAAGAACAGTTCCAGCTGCAGCGGCTTGGGCGATGCGGTCGTGAAGCGGCCGCGATACCAGACGTCGCCGTGGTGGAAGCCGTAGTCGCTCATCGCCAGCACCGGCTGGCCCTTGTCGGGCGCGGTGTAGACGTTGGCGGCCGACGCGCTGGCGTCGGCCTTGCGCCAGGCGCTGTCGTCGAAGCTCGGGTCGGCCTCGAGCGAGTCGAAGCGGCGCCGCCACTTCAGCTGCGCGAGGTCGGGCAGTTTGATGGCTTCGGGGCCGGGCAGGGCAGCCCGGGCGGTGAGGCTGAAGTCCTGCGCCGAGGACGCAACGGCCTGGCCGTTGAAGCTCAGCGCACCGATGCCGTCGGGCACCCAGGCGCGCAGCGTGCTCGGTGCGGTGGTGTCGCCGGTGAGCTGCAGCGTCTTGCCGCTGATGGCGGCGTTGCGCACGAGGGCTGGGCTGCGCACCAGCACGGCCTGGTCGCCGGCCTGCAGGCGCCAGAACTCCTGGCCGGTCTTCTCGTCGGCGATCAGCAGCGTCAACGGGGCACGGCCGGCGCCGCTGACGAGCACTTCGGTGAGGCCCGTGTGCTGGTAGTTCAGGCGCAGATCGCCGCGCGTCGCGTCCCAGTTCACCTGGGCCTGGCCGCGCAGCACCTTGACCGTCGGCTTGGTGGCATAGCGCAGCACGGTCTCGCCGTCGTCACCGTTGCGGCCGTAGAACAAGGCCACGTCGCGGCCGCCTTGCTGCAGCTGGGCCTGCAGCTCGCTGGTGCTGTAGACCAGGCGCTGGCGCTCCAGGTCGTACGCGGCCAGCAGCAGCTTGGCGTCCTGGCCGGTCAGCGTCAGCTTGCCGGCCTGCGGGATTTGATAGGTACCGTCCTGGGTCTGCAGCTTGAAGCCGAACGCCTCGGTGCCCTGCAGCCGGTTGTGCTGGGCCAGCAGCACATGGCTGCCCAGCGCGTTGTTGACGTTGTGATAGAGCCTGACCTTGGCATTGCCGCTCTCCAGCACCTCGCCCTTGTCCATCTGCGCGAGCACCTTTGTTGCCGCCTGCACGAAGCCGCCCATCTGCTTGAGCACCAGCGCCTTGTTGCGCATGACGCGGGCTTCGCTGATGGGCGAGCCGTAGTCGTAGCTCGTGTAGACGATGGGGCCCGGCTGCCAGCCCCAGCTCGTGCCGCCAAACGCCATGTAGATGGAGTGGATGCTCAGCGCGTTGATGAGGCTGCTGCCATAGAACACGCGCTGGTAGCCCGGCCCCTGGCGCTGGGCCGTGCATTCATAGGTGCCGTTGCTGCCCCAGTAGTCGAACCAGCCGGCACCGATCTCGGCGACGAAGCCCGGCGTGTTGGGTGAGGCGAGAGACCCCACCTTGGGAAAGTTCTTGCCGTAGATGCCCCAGTCGGGGGCCGGTGCAGGCGTGCCGGGCGTGGCGTCGACGCCGCAGACGCCGCCGGGGTAGCCGTCGAAGGCGTAGAGGTCGGTCGGGCCGGGGTTGGCGAAGGGCGCGGTGGAGTTCTTCGGCGTCCAGTCCGGCAGGCGCGACGCGGCGTTGTGGAACAGCGGCACGGTGATGCCGTCGGCGCGCGCCTTGTCCGCCAGGTGCTGCATGTGGCGGATGTTCTTGGGCTGCACGGAGAACAGCTCGTTCTCCAGCTGGTAGGCGATGACGTTGCCGCCGCCATTGGTGATCTGGTGGCGCGCCAGGATGGCGTTGATCTGCGTCATCCACTCATCGGCCGCCTGCTGATACTCGGCCGCGTCGGTGCGCGCTTCGGCGCGCTGGCGCAGCAGCCAGCCGGGGAAGCCGCCGGCGGTCAGCTCGGCGTTGACGTAAGGGCCCATGCGGGCGATGACGTAGAGGCCTTCCTCTTCGGCCATCTGGATGGCGCGCTCGATGTTGCGCACGCCGGTGAAGTCGTAATGGCCGGGCTTGGCCGAGTGATAGCCCCAGCTGAAGTAGAACGACACCGCGTTCAGGCCCGAGGCCTTCATCTTCTGCAGCACGTCGCGCCACAGGCTGGGCGAGGGCAGGCGGAAGGGGTGGAACTCGCCCGCGAAGATCATCTCGCGGCGGCCGTCGATGATCAGCGAGTGGCGGTCCCAGGCAATCGACTTGGGTTTCTGCTTCGGCGCCGTGGCAAGCGCCAGCTGCGCCGTGTCTTCCGAGATCACGGTGAAGTGCCGCACCGTGCCCGACACGCCGCCCAGTTCCTTCTTGGCCGTCCAGGTCTGCAGGCCGTCGAAGCTGTCGGAGTACCAGTAGCGCTTGGTCGTGTAGTCATCGAAGTAGATGCGCCAGCCGGGCTTGCCGTCCGCGCCTGTGATGGACACCAGCGCCTGGCCTTCCGATGGGCCGCCCCAGCCGGCCCAGTCGCCGGTCTTCTGCATCGTCCACGGGCCTTCGAGCGCGGGCGCCGTGGCCAGTTCGATGAACTTGGTCGTCTCGTTCTTCGTGAACGCGACGTACCGGCCGTCGTGCTGGATGACGAAGGTGTCGATGGTGTTGTGTTCCAGCCCCTGCATGGGCTGCGGGGCGCCGAAGGTCGTGAAGCTCGCGTCCAGCGCCTTCAACGCGTAGGCCGCGAAGGGGCCTTGGGTGCCGTTCTTGGACAGGCTGACGACGAGCTTCAGGCTGCCGTCACGGTCGCGGAACCATTCGGGGGCCCAGACGTTGGTGACGCCCGGCAGCGCGACGGTCACATCGGCCACGTGGGACCAGGTCTTGAGGTCGGTCGACTTGGCGATGCCGAAGGTCGAGCCGTTCCAGTCCGTCGTGTAGGCGACGTAGTAGAGGCCGTCGGCCGCCCGCATGATGGACGGGTCGCGCAGCAGCGCCTTGCCCGGCGTGTAGACCTCCGAGCCCAGCGACGTGAAGTTGATGCCGTCGTTCGACGTGAACAGGCTCAGCGTGTTCTGCGAGGTCGCCGTGAAGGCGGACATCAGGAAGCTGCGCTCGGCCTTGGCGGCTGGCGCCAGCGCCACGGCTTGCGCCGCGACGGCGGTGGGGGCTTGCTGCCCCGGCAGATCTTGGGCCAGGACGCTTGTGCACAGCAGCAGCGAAGCCAGCGAAGCCGGTCGGCGTGCCGAGCGGAGCGAACGAGCAAAGACAGCGGACATGAGCGAACCGGGAGAGCGGAGAGCCTGCGGCAGTTTCACCCGGTTCCGAGCGGCCAAAAAATCACGCGCTTGCGAGAAGCGCTCACCGGACGCTCATGGCGGCAAGCAGGCGAAAATGCGCCGATGTTCAGTTTCTTCAAGAAGTCGGCGCCGGCTCCGCGCCCCGCCGAACCCGAGGCGCCCACCTTGCTGCCCGAAGGCTGGGCGGCCAAGCCTGCCCGCCCGGCGCCGCCGCCGCCCGAGCCGGAGGGGGTGGCGGCGCCCGCCGCGCCTGCCGTGGCAGCAGCACCGGTCATGCCCGCTGCGCCGGTGAAGCCGCCCGTCGCACAGCACGTCGCGGCGCCCGTCGTGCCGCCTGCAACTGCGCCAGTCGTGCCGGTCGTGGCGGCACCGGTGGTCGCTGCTGTGCCTGCGGTCACCGTGCCCGCGCCGGTGGCAGCGCCCGAGGTGGCGCCCGCGCCGCCGCGCCAGAGCTGGATGGAGCGGCTGCGGGCCGGTCTGCGCAAGACGGGCGGCAGCATCGCCGGCGTCTTCAGCGGCACCAAGATCGACGATCAGCTGTACGAGGAGCTCGAAGAGGCCTTGCTGCTGGCCGACACCGGCGTGAAGGCCACGCAATTCCTGCTCGACGACCTGAAGCGTCGCGTCAAAGAGGCTCGGGCCACCGACCCGCAAGCCGTGCGCGCACTGCTGGTGGACGCGCTGGCGCAGTTGCTGGCGCCGCTGGAGAAGGGCCTGGAGGTGGGGCGCTTCTCGCCCACGGTCATGATGGTCGTCGGCGTCAACGGTGCCGGCAAGACCACCAGCATCGGCAAGCTGACGCGCCACCTGGCCGAGGCCGACCAACGCGTGCTGCTGGCCGCGGCCGACACCTTCCGCGCGGCGGCGCGCGAGCAACTGGGTGTCTGGGCCGACCGTGCCCAGGTCGACATCATCAGCCAGGAGGGCGGCGACCCGGCGGCGGTGTCGTTCGATGCGGTCAACGCCGGCCGCGCGCGCAAGGCGGACGTCGTCATCGCCGACACCGCAGGCCGACTGCCGACGCAGCTGCACCTCATGGAGGAGCTCAAGAAGATCAAGCGCGTCATCGGCAAGGCGCAGGCCGATGCGCCGCACGAGGTGTTGCTGGTCGTGGACGGCAACACCGGCCAGAACGCGCTGAACCAGGTGAAGGCCTTCGACGAGGCACTGGGCCTGACCGGCCTCATCGTCACCAAGCTGGACGGCACCGCCAAGGGTGGCGTGCTGGCGGCCATCGCGCGGGAACGCCCCGTGCCGGTCTATTTCGTCGGCGTCGGCGAGAAGCTGGAAGACCTGGAGACGTTCAGCGCCCGGGAATTCGCGCGCGCGCTGCTGGAGTAGCGCTGTTCATCGCGACCGCCGCAGCGCCGCAGTGCCGCGTCAAGGGCGACTCAAGGGCGATGGCTGGCCGCCTCGGCGCGGCGTTTGCTGGGGGCTTTTGCTGCTGCCGCGGGCTGGGGGCTGCCGGCCTCGTTCTCGACCTTGGGCATCAAGCGTGCGCACAGCTGTTCCGGCGTGAAGTGAGCGCAATCGCGATCCCACTCGGTCACGGTCAGTTCGGTGGCCGCGAGCACGCGCATGAGCCGGTCACGCTTGCGGATGTGGCGAGGCTGGTCGTCACCCAAGGGCAGGAGGACGGCGGCGCGGCCATAGCCGTGCTCGTCACACAGCACGAAGTCCACCGTCAGCAGGCCTGCGCGGCCCAGCCATTCGCGGTAGGAGTGTTGCCCGGGGACGCGTACCAGCTTGAAGAGCGGCACGTGGGCGAGCAGGTAACCCTTGGGGTGTTCCAGCGCCAGCGCCTGGGCGATGCTCCGGTGCGCATGCCGCTCCGCGCTGACCAGCACCCGCGCGGCTTCGGGCGGCCACTGCATCACGGTGTCGACGGGCTCGACCGACGGCGGTGGTGTCTGTCGGGTCAGGCGGTTGAGCCAGGCGCTCAACGGGCCAGGAAGGGGAAGATTCAGCATAGCGGGCGACACTAACGGCCTGCGAGCGCTTTGCGCACGTCGGCTTATCCTTCAAGCGTGGGGGCAGGTGTGTGCACATGTGTGGCGGTCATCCGCCGTGACACGTGGCAGTTACATGAGGCCCTTCATGCCACCCAGGCGCTTCATCATCTTCATGAGGCCGCCGCCCTTCATCTTCTTCATCATCTGCTGCATCTGGTCGAACTGGTTCAGCAACCGGTTGACCTCCTGGATCTGCACGCCGGCGCCTTGCGCGATGCGCTTCTTGCGGCTGGCCTTGCTCTTGCCGTCCATCAGCAGGGTGGGTTGGGCGCGCTCCTTGGCCGTCATGGCGCGCAAGATGCCTTCCATGCGCTTCATGTCGCGCTCGGCGCGGTCCATGTCAGCCTGACCGGGCTGCTTGTTGCCCATCATGTTCTGCGGCAGCTTGTCCATCAGGCCGCCCAGGCCGCCCATCTTCTTCATCTGCGCGATCTGCTGCAGGAAGTCGTTCAGGTCGAAGCCGCTGCCGTCCTTGAGCTTCTGCGCGAAGGCCTGCGCGTCGGCGAGGTCCACGCTCTGCGTGACCTGCTCGACGAGGGCCACGATGTCGCCCATGCCCAGCACACGTCCGGCGTGGCGTTCGGCATCGAACACCTCCAGGCCGTCGATCTTCTCGGACACGCCGGCGAACTTGATGGGCGCGCCGGTGATCTGGCGCACCGACAGTGCCGCGCCGCCGCGCGAGTCGCCGTCCAGCTTGGTCAGGATGACGCCGGTCAGGGGCAGCGCTTCCTTGAAGGCCTTGGCGGTGTTGATCGCGTCCTGGCCCTGCATGGCGTCGACGACGAACAGCGTCTCTACCGGGTTCAGCGTTGCGTGCAACTCCTTGATCTCGGCCATCAAGGCCTCATCAATCGCCAGGCGGCCGGCCGTGTCGACCAGCAGCACGTCGAAGTAGTGGCGCTTGGCGTGGTCCAGCGCGGCCAGCGCGATGTCGCGTGGCTTCTGGTTCGGTTCTGAAGGGAACCATTCGCCGCCAGCCTGCTTGGTGACGGTCTTCAGCTGCTCGATGGCGGCGGGGCGGTAGACGTCGGCCGAGACCGTCAGCACCTTCTTCTTGCGCTTCTCGATCAGGTGCTTGGTGAGCTTGGCCGTCGTCGTCGTCTTGCCGGCGCCCTGCAGGCCCGCCATCAGGATGACGGCCGGCGGCTGGGCGGCCAGGTTGATGTCGGCTACGCCTTCACCCATGGTCGCGGCGAGTTCCTTGTGGACGACCGAGACCAGCACCTGGCCCGGGTTCAGCGACCCGACCACTTCCTGGCCCAGCGCCTTCTCCTTCACGCGGGCGATGAAGTCGCGCACCACCGGCAGGGCCACGTCGGCTTCGAGCAGCGCCATGCGCACCTCGCGCAGCATGTCCTGGACGTTGCTTTCGGTGATGCGGGCCTGGCCGCGCATCGTCTTGACGAGGCGACTCAGGCGGTCGGTGAGGTTGGATGCCATGGATGGAGATGGGGCGAGCGCCGGAAACGGCCGCGGGCCAAAAGTACACTGCGTCCATGAGTTTATCGCCCGCTCCCCTGGGGAACGTCGCTGCGGCCCCAGCCATCGGGCCGGGCCTTGCGCTGGCCGTGGCCAGTGGCCTGGCATTGCTGGGTTATGTCTGGGTCGGCTTGCTGCGCGCGCGGGCCTCTGAGGGCCAGTCGGCGGACGCCGCGTTGCGTCCGCCGCTGCGCTCGGTGCCGCCCATGGCGCTGGCCTGGACGGCCCAGTTCATCGCCCTCTATATAGATATCAGTGGTTTCGGCCTGGCGACGCCGGGTGCCCGCTTCGGGTTCGCGCCGGCGCTGTCGATGACCATCTGGCTGGTGTTGACGGTCTATCTCGTCGAGAGCCGCTTCCTGCCGCTGCACAGTGTGCGCCGCGTGCTGGCGTGGCTGGCAGCAGCGGCGGTGATGCTGGCCTGGTGTTTCCCGGGAGAGAGCCGCCCGATGGCGGCGTCGCCCTGGGCGCCGCTGCACTGGGTGCTGGGGCTGGCGTCCTACGGCTTGTTCGGTGTGGCTGTGCTGCATGCCGCGCTGACCAACCGTGCGGAAGCCCGCTTGCGCCACCGGCAGGCGGGGGCGGGTGGCATGCCGCTGCTGCAGCTCGAGCGGCTGACCTTCCAGTTCGTCGCAGCCGGTGTTGGCGTGTTGTCGCTGGCGATTGTGCTGGGCTGGTGGTTCACGCCGCAGTGGCATTGGGATCACAAGAATCTGCTGGCCGTGCTGGGTTGGCTGGTGCTGACGGGGCTGTTGGTGGGCCGGCGCGTCTATGGCTGGCGCGGCAGGCGGGCGACACGCTGGCTGTATGCCGGCGCGGCCTTGCTGCTGCTGTCGTATGCGGGTTCGCGTTTTGTGTTGGAAGTGGTGTTGCAGCGCGGTGGAGGCCCGGCATGAAGTACCTGTTGCTGCTGGCCCTGCTGGCATTCGTGTTTTTCATGATCGGCGCCCGGCGCGGCCGGCGCGACGAGCCCGGGCAGGGTGATCGGCCGCAGCGGCCCGCTGCGCCGAAAACGATGGTGAGCTGTGCCGAGTGCGGCATGCACCTGCCTGCCGACGAGGCGCTGCCGGGCAAGGGCGGCGCGTTCTGCGGCGCCGAGCATCGAAAGCGTTTCGAGGCGCGTCAGGGGCAGGCTTGAATCTCGTCGCGTGGTGGGCGCAGGCGGCCGTGCGGGAGGCGCTGTGGTGAGGATGGAGTCCACGCTGCCGCCGGGCCTGGAGGGTGTGTCCATCCGCGGCCATTGGTTCATCGAGGCGCCGCCGCCCGAGCCGGCTGAGGCGGGTAGCGCGGCCTTCGAGCGGCTTTACCGAGCGTTCCTCGCGGCGCGTGCAGCCCTGGGGCTGGCGTTGCTGGGGGCGCAGTTCGTCGCGACGCTGCTGTCGGCGCCGCCGGCGAGGTCGACGCTGCTGTTGAGCTTGGCCTACGCCGCCATGGCGGTCGCGCTGTGGCTGGTGCCGCAACTCAGGCGCGGTGCCTCGGCGCGCAACCTGGCCCGTATCAGCAGCGTGCACTGGTGGCTGGCCATCGGGGTCGATCTGGTGTTGTTCGGCGTCCTGCACGCGCAGGACCCGAGCGGCGTCAATTACGGCGCGCTGTTTGTGCTGCCCGTGCTGATGTCGGCCGTGCTGTGCCCGCGCCGGCTGGCACTGGCGACTGCAGCCATCGCGACGCTGGGGATGTTGGCCGCGGCCGCCTGGTCGCTGCTGCTGGGAGTCGACGTGGGCTTGAAGACGACGCAGGCCGGTCTGGTGGGTGGCGGGTTGTTTGCCGTGAGCCTGCTGGCCAGTGAGTTGAGTGCGCGCCTGGCCCGCGAGGAGAAGGCGGCGCGCGGCAGCATGGCGCTGGCGCGCCAGCAGGAGCTGTTGAGCCGCCTCGTCATCGACGAGATGCAGGAGGGCGTGCTCGTGGTGGATCGGCGCGGCCGCGTGCGCGCGATGAACCCGGCGGCCCGCGTGCTGTTGGGGGCCGCCGATGGCGCGCTGAGCTGGCAGCTGCGCGAGCGCGCCGACTGGCTGCCGTTGGTGCAGGCACTGGAAGAGGCCTACATCCTGGGCAACCGCACGGAGATGGATGTCTCGATGCCCATGGAAGGCGGGGCGTCGCGCAGCCTGCGGCTGCGGCTTCGCTTCACGCGGCAGCGCGGCGGCAGCGAGGAGTTGTGCGTGATCTTCCTGGAGGACAACCGCGATCTGCTCGCGCGTACGCGGCAGGAAAAGCTCGCGGCGATGGGGCGTGTGTCGGCGGGCATTGCGCACGAGATCCGCAATCCGCTGGCCGCCATCGCCCAGGCGAACGCGCTGATCGCCGAGGATGTGGCCGGCATGCGCGCCGAGCCGCTGACCCGCATGGTCGCGTCCAACGTGCAACGCCTCAAGCGACTGGTGGACGACGTGACCGAGGTCGCGCCCGGCGTGCAGCCCGACACGCAGGTGCTGGATGTCAGCGAGCTGGTGCACGAGACCTGCGTGGACTGGGCCGGTGTCAACGGCCTGCAGCTCGGCGCCAGGAGCCGCTTTCAGCTGCAGATCGACCTGCCGGGCATGCCGGGCCTGTTCGACGCCGAGCACCTGCGCCGCGTGCTGGTCAACCTGCTGGACAACGCGCTGCGCCATGCCGACGACGGCGTTGGCGCCGTGCGCGTGCGGCTGGCGCGCGACGGCGATGTGCTTGTTCTGGTGGTTCGCAGCGCCGGGGCGCCCGTGCCGCCGGATGTCGAGCGCCATCTGTTCGAGCCCTTCTTCTCGACGCGCAGCCGCGGCTCCGGCCTGGGCCTCTATATTTGCCGTGAGCTGTGCGAGCGCCACGGCGGACGCATCGACTACCGCCGCGCCGCCGACGGCGCGGCCAATGAATTCAGCGTGCGCCTGCGCATGCCGGGCGCTGCTCTACCGAGCTTTTCATGACGACTGCCTCTCCCGCACGACTGCTGGTCATCGACGACGAGCCGGACCTGCGCACGCTCTACGAGCTCACCTTGCTGCGCGAAGGCTACGAGATCGACAGCGCCGGCTCCGTGGCCGAGGCGTTGGAGCAACTCGCCGATCACCAGTACAGCGCCGTCATCACCGACATGAAGCTACCCGACGGCTCGGGCCTGGCGGTGCTGCGCTGGCTGGAGCAGGCCGCGCGGCCCGAGAAGGCCATCGTCATCACGGCGTTCGGGTCGGCGGAGAACGCCGTCGAGGCACTGAAGGCCGGTGCCTTCGATTACCTGACCAAGCCCGTGGACCTGCGCCAGTTCCGTCTGGTCGTCGCCTCGGCGCTGGGGCGCGAGCCTGCGGCCAAGGGGGCCGGCGCCGCAGCAGGCGGCGACACGGCGGTGGCGCCGTCCACCTCGCAGCGGCTGGTGGGGCGCTCGCCAGCCATTCACGCGGTGCGCTCGCTGATCGACAAGGTCGCGCGCAGCATGGCGCCGGTGCTGGTGCACGGCGAATCCGGCACCGGCAAGGAGTTGGTGGCGCGCGCCATCCACGACCATGGCGCGCGCGCGGCGCAGCGCTTCGTCGCGGTGAACTGCGGCGCCATTCCGGAGAACCTGCTGGAGGCCGAGTTCTTCGGCTATCGCAAGGGCGCGTTCACCGGCGCGAACGAGGACCGCGAGGGCTTCTTCCAGGCGTCCGATGGCGGCACGCTGTTCCTCGACGAGATCGGCGACCTGCCGCTGGCCATGCAGAGCAAGCTGCTGCGGGTCATCCAGGAACGATCGGTGCGCCCGGTGGGGGCCACGGCCGAAACGCCCATCAATGTCCGCATCCTCAGTGCGACGCACAAGGATCTTGCGGCCGAGGTGGCGGGTGGGCGCTTTCGGCAGGACTTGTTCTACCGGCTGAACGTCATCCAGATCCGGGTGCCGCCGCTGCGTGAGCGGCTGGAGGATCTGGGCCTCATCAGCGAACGCGTGCTCGCGCGCATCGCGCAGGACGCCGGCGTGTCGCCCACGCCGCGCCTGACGGCCAGCGCGCTGCAGACGCTGTCTCGCTATGCCTTCCCCGGCAATGTGCGGGAGCTGGAGAACCTGCTGCACCGCGCGCTGGCGTTGGCGGGTGGCGAGTGGATCGGGCCCGACGACCTCGGCCTGCCTGATGCCGTGCTGGACGACGAACAAAGCGAGTCGCAGTTTGCGGCACTGGCCACGCCGCTGCTGGCTGAGGCGCCTGCCGAGGGGCTGTCTCTGCCGGAGCAATTGCCAAGCGATCTGGCGGTGTATCTCGACGATGTGGAGCGAGCCATTCTGCTGCGCGCGCTGGAGCAGCATCGCTTCAATCGCACGGCGGCTGCGGCCAGCCTCGGCCTGTCGCTGCGCCAGATCCGCTATCGCATGGCGCGACTGGGCATTTCGGCCGGCGACAGCTGAAGACATCGACCTCGGGATTTGCCCGGCTTGAATCCTGGGCGACCTGCAAATGCGGTTGCGGGCCCGCGCCGGAAATGCAGCATCGATGCGGCCTGGCGAGCGTTTCGGCCCGCCAGCCCAGTGTGGATGCGGGGTCGTGATGAGGAACCCCGATGCGATCGTGCTGTACGCGGTGGTGTGCTTGTTTTTGTGGCAACCCATAGATGATGTGGTGACACTAGCGGTAGTGCTTGAGGGGCGGCGGGGCCATAGATATAGTGTCCTTCGTGATATCCTGCTGACCCAGTCGACCCCATGACCATCTCCTCGGAATCGCAGTGCGCAGTGGCAAGGCCACCGCGGCCTTGCTGTCGAGGGTCCAGCCGGAATGCCGGCCTGGCGATGGCCCGGCGGGGACGAACTCCCTCCAACCCAGCTCACCCCGATGCGCCAACCCTCTTGTGGGTTGCCGCCGCGCATTTGCCCGTCATTTCTCGATAAAGGATCCCCTCATGCAGCATGAAGCCGCCACGGGTCAGGCCCCCGACGCCTCGCTCTCCCCGGTGTCCCCGGACGCGTTTGGATCCGACGCTACCGCTACTGCCGGCACCATGCCGTCGTCTTACCAGGCCTACCAGATCATTCGCCGCAACGGCGCGGTGGTGTCGTTCGAGCCCAGCAAGATCGCCGTCGCGCTGATGAAAGCATTCCTGGCCGTGCATGGCACCAGCGGTGCAGCTTCGGCGAGCGTGCGCGAGACCGTGGAGCAGCTGACCCAGAACGTCGTGCGTGCGTTGCTGCGCTCGCGCCCGAGCGGTGGCACCTTCCACATCGAGGATGTGCAGGATCAGGTCGAGCTCGGTCTGATGCGCAGCAGCAATCACGAGGTGGCCCGCGCCTACGTGCTGTACCGCGAGCGCCGCGCGCAGGAGCGCGCCGCCCACGGCGAGGCCGCCCGCGCGGCCGAGCCGGCGCTGATGGTGGTGGACCGCGGCGAGCGCCGCCCGCTGGATCTGGCCCAGCTGAAGTCGCTGATCGCGTCGGCCTGCGAGAACCTCGGCGCCGACGTGCGTCCCGAGCCCGTGCTGGCCGAGACGCAGCGCAACCTGTACGACGGCGTCGCGATCGACGAGGTCTACAAGGCCGCGATCCTGGCTGCGCGCACGCTGATCGAGAAAGACCCGGGCTACAGCCGCGCCACCGCGCGCCTGCTGCTGCACACCATCCGCCGCGAGATCATCGGCGTCGAGGTGACGCAGGCCGAGATGCAGACGCGCTACGCCGAGTACTTCCCCGGCTACATCCGGACGGGCATTGCCGCCGAGCTGCTCGACGAGAAGCTGGGCCAATACGACCTGGCCAGGCTGGGCGCCGCGCTGAAGGCCGATCGCGACCTGCAGTTCGACTACCTGGGTCTGCAGACGCTGTACGACCGCTACTTCCTGCACATCGCCGACGAGCGCATCGAGATGCCGCAGGCCTTCTTCATGCGCGTGGCCATGGGCCTGGCGCTGAACGAGATCGACCGCGAAGCCCGCGCCATCGAGTTCTACGAAGTGCTGTCGAGCTTCGACTTCATGAGCTCCACGCCGACGCTGTTCAACAGCGGCACGCGCCGCTCGCAGCTGTCCAGCTGCTACTTGACCACGGTCAGCGACGACCTGGACGGCATCTACGAAGCGCTGAAGGAGAACGCGCTGCTGTCCAAGTTCGCGGGCGGCCTGGGCAACGACTGGACGCCGGTGCGCGCGCTCGGCAGCCACATCAAGGGCACCAACGGCAAGTCGCAAGGCGTCGTGCCGTTCCTGAAGGTCGTCAACGACACGGCCGTGGCCGTGAACCAGGGCGGCAAGCGCAAGGGTGCCGTCTGCGCCTACCTGGAAACCTGGCACCTGGACATCGAAGAGTTCCTGGACCTGCGTAAGAACACCGGCGACGACCGCCGCCGTACGCACGACATGAACACGGCGAACTGGATTCCCGACCTGTTCATGAAGCGCGTCATCGAAGGCGGTGACTGGACGCTGTTCAGCCCCAGCACCTGCCCGGACCTGCACGACCTGTTCGGCGCCGCCTTCGAGAAGGCCTACGTCGAGTACGAGCGCAAGGCAGACGCCGGCGAGATCAAGCTGTTCAAGCGCATGCAGGCCAAGGATCTGTGGCGCAAGATGCTGTCGATGCTGTTCGAGACGGGCCATCCCTGGATCACATTCAAGGACGCCTGCAACGTGCGCAGCCCGCAGCAGCACGTGGGCGTGGTGCACTCGTCCAACCTGTGCACCGAGATCACGCTGAACACCAACGACAGCGAGATCGCCGTCTGCAACCTCGGTTCCGTGAACCTGTCGCAGCACTTGAAGGACGGTGCCATCGACCAGGCCAAGCTGAAGAAGACGGTGCGCACCGCGATGCGCATGCTCGACAACGTCATCGACATCAACTACTACGCCGTCAAGAAGGCACGTGACTCCAACCTGCGCCACCGCCCGGTGGGTCTGGGCATCATGGGCTTCCAGGACGCGCTGTATGCGCTGCGCACGCCGTACGCCTCGCAGGCCGCGGTGGAGTTCGCCGACCGCTCGATGGAAGCCGTCTGCTACCACGCGTACTGGGCCTCGACCGAGCTGGCTGAGGAGCGCGGCCGCTACTCGTCCTACAAGGGTTCGCTGTGGGACCGCGGCATCCTGCCGATCGACTCGCTGGACCTGCTGGCCGAGGCCCGCGGCGGTTACGTCGATGTCGACCGCTCGACGTCGCTGGACTGGGATGCGCTGCGCGGCCGTATCGCCGCCCACGGCATGCGCAACAGCAACTGCGTGGCCATCGCGCCGACCGCGACCATCTCCAACATCATCGGCGTGGACGCGTCCATCGAGCCCTGCTTCGGCAACCTGTCGGTGAAGTCCAACCTGTCGGGCGAGTTCACGGTCATCAACGAATCGCTGGTGCGTGACCTGAAGGCGCTGGGCCTGTGGGACGACGTGATGGTCATGGACCTCAAGCACTTCGACGGCTCGCTGCGCCGCATCGACCGCGTGCCCGAGGACATCAAGGCCCTGTACGCGACGGCGTTCGAGGTCGACACCTCGTGGCTCATCGAAGCCGGCGCGCGCCGCCAGAAGTGGATCGACCAGGCGCAGAGCCTGAACATCTACATGGCCGGCGCGTCGGGCAAGAAGCTCGACGAGACCTACAAGCTCGCGTGGCAACGCGGCCTGAAGACGACCTACTACCTGCGCACCATCAGCGCGACGCAGGCCGAGAAGAGCACGGTCACGCGGTCGGGCCAGCTCAATGCCGTGTCGGCTGCTGCGGCGCCGGTCATGGCCGCAGCGGTGGCGCCGGTCGCGGTTGTCGAGCCTGAACTGCCCGCCACGGACATGAAGTTCTGCGCCATCGACGACCCGGGTTGCGAGGCCTGCCAGTAATCGGAACGGTGGCATCTGCTTGTATAGACAAGTGGATGCCGCCGGTTTTCGATGCCCTCACGCAACAAACTTTGCGTGATTGATGCAAATAGCCTGTGCTAGTTCTTGTTGATTTGCGCAAGCACTGCCGATAATTCGAAGTGATAGGAAGCTCACCATGCTGGATTGGGACGAAGACCTGAAGTCCACTGATAACTCTGCTGCGAAGCCCCTCGCAGCCATGCCTTCGGCGACGCCATCCACGATGGCCTCGCGCGAAGCCGCCAGCGTCTCGACTCCCGCTCCCCAACTGTCTGGTGAATCGGCGACCGCGCGTCGCGTGCGCGTCGCCGACAAGCGCATCATCAACGGCCAGACCGACGTCAACCAGCTGGTGCCGTTCAAGTACAAGTGGGCGTGGGAAAAGTACCTCGCCACCTGCGCCAACCACTGGATGCCGCAGGAAGTGAACATGAGCCGCGACATCGCGCTCTGGAAGGACCCCAACGGTCTGACGGACGACGAGCGCCGCATCATCAAGCGCAACCTCGGCTTCTTCGTCACGGCCGACTCGCTGGCCGCCAACAACATCGTGCTGGGCACCTATCGCCACATCACGGCGCCGGAGGCCCGCCAGTTCCTGCTGCGCCAGGCCTTCGAAGAGGCCATCCACACGCACGCCTACCAGTACATCGTGGAGTCGCTGGGCCTGGATGAAGGCGAGATCTTCAACGCCTACAACGAGGTTCAGTCCATCCGTGACAAGGACGAGTTCCTGATTCCGTTCATCGACGCGATCATGAACCCCGAGTTCAAGACCGGCACGCCGCAGAACGACCAGACGCTGCTGAAGTCGCTGATCGTGTTCGCCTGCCTGATGGAAGGCCTGTTCTTCTACGTCGGCTTCACGCAGATCCTGGCGATGGGCCGCCAGAACAAGATGACCGGTGCGGCCGAGCAGTACCAGTACATCCTGCGCGACGAGTCCATGCACTGCAACTTCGGCATCGACCTGATCAACCAGATCAAGCTCGAGAACCCGCATCTGTGGACGGCTGAATTCAAGGCGGAGATCAAGGCGCTGTTCCTGAAGGCCGTCGAACTGGAATACCGCTACGCCGAGGACACCATGCCGCGCGGCGTGTTGGGCCTCAACGCATCGATGTTCAAGGGCTACCTGCGCTTCATCGCCAATCGCCGTGCCGTGCAGATTGGCCTGGAGGCGCTGTTCCCGAACGAAGAGAACCCGTTCCCGTGGATGAGCGAGATGATCGACTTGAAGAAGGAACGCAACTTCTTCGAGACCCGCGTCATCGAGTACCAGTCGGGCGGGGCATTGAGCTGGGACTGACGTCCCGGCGTTAACAAGATCAAGACCTGGCCAATGCAGTCACCGAGCGAAACCCGCATCAACACCCTCGAGGTGGCGGGGCTGCATGGCGATCCCATTCACCGTACCGAGGCGTTCCTCCTGAGCGACTCTCGGACGGTGAATAGCCGTATCTGGGCGGACCGGTCCGCACAGAGCGGTGACTTTTCCACTTGATCAAGGAGAAAACCATGGCAACTGCAAAGAAAGCGCCGGCCAAGAAGGCCGCTGCAACCCCGGTGAAGAAGGCCGCTGTCAAGAAGGCAGCCCCGGCGAAGAAGGCCGCTCCGGCCAAGAAGGCCGCCGCGACGCCCGTGAAGAAGGCTGTCGTGAAGAAGGCTGCCGCTCCGGCGAAGAAGGCCGCTCCGGCCAAGAAGGCTGCTGCGACGCCCGTGAAGAAGGCCGCCGTGAAGAAGGCTGCTGCTCCGGCGAAGAAGGCCGCTCCGGCCAAGAAGGCTGCTGCGACGCCCGTGAAGAAGGCTGTCGCCAAGAAGGCTGCCGCGACGCCCGTGAAGAAGGCCGCAGTGAAGAAGGCTGCTGCTCCGGCGAAGAAGGCCGCTCCGGCCAAGAAGGTCGCTTCGACGCCCGTGAAGAAGGTTGCCGTCAAGAAGGCTGCTTCGACGCCCGTGAAGAAGGCTTCTGCGAAGCCGGCTGCAAAGAAGGCTGCTGCGCCCAAGAAGGCTGCCGCTGCCAAGCCTGCCCCTGCTGCCAAGCCTGCCGCTGCTGCGCCCGCTCCTGCCGCCAAGACGGCGCTGAGCCCGCAAGCCGCGTGGCCTTTCCCCACCGGCAACAAGCCCTAAGCGTTGGTCTGAACGGGCGGCATGCCGCCCGTTTTTTCAACCGCGAAACCCGGCCCGCTCCACGCGGCGCCGGGTTTTTTCTTTGGTCTGCCTGAGCCGACCCTGCCGTGCTGGAGTGGACAGGCACGCAACGAGTTGCGTGTGAGCGTCTGGCCAAGGCAGGGGGCAGGAAACGCGGGCGCAGAGGGGGCGGCGAATGATGCCTGAGCCGGTGCGCCGGCGGTGCTGTGCGGCCCGCGCTGTCGCTGTCGTGCCCCGGTTGTCGTCCGTTGCTACCCGGGCCCACGCAAGGCAGAACTGGCATGACGACAGAGGCATCCGCGACGCTGACGAGGCAAGGCCGTTCCCGAGAGGCCGCTCCCGGTCCCGCCACATCCTCCCCGGCAGGCCCGGGCGGGCGCTGGCGGCTCGGTGACTGGACGGTGCACCCCGCCACGCAGCGGCTGTCGCGCGACGACGAGACCGTCGCGCTGGAGCCGCGCATGATGGCCGTGCTCGTGGCGCTGTGCCGGCGGCCGGGGGAGGTGGTCAGCGCCGAAGCGCTGCTGCAAGCCTGCTGGCCCGGCGAAGCGCTGGGGGACAACCCGGTGCACAAGGTCATCGCCGGGCTGCGCCGCGCGCTGCGCGACAGCGTCACGCAGCCGCAATACATCGAGACCATCCGCCGTCAGGGTTACCGCCTCCTTGCGCCCGTGCAGGCGCTGGCCGGCACCGGCCCGCGCGGCCTGGAGGGCAGCCGGCGCGGGCGCTCGCCCTACTGCGGGCTGGCCGCCTTCGGCCCCGAGCAGGCCGATGTGTTCTTTGGCCGGGACGAACAGGTGACGTCGCTGCACGAGCGCTTGCTGGCCCAGTGGCGGCGCGGCTACCCGCAGGTGGTGCTGCTGGGCCCCAGCGGGTCGGGCAAGACTTCGCTGGTGCAGGCGGGGCTGCTGCCCGCGCTGTTGGCGGCGGCCGGTGACGCTGCACCGGGCGCGGAACGGCTCGCCACCTGCGCCGCTGCCATCGTGGACCTGGGCGGTGCCGGCGAATTGGGGCTGTGGCCCGCGCTGGCCGGTACGCTGCTCGACTGGGACGTGGCTGGCACGCCGCTGCTGTCGGGCTGGAGCATGGAGTCGCTGGCGCCGGTGTTGCAGGCGCAGCCGCAGGAGGTGGCCCGGCTCATCCACGTGGGCCTGCGCGGCGCGTACCCCACGGCCATCGCCGAGCCGCCACCGCCGTTGCTCGTGCTGGACCGGCTGGAGGCCTTGCTGCTGCTGACCGCTGACGACGTCGTGCGTGGCTTCCTGGCCTGCATCGACGCGCTGGTGCGCGCCAAGGCGGTGCTGCTGGTGGCCATCTGCCGCAATGACTTCTATGCCCGGTTGGCCCGCCATCCGACGCTGCTGCGCGACAAGGAGCATGGGGCGCACATGGACCTGCCGCTGCCCTCGACGGCCGCCATCGCGCAGATGATCCGGTTGCCGGCGCGCGCGGGCGCGCTGGTGTTCGGCACCGACCCCGCCGGGCTGAACCGGCTCGACGACCGGCTGTGCGCGGACGCGCTGAACACGCGCGACGCGCTACCGCTGTTGCAGTACACGCTGCAGGAGCTGTATCTGCAGCGCGAGGCTGGCGATGAGCTGAGCTGGGCCGCTTACGCCGCCATGGGCGGGCTGGAGGGCGCCATCGGCCGCCGTGCGGAGGCGGCGTTGGCAGAGCTGCCTGCCCAGCAGCAGGCCGCGCTGACGCGGCTGTTGCCACGCCTGGTGGGCCTGCCCACGGAGGACGCGCCGCCCACCGGGCGCTGGCTGCCCGAGCAGGACCTGGCCGACGACGACGAGCGCGCGCTGGTGCAGGCCTTGGTGCAGTCGCGCCTGCTGGTGGCCGACCAGCTCAACGGCCAGCCGGGCTGCCGCGTGGTGCACGAGGCGGTGCTGCGCAGCTGGCCGCGCGTCACGGCCTGGCTGGCCCAGCACCGGGCCACGCTGGCCATGCGTGAGCAGTTGCTGCCCTGGGTGCAGCGCTGGCGGGAGGGCGGCCGGGCCAACGCGCTGCTGCTGCCGCGCGGCGCCATGCTGTGGCAGGCGGTGGCCGCCATTGCCGAGGCACCGCAGCTGTTCGGGGCCGAGGTGCGGGACTGCGTGGCCCGCTCGCAGGCGCGGCTGCGGCGGCTGGCGCGCTGGCGCTGGCTGGCGTCGGCCGGCGTGGCCGGGCTGGCGTTGCTGACAGCCTTGGCGGCCATGCGCAACGCCGAGCTGGCCACCGTGGCGGCCGACCGGGCGCGGCAAAGCCAGCGGCTGACGTCGTTCATGCTCGGCGACCTGGCCGACCAGTTGCGGCCCATCGGCCGGCTCGATCTGCTGGGCAGTGTCGGCCGGCAGAGCCTGGCCGTGCTTGGGGCCGTGCCGGCGCCGGAGGAGGCGCCCGCCGACCGGCTGCAGCGTGCCAAGGCGCTGATCGTGCTGGCGGAGGTGGAAGGCACGCGTGGCAAGGGTGATGCGCCGCTCGCGCAAGATGCGCTGGCCCAGGCCCAGCGGCTGCTGGCCTCGCTGCGGTTCGGTGGCGAGGTGCCGCCGGGTGACTATTTCAAGGCCGTTGGCGCCACCGCCTTCTGGCAGGGGCAGGCCGCGTTCGACCAGGGCGACCATGCCCGCGCGGCCGAAGCCATGGGCCGCTACCGCGACGCCTGCGAGCAGTGGCTGCGGGCCGTGCCGGGTGATGCCGGCGCCCGCAGCGAACTCGGCTTCGCGCTCAACAGCCTGGGCTCCATCGCCTTGCGCCGCGCCGCCTGGGCCGACGCCGAACGCTGGTTCCAGCAGGCCTTGCAGCTCAAGCTGGCGCTGCTGGCCGCGCAGCCCGGTGACGTGGAACTGCAAGACGCCGTGGCCAGCTCGCGAACCTGGCTGGGGCTGCTGGCGCGCCTGCGTGGGCAGCCGCGGGCGGCACTGGCGCTGCTGGACGCCTCGCGTGGCGCACAGCTCGCGATGCACGAGGCCCGCCCCGGCGAGTTCGTGCGGCTGCACGACTTGGGCGCTTTGCAGGTCAGGCGCGCCGAGGCGCAGCGCGACCTCGGCGACCACGCGGCCGCCGCCGCGACCATGGGCGACGCCACGCAATGGCTGGCGCGCGCGGCGCACAACGACCCGGGCAACCGACTCTGGCGTGCCGAGCTGGCCCATGCCGAGGCGCTGCGCCTGATGATGCAGGCCGACGCCGGTCAGCGGCTCGACGCCGCCCAACTGGCCCGTCAGCTGGCCGATGTGCGCCGCGAGGCCGAGGGCGCCGCCGAGCCGCTGTGGCAGGAGACGCTGGCCCGGCTCGTCGCCGTGCAGGCGCTGCAGGCCCGTGCCCGGGGCGACGCACCGGCGGAGTTCGCGGCCTGGGCCGACGCGCGCGGCCGAGTGGCGCGGCTGCTGGCTCAGCGCCCGCTGAACTGGCAGCTCAATGAATTCCTGGCCCGTCTCACGTTGCTGGGACTGCGCCTGGCCGAGCCGGCAGGCACGGCGCTGCCGCCCCGGTCGGCCGCCTGTGCCCAGGCCGCTGCCGCACTGCAGCCGAGCGTGAGTTCGGGCCAGGCCGGACTGGTGCGCGAGGCATGGCTCGCCGCCCGCGGCTGCTCGACTGCCGAGCCGCCGGCCCCCCGGGAACTGCAGGCTCTCGCAGCCGGCGGTTACCGACCCATGACGACGTTTGCGTCCAACCCCCACTGAAAAGGAATGCTCATGACCACGTCAGACCTCCCCAGCCTTCCCATGTCCACCTACACGGTGGTGCCCTGCTGGAACGACCGCGGCTTGATGCAGTGCATCTATCTGAATGCGCAGGGCTACAGCGTGCCGCCCGACTCGCTCAACTGCCAGGACCAGGGCTTCACTGTCGACTTCCTCTGCATCCAGGGCGTCCGTCCCGCTCCACCGGCCGCGTCGTTGCACGGCCTCAAGGCCATCGAAGGCGCCGTGCTGCTGGCGGCCGTGGCCAAGACGCTGCAAAGCACCACGCTGCTGCCCAACACCTTCATGGCCGACGCCGAGCAGCGCATCGTCTTCCCGGTCATGCCGCAGACCCGGCGCGGCGTCATCCTGGTGTTCTCGGTCACCTCGCCTGACGGCACCGTGGACTTGGTCGCGACCCACGATCCCGAAATCAAGAACACCACCTTCGGCTGAACGGGCGGGGCCCATGCCGGTGGGCATGGGCTTTCGACTTGGATGCTGCCGGGCAGTCTGTGCGCATGCTCAAATCGTTGGCGAGCCATATCAACACCTTAAGCCGCTCGGGCGAAACAGAATGCCGTTCTTGCTATTCGTTCTAGGCATCGCGTATGCCTTCTTCTCGCTTGGCGTTTCAACATTTGGCGTCGGGGCGAAGGAAGTGTCCGAGTTGCACGCGGACATCCAAGCGGAGATTGGGCGCGGTGGCGCAATGGGGCAGGCTTGCCGTCTCATTCAGCCTCTGATCTGGCTGCTGGCGCTGCCGATGGATAGCCTGGGTTGGGCACTCGGGTTGGCAGGCTGCCTCGCTCTTGCTGGAGTGTTGCTTTGATAAGTCGAGCGGCAACGCCTCACCCGTCGCTTTGGTCGACTCACGTCGGCAAGCCGTCGGTCGCGGTGCAACTTCAAGCTTGACCGTCCGTTTTCCCGCTGGCTGCTCCGTGATGCGAATGTCGGCACCGGGTCGGTAGCTGGCATTGCATGCCCACGTCTCGAGCCCCAGCGTCCCGGCGCCGCGCGTCGGGCTTCGCCTGGCTCACGCCATGTGTCTACGCGCTGGTTCCGGATCGCATTGGCGGCTGTTGGTATGAGCGAGAGGGCCAGCCGGGATTTGCCTTCGGCGAAGCCAAAGTAGGTCGCCCGCCGGGGCGAAAACCGCAGGTTTCGCCGAAGGCAAATCCCGGCTTGATGCAACGGGTCAAACCAGTCGTCGCCAAGACATCCCCGACCGCCATGCGCAGGTCGGCTGCAGTTCACTGCGCTCCATCCAACTGGGAGAGGCTCAGCCTCGAACTGCTGGCCCCGCGAACCTGAAGGTCAGCGGTGGAACCCCCGGTCGCGTCCGTCAGCACCACGGCCGCCCGGTGTGGCGAAACGGTCGTCTCGTGCCTTCCCGCAATCTTCCCGGCCGTTGGCGCCGTATTCGGTGCGCCCGCAGCTTGCGGGAAGGTGGCGGGCGCCCTCGGCAACCAAGATGGACCCAACTCGTGACCAGGCTCCGCTGGAGCTGGCACGAGCTGGCCGCCGCCTCTGCCGCAGGGGCGGCGGTTCACCCCCCATCGCGGTATTCACGAAAGGGATCGTCATGTCCTGTATCTGCCAGAACCATGGCCCCGGCAACGTCGTGCCCGACGTCGCCAACGAAGGCTGCCGCGCTGCCGGCAGCGCGCCCGAGGCACTCGACGGCGGCCACGCGTCGGCCCGTTCGAGCTGATCTGCACGCCCTGCCGAGCCCACCCACCCGCCCGCCAGGGGCGTGCTGACCGGGCTCGCCAGGCTTCCTCCATCCATCTGCAAGGAGAACCGCCATGAACACCGCTGCTTCCAGCGCCCAGCAAATCAACGTCCTCGTCGTCATCGACACGGACTATGTCAAGACGCACTACCCCAACCCCAGCAAGGACCCGGCGCGCCCGACGGGCATCGACCACCACAGCCAGTACATGATCTGCACCGATCCGCGCGGCGGTATCGACAAGCAGGGCACGGCCGACCTGGTGTTCTCGGCGCTGCCGGGCGACTACGTCTCCTACACCGGCGTGTCCATCTACAACAACTCCGACGACGCCGTCATCGTCTACGGCATCAACTACTGGAAGGGCGACAACGTCTTCAACCAGTTCGTGCCCAACCTCGTGGTGCGCAACGGCGCGGCGCAGCCCGACCCGACGACCAAGAACGGCCTGCCGGCCAAGCCGATGCAGCAGAGCTTCAGCAGCTTCGACTCCAAGGTGATGAAGGCGGGCACCGAGTACTTCTACGTGAACTTCGCGCTCTACACGCTGGCCGACGGCGAGAACCAGCAGCTGTACGGCTACTTCTACTGGGACCCGTCCATCCAGGTGAAGTGATGGGCTAAGCGACGTCGCCGTCGACGTAGAGCCAGGCGCCGTCCTCGCGCACAAAGCGGCTGACCTCGTGCAGCCGGTGTGCGCGTCCCGCCAGCTTGCTGCGGGCGACGAACTCGACGGTGCCGTGGTCGGCGTCCTGCAGCGCGGCCTGCTTGACGGTCAGGCCCAGCCACTTGAGCCCCGGCTCCGGCGCCTCCAGCGCGGCGGGCCGGGTGCTGGCATGCCAGGTGGCGAGCAGGTAGGCGCGCTCATCGAGCACGAAGGCGGCGTAGCGCGAGCGCATGAGGGCTTCGGGGGTGGGCGCGGCGAGCCGGCCGCTGGCGGCGTGTTCGGCATGCCAGACGCCGCAGCAGGCGGCGTAGGGCAGCGGGCGGCCGCAGGGGCAGGGGAGCGGAGCAGTCATGGCGCCGCATCATGCCTGCTGCGGCGCCGGTGTCGTCAGTGCCGGGCTCAGTGCGGGCGATGTTTCGGGAAGGCGGCCAACAGGTCGTGCAGCGGCAGCGGCCGCCCGAGCAGGTAGCCCTGGCCGAAGCGGCAGCCGCAGGCGCGCAGCACGGCCAGCTGCGCCTCGCTCTCGATGCCTTCGGCGACGACCTCCAGCTGCAGGTGCTGGCCCAGTTGCACGATGGTCTGCGCGATGGCGCGGTCGCGCGCGCCGCTGGCCAGCTCGCGCACGAAGCTGCGGTCGATCTTCAGCGAGTCGATCGGCAGGCTGTTGAGCATGGCCAGCGACGAGTGGCCCATGCCGAAGTCGTCCAGCGAGATCTCGAAGCCCGTCTCGCGCAGCTGGCGCATGACGCGCTTCACCTGCTCGGGCTGGCGCATCAGCATGCTCTCGGTGAGTTCCAGCACCACCTGCGAGGCCGGCACGGCGAGGTCGGCGGCCATGGCGCGCAGGTCGGCCGGCAGCGTGCTGCTCGTGAACTCCGACGCGGCCATGTTGACGTGCACCTTCAGCGGCGCGAGCGGGCCGCCCTGCAGCGAGGCCAGGTCGTGCAGCGCCTGGCTGAGCACCCAGCGGCCGATGCCGATGATGAGGTCGCTCTGCTCGGCGATGGGAATGAAGACATCGGGCGGCACGACCTCGCCGTCGGCCTTGCGCCAGCGGATCAGCGCCTCGACGCCGTGCAACGCGCCGCTGGCCAGCTCGACGATGGGCTGGTAGACCAGCTGGAGTTCGCGTGCCTGCAGCGCCTGGCGCAGTTGCGCCTCGATGGACAGGCGCTGCGCCAGCCGGGCCCGCTGCTGGGCCAGCGAATCGGGGCTGCTGGTGGAGAAGACGTTGCTGCCATTGCGGCCGTTCTGCTTCACGCGGTACATCGCGGCGTCGGCGCTGCGCAGCAGCTCGGGCGCCGTCTGGCCGTTCTCCGGGAAGCGGCTCACGCCGACGCTGGCCGACACGTTCAGCGCCATGCCGTCGTAGCCGAAAGGCTGGGTCGCGGCGCCCAGCACGTCGTCCGCCAGCAGCGCGAGCGCGTGCGCATCGCCCTGGCCGGGCAGCAGCACGGCGAACTCGTCGCCACCCAGGCGGCCGACGCGGGCGGGCGGCGGTGCCAGGGCCTGCAGCCGCCGGGCGAAGCCGTGCAGCACCGCGTTGCCGGCCTCGTGCCCGAAGGCATCGTTGATGGCCTTGAAGCGGTCCAGGTCGATGAACATCAGCGCGAAGCGCCCGCCGTCGCGCTGAGCCTTCTGGCAGTGGTCATGGAGCTGGGCGTAGAAGTGCGCACGGTTGTCCAGCTCGGTCATCTCGTCGAGCTGGGCGAGCCGGCGGATGACGGCTTCGGTCTCCAGGCGCTGGGCCGTCTGGGCAATCAGCGCGCCGATGGTTGCGGAGACCTTGGGCAGCTGCGCGTCGGGCTGGCGCGAGAGGCTGCTGTAGAACTCCAGCACGCCGGGGCGGTGGTGCTGCCCATCGTCCGACGTGTAGGTGACAGGGAATACATAACCCGACGACAGCCCGCAGGTGTGGGCGGTGCCACGGCGCAGGAAGCGCGGGTCGGTGCGCATGTCCTCGACCCATTCGGCCCGGCCGGTCGACCACACCCGCCCCACGAGGCCGTCGCCGGCCGCCATGCCCAGGTTGACGCTGGCCCGGCTGAAGTGCTCCAGCGCCTGACTGGGCGGGTGCCAGAAGTGCCGGCAGTGCAGCTGCTCCCGGCCGTCTGCATCCCGTGCGGCCTGCCAGTAGGCGCCCCACTCCCAGCCCAGCTTGCGGCAGATGAGCTGGATGACATGGGTGATGGCGTCTTCGAGCGTGTGCGTGCCGACGAGGTATTCCGTCAGCGCGTAGCCCAGCCGTTCGCGCACGGCGGCGTGCGTGAGGTCGGTGATGTCCTGCAGCAGGCCGTGGTGGCAGCGGGGCCGTGCCGGGTCGACCGGCAGCGGCGTCGCGCGCAGCCAGCGCAGCCCGCGCGCGGCACTGACGACGCGGACGTCGGCCGGCGCGTCCGCCGCCGTGCCTGTCCAGGCGCGCGTCAGGGTCGGGATGTCGTCTTCGACGACGTGCCCGAAGCAGGCGTACAGCCCGTCGGCGTCGGCGGCACCCGGCATTTCCAGCAGTTCCGCTGCGACCGTGGACAGTGCGCTGCGGCCCGTTGCCGGGTCATGCCACCAGCGGCCCAGGCCGGCGGCGCGTTCCAGCACGGCCGCCATGGCCAGGCCGGGGGGTGTTTCCAGGGGCTCGTTCGGGGCGGGATCGGGGGGCGAGCGGAATCCCTGGCAGTTGGTCATGGGCGGGGACTGCGCAAATCGCATGCCTGCATCGCGCCACCCACGGCGCCCGGTTTCGTGCATGGCATGGCACCGCTTGTGTCGTGGTGGCACGCTCTTGGTGCAGTCACGGCCGGGTGCGCGGATGCTGCATGATGCGGCCGGCAGCGGGCGTCCCTGCACACCGGAGATCGATTTGGGCATCGTCGTGTATTGGCTGGAAGGCGAGGGCGAGGCCGCCGCGCCGGTGTGCGAGTTCTTCGGCGGCCAGGCGTTGACGCAGGCGCTGGCCTGCGCCGAGGAGCAGCGCCGCCAGGGGCACCGGCACGTCAGCATCTCCACCGAGCTGGACGACCATGTCGGCAAGCCGGGCGTGTCGGCCGTGGAGGGCGGGCGCACGCCCGACGGCGAGGTCTACGAGTGGTCCAAGGCCGGGCGGGCCGGCAAGGCCAGGCGAAGGTAGGCCTCTTTAAAATGCGTCGATGAATCCCGCGCAAGACGTCCGCGACGCCGCTCACCAGCAAAGTCCCCTCCTCAAGAACCTCAATCCCGAGCAGCTCGCCGCCGTGACGGCGGCCGCCGAGCCGGCGCTGATCCTGGCCGGTGCGGGCTCGGGCAAGACGCGGGTGCTGACCACGCGCATCGCGTGGCTGCTGAACACGGGCCAGGTCAGCCCCGGCGGCGTGATGGCCGTGACCTTCACGAACAAGGCCGCCAAGGAGATGCTGACGCGTCTGTCGACCATGCTGCCGTTCAATGTGCGCGGCATGTGGATCGGCACCTTCCACGGCCTGTGCAACCGCTTCCTGCGTGCGCACTGGAAGCTGGCCCACCTGCCGCAGGCCTTCCAGATCCTCGACGCGAGCGACACGACCTCGGCCGTCAAGCGCGTCATCAAGGCGATGAACCTCGACGAGGAGCGCTTTGTTCCGAAGCAGGTCGGCTGGTTCATCGCCGGCTGCAAGGAAGACGGCCAGCGCCCGGGCGACGTGGTGGCGCACGACGAGCAGACGAGAAAGCTCGTCGAGATCTACGCCAACTACGAGGACCAGTGCCAGCGCGAGGGCGTCGTCGACTTCGCCGAGCTGATGCTGCGCTCCTACGAGCTGCTGCGCGACAACCCGGCCGTGCGCGAGCACTATCAGAACCGCTTCCGACACATCCTCGTCGACGAGTTCCAGGACACCAACAAGCTGCAATACGCGTGGCTGAAGATGTTCGCGCCACCGGGCGCCGGCACTGGCCAGAGCCTGCTGGCCGTGGGCGACGACGACCAGAGCATCTACGCCTTCCGCGGTGCGCGCGTGGGCAACATGATCGACTTCGAGCGCGAGTACCGCGTCCGCAAGGTCATCAAGCTGGAGCAGAACTACCGCAGCTTCGGCCACATCCTGGACGCCGCCAACGAGCTGATCAGCCGCAACAGCCAGCGCCTGGGCAAGACGCTGCGCACCGACGCCGGCCAGGGCGATCCCATCCGCGTGCAGGAGGCGCCCAGCGACTTCGCCGAGGCGCAATGGCTGATCGAGGAGATCCAGCACCTGCACCGCGGTGGGCTGGACCGGCAGGAGATCGCCATCCTCTACCGCAGCAACGCGCAGTCACGGGTCATCGAGTCGGCGCTGTTCAACTCGGGCATCCCGTACCGCGTCTACGGCGGCCTGCGCTTCTTCGAGCGGGCCGAAGTGAAGCACGCGCTGGCCTATCTGCGCCTGCTGGAGAACCCGAACGACGACACCAGCTTCCTGCGCGTCGTGAACTTCCCGACCCGCGGCATCGGCGCCAAGACGCTGGAGAACCTGCAGGATGCTGCCAAGGCCACCGGCCGCAGCCTCTACCAGAGCGTCAGCGCCATCGCCGGCAAGGGCGGCGCCAACCTGCTGGCCTTCACCAACCTCATCGACTCCACGCGCAACCTCACGCAGGGCATGACGCTGCGCGAGATCATCGAGCAGGTGCTGGAGACCTCCGGCCTGCTGGACTTCTACCGCACCGACAAGGACGGCGCCGAGCGGCTGGAGAACCTGGACGAACTGGTCAACGCAGCGGAGGCCTTCGTCATGCAGGAGGGCTTCGGCAAGAACGCCGTGGGCCTGCCAGTCGACGAGGTGGCGCCGGGCCTGCAGACCGCCGGCACGCCGGGCGCGGTGCCCGATGCCGAGACCGGCGAGATCATGTCGCCGCTGGTGGCCTTCCTGACGCACGCGTCGCTGGAGGCCGGCGACAACCAGGCCCAGGCCGGGCAGGACGCCGTGCAGCTGATGACCGTGCACTCGGCCAAGGGGCTGGAGTTCGACGCGGTGTTCATCACGGGCCTGGAAGAAGGCCTGTTCCCGCACGAGAACGCGATGTCCGACCACGACGGGCTGGAGGAAGAGCGCCGCCTGATGTATGTGGCCATCACGCGGGCGCGCAAGAAGCTGTCCTTGAGCTTCTGCCAGACGCGCATGCTGCACGGCCAGACGCGCTATCACATCAAGAGCCGCTTCTTCGACGAGCTGCCCGAGGAGAGCCTGAAGTGGCTGACGCCGCGCAACCAGGGCTTCGGCTCGGGCTTTGCGCGCGAGTACCAAAACGCCTGGGACCGCGGTTCGGGCCTCAAGGGCATGGTGGGCGCCGGCCGCGTCGAGAAGGCCGCGTGGGTGGAGCCGCCCGTGCCTGCCAGCATGAAGCAGAAGGTGTCGGAGGAACACGGCGGCCTGCGCGTGGGCAAGGGCGTGTTCCACACCAAGTTCGGCGAGGGCGTGCTGCTGACGCTGGAAGGCAGCGGTACCGATGCGCGCGCGCAGGTCAACTTCGGCCGGCACGGCACCAAGTGGCTGGCGCTGTCGGTCGCCAAGCTCACGCCCATCGACTGAGCGGGGCGGGGCCGCGCGTCAAGGCAGCGGTCGGATGCTGTCCTTCAGGCTGCCGGCTGGGTAGATGTCGTTGAACAGTTGCCACACGCGCCCGGATCGCGCCAGCTGTCGGAATCCGTCGGCCAGCAGGCGCCGGTCAGCGTCGGGCAGCCGGCGGGACAGGTAGACGCCGCTGTCGGCCCAGCCCAGCTCGGCCAGCGGCACCACGCGCAGTTGCTTGATCAGCGGCGTCAGCTCGGCGTCCTGGTGCAGCGTGCCGATGAAGGCGTTGGGTGTCATGATGGTGACCTGCGCCAGCCCCACGTGCAGCGCGCGCGCCACGCCGAAGGCATCGGCCTGCTCGAGGAGACGCTGCTGCGCGCGCAGCACCGCCATCGCGTCGTCGTAGGCGGGGCCGTAGGTGTAGCCGCGCACGACGGCGACCTTGTCGGTGCGGCGCGCGATCAGCTCGGCCAGCGAGTGCGGCAGCGGCCGCTCCCGCGAGACCGCCAGCACGCCGGGCCGGAACTGCACCAGCCCGACGAACTCGCCCAGCGCCTCGCGTTCCGGCGACCGGGCCGCCGGCGCCATGACGTCAGCCTCGCCGAGTTCGAACATCTTCTGCAGCCGGGCGCGTGGCACACGCCGGATGTTGAACTGGCAGCCCGTGGCGGCGTTCAACTCGCGCAGCAGCGTCGGGTACATGCCGGAGGCGCGCTCGCCGTCGAAGGCGACGCTGAAGCCCACCGGGGCCATGGGCACCTCGATCGGCCGGGAGCAGCCGGCGTGTGTGACAGCGCCGACCAGCAGGCCTGCTACCCCAACGCCTGATCGCATCCCTGACTTCATGGCCGTCCATCCCTGGATGTTCTGACCCGATTGTGAACGCGGGTGAACCGCCGTTCCATCCCATCGAATGCCAACTGCACCATCAGTGCCAGCGCAGCCGCCGGCAGGGCGCCGGCCAGCATGAGGCTGGTGTCGTTGACCGCCAGGCCTGCGACGATGCGCTCACCCAGGCCGCCGGCCCCGACGAACGCCGCCACGGTGGCGGTGCCCACGTTGGTCACGGCTGCCGTCTTCACGCCGGCCATCAGCGTGGGCAGCGCCAGCGGCAGCTCCACGGCGCGTAGCGCCTGCCCCCGCGTGAGGCCCAGCGCCAACGCCGCGTCGCGCAGCCCCTGCGGCACGCCGTTCAACCCGGCGTGGGCGTTGCGCACGATGGGCAGCAGCGCATAGACGAACAGCGCCAGCAGCGCGGGCGCGAAGCCGATGCGGCCCAGCCACGCGATCAGAAAGGCCAGCAGCGCCAGCGACGGCAGGGTTTGCAGCAGCCCGGTCGCGGCCATGACCGGCGTGGCCAGCCCTGGGCGCCGGTGCGCGGCGATGCCCAGCGGCACGGCCACGGCGCAGGCCAGCGCCAGCGAGCCGAACACCAGCGCCAGATGCTGGGCCAGCAGCCGGGGGAGATCGGGTGCCAGCACCTGGGCCATCAGGCGGCGCGGCGCGGTGGGCGCCGGCGCGGCGGTGGCCGCCGGGTGCAAAAAGCCGTGCGCCACGTCGGCGAACGGGCGGCCCGCCAGTTCGGCGGCGGCGTTGAGCTCACGCATGCGCTCCGCCGGCAGCCGGCCGGCCAGCGCGAGCAGCGGGCGCTCGTCCACGGCCGAACGCATCAGCAGCACGGCGTCGTAGCGCGGAAAGAACTGCCGGTCGTCGCGCAGCACGCGCAGCGGCGCCCGGGCCAGTTGCGCGTCGGTGGTGTAGACGTCGATGAGGTCCACCTGGCCGCCGGCGAGCGCCTGGTAGGCCAGGCCATGGTCCAGCCCCGCGCCGGCCGCGAGCGTCAGGCCGTAGGCGCGGCGCAGCGCGGGCCAGCCGTCGGCGCGGGCGATGAATTCGTGCGACAGCCCGGGCCGCAGCGGCGGCGCCAGCCGGGCGAGGTCGGAGATTGTCGCGATGCCCAGCCGTGCGGCGTCGGCCTCGCGCATGGCCAGCGCATAGCTGTTGTTGAAGCCCAGCGGCACGCCGGCCTTCAAGCCCAGCGGCGCCAGCCAGCGGTTGATCTGCGCGAGCGAGGCCTGCGCGTCGGCGGCGGACTCGCGCCGCAGCAGCTCGCGCACGATGGTGCCGGTGTATTCGGGGTAGAGGTCGATCTGCCCCTGCTGCAGCGCGGCGGCCAGGATGGCCGTGTTGCCCAGGCCCTGCCGATGCGTCGCGGCCCGGCCCTGGTCGGCCAACGTCTGCGTGACGATCTCGCCGAGCAGATAGCTCTCGGTGAAGCGCTTGGAGCCCACCGTCAGCGCCTGGGCATGGCAATTGCCCATCAGGGCCCAGGCGGCGCATGCCGCGACGAACAGGTTCAGCAGGCGGGCGGTCATGGCTGCGATGGTGCCTGAGACCGCGCCGGCGCGGTCCTACAGCACGCTCGGCCCGTCTCCGAATGTCTGCCGGCCGCTGCAGCCCTACTGTTGAGACTCATCCCCAGGAAGGAACACATCATGTCGCGAACTCCCGATCACCTCGTGCGTCAGCACCTCGACAGCCTGGGCGCCCATCTGCGCCAGTGCCGCACCTTGTCGGATCACCGCCACCGTGCGCTGTGCTCGCTGGAGGCCATCGACGCGGCCGTGGGCCATCGCATGTTCACGACCGTCGTGCTGGGGAGCTTGTTGATGGCGCTGGTGCTGAGCCTGTCGGCCTGAAGCGCGGCGTCGGCAAGTCTTGCCGAAAGAAGAGGCGGCCCCGCGGGGCCGCCTTGCTTTTTGGGGGGGGCGGCCGGGCCGGTCAGGCCGGCAGGGCTTCTCCCTGGTGCGTCGGTGCGCGGTCGGGCACCGGCACCCACAGCCGCAGCGCGCCAGGCGCCTCGTCCAGCAGCAGCGATTCCCCCGGCGCAAGCCGCACGTAGCCGACCGGCGCCCGGGCCAGCGGGGCGGCCCGTTGCACGAGCACCTCCACGGCCCGTGCGTCGACCTGCAGCGTCACGCGGGCCTGCGACCAGTGCGGCGGCAGGCAGGGTGTGACGTTCAGCTCGCCGTGGCGCAGCCGCACGCCGCACAGCGATTCGACCGCCGCGCGCAGCAGCCAGCCGGCCGCGCCGGTGTACCAGCTCCAGCCGCCCCGGCCCGCGTGCGGCGCCGCGGTCTCGATGTCGCCCGCCACGGCGAACGGCTCCAGCCCGTAGACCGCGCCGTGCGTGCCGCGGTGTGCCGGGCTGATCGCCGTGAAGGCGGCCCAGGCGCGGTCGGCCTGGCCCAGCTGGGCGCTGGCCATCAAGGCCCAGGTGGCGCCGTGGTTGTACTGACCGCCGTTCTCGCGCACGCCGCCCGGGTAGGCCTGGATGTAGCCAGCCTCGGGGCGGTGGTCTTTCAGTGGCGGCCACAGCAGGCGCAGCAGGTGGGCGTCGCGGTCGTGCAGCTCGTGCCAGGCGCTGTCCAGCGCCTGGGCCGCGCGCTCGGGGCGGCCGGCGCCGGTCAGCACGGCCCAGGCCTGCACGATGAGGTCGATGCGGCATTCGGTGTCGGTGTGCGTGCCCAGCACGGAGCCGTCGTCGAACCAGCCGCGCCGGTACCAGGCGCCGTCCCAGGCCTGGGCGTCGAGTGCGGTGGCCAGCTGCTCACGGGCGCGCTTCCAGCGCTCGGCGCGGGCCTGCTCGCCGCGCGCAATGGCCAGCGGCCGCATCGCGTCGATGACGGCGCATAGGAAGAAGCCCATCCACACCGATTCACCGCGCCCTTCGGCACCGACGCGGTTCATGCCGTCGTTCCAGTCGCCGGTGCCGAACAGCGGCAGGCCGTGGGCACCCACGGGCAGGCTGACGTCGACGGCACGGGCGGCGTGCTCGTAGAGGCTGGCGGTGTCGGTGGTGACGGCGGGCGTCTCGTAGATGTCCTCGGCGCCTTCGGGCACCGCCCGGCCGTCGATGAAGGGCAGCTGCTCGTCGGCCAGCGCCGTGTCACCGGTGCGTTCGGCATGCAGGGCCAGCGCCAGCGCCAGCCACAGCCGGTCGTCGGCGAAATGCGTGCGCACGCCAGCGCCCGCGGGTTCGTGCCACCAGTGCTGCACGTCGCCCTCGCGGAACTGGCGGCGCGCATGGCGGCGGATCTGCTCGGCCAGCCGCTCGGGCGCGTGTTGCACCAGCGCCATGGCGTCCTGCAGCTGGTCGCGGAAGCCGAACGCGCCGCCGGCCTGGTAGAAGCCGGCGCGGCCCCAGATGCGGCAGGCCAGCACCTGCGTGGGCAGCCAGTGGTTCACGAGCGCGTCGAAGCTGGCGTCCGGCGTGGCCACCTGCACCGGGGCGCTCAGCCGGCGCCAGACGGCGCGCTGCGCGGCCAGCCGCTGCAGCGGGTCCACGCGCCACGCCGTTCGCGCCAGCGCACGGGCGGCCACCAGGCTGGGCGCGTGGCCCAGCAGCACGGTGGCATGCCAGGCGTGGCCCGCCTCCAGCCGCAACGGCACGGCCAGCAGCGCGGCGGCATCGGTGCCGGGGCCGGCCTGGCCGTCCAGTGCGTGCGGCATGACGAGCCGGCCCTCGTCGTCGAACAGCAGCCGGCGGTCGGCGCTGGCCTCCATGCCGGCGCTCCACAGGCGCGGCGGGTTCAGGTCCGGTGTGAAGCCGGCGTCCTGCGGCCAGGGCCACAGCGCGTGGTCGTCGGCGAGGCCGTCGATGCGGTCCCGCGTGACGTCGCCGCCGCGCGTGGGCCGCAGCGCCAGCCAGGCGGTGTGGCCGCCGAAGCCGTTGAGGCCGTCGGCCTGCGTGGCCAGCACCAGCAGCGGTGCGTCCTCGCTGGCGCCGGCCGGGTGCTCGATGCGCGTCACCACGCTGCGCCGCGCGCTGCTGTCCATGCCCAGCTGCCATTGCGCGCCGGCCAGCAGGCGCAGGCGGCGCGGCGCGCTGCCGGGCGCGGCATGCAGTTCGATCTGGCATTGGCGCACGTCGGTGCTGGCGTCGACCGTCCAGCGCAGCCGCACCACCATCTGCGGCAGCGTGAAGGCCAGCGCCGTGGCGCCGGGCAGGTGGGCGACGGTCTGCGTCGCGCTGGCGCGGCCCAGCAGCCAGGCGCAGCCGCTGTCCAGGCAATGCAGGATCAGCCATTCACCGGGCGAATCCAGCAGCGCGTCGTTGGACCATGGCGTGATCTGGTGCAGCCGGCTGTTGCCCGCCCACGCCATGCCGGCGCCGCGCTCCGAGACCTGGCAGCCGAAGCCCTCGTTGGCGATGACGTTGATCCACGGCCGCGGCGGCTGGCTGTGCGGCGCCAGCTCGAAGCGGCAGGCGCCGCTGTCGGCATCGAAGGCGTGGGCCGGCAGGTCCGCGCCGGGCGCGGCCGGGCGCCACATGACGGGTGTGGCCAGCGCGGCGCGGCGGGCCCGGGCGGCGTGCTCATGCGGCAGCACGATGCGCTCGAGCTGCTGCGCCAGCGGCCGGCCGTCGGCGAACCAGCGCACGCGGGCCAGCAGGTTGAGCGCGAAGCGGGTGTCGTCCTGCACGGCGTTGTCGGCCAGCACATGCAGCCGCGCGCGCCCGCGCTGCTGCTGTTCGACCAGCGAGCGCAGTGCCCGCGACACCGGCGCGAGGTAGGAGGCCGGCTCGGCGTCGAGCACGACGATGTCCACGCTCAACGGGCTGCCCAGCGCCTGCAGCAGCGCGCACAGCTCGCGCACCATCAGCACGCCGGTCGTGTCGGCCACGCGGATGAGCAGGATGGGGGCGTCGCCGGAGATGCCGTGGCGCCACAGCGCGTCGCGCTGGAAGCTGCCTTCGAGCGCCGGCACGCCGTCGCGCGCGGCCTGGGCGGTCAGCAGGGTCTGCAGCGCCAGCCCGGCGCGCCAGGCACCCGGGGCCAGGCCGGCGCCTTGCGTGCGCACGCCGGCCATGGTGTGGGCCAGCATCAGCGAGCGCTCGCGCAGCGCCGGCTGGCCCAGCTTGTCGAGCACGTGATCCAGCGTCTGCTCGTCCGGCGCGGCGGCGGTGGCGAAGGTCAGCACCACGCGCCCGCCCGGTGGCAGCGTCAGCATCAGGTGCAGCAGCGACAGCGGGTCGTTGCCGGTGTCCAGTGCGCCGGCTTCGGCCTGCAGGCCGGCCAGGCCGCTGCGCAAGGTGTCGGCCTCCGCGCGGGCCACGGTGCCGCCCGGCTGCCCGGCGCGGCCGCCGCGGGCCAGCCAGTGGGCGCGGTCGGCGGTGGCCTGCAGCCGCTCCAGCCGGGCGCCGCCGTCCACCTCCACGCCGGCCAGCGCATGGGCCGCATACAGCGGTGTCTCCTTGTGCCCGCGGGGCAGCCGCTGCCAGCGCAGCGCGCGCTGCTCGGGCGACCAGCGCGCCTGCAGGAAGAGCTTGCCGAACGCGGGGTGGGCCAGGTCGGCGCGGGCCGGGGCCAGCACGGGCTCGAAGCTCGACACCAGCGCCAGGTGACGTTCGTGGTTCGACAGGTTGCGCAGTGTCACGCGGCGCAGCTCCACGTCGTCTTCCACCGCCACCCACACCTCCGTGTGCGCGTGCAGCTGTTCGCCGTCGGCCGTGAACTGCACGCTGGCCGGGTGCAGCCGCGCGCTGTAGCGCCACTGCGGGCCTGGTGTGGGGCGCAGGGTCAGCGAGCGCCAGGGGTTGACCTCGGCACCGCCGCGCCAGGTGCTGTCGGCGGGCCAGGGCGTGCCCAGGTCGCGCAGGTGCAGGTGGTGGCCCAGCAGGTCCTGCGCGAGGTCGTCGTGCCAGCGGCTCACGAGCACCTGCTGGCCGGGCTCGCCGAACATCAGCGTGCCGGCACCGTGCTCGCGCAGCATCGTGTTCAGCCGGCCATGGCCCAGCCAGGCCGTGGCGGGCAGCGCGCGGCCGCGCGTGTCGGGCACGGCCAGCGAGATGTGGGCGCGGCGCGGGCTGATGCGCGTGGGTGCGGCGACCGGCTCCTTCAGCGGCGGCACCTCGTGCGGTGCGCGCTCGTGCAGCAGCCAGCGCACGGCGGACAGGCGGGGCTCGGCGTCGGCCCAGCGCTGCGGTGCGCCGCCGCAGAGCACCTCGGTCAGCGCGACGAGCGACATGCCGTGGTGATGGCTCATCGTCGTGCCGACGCGCTGCACGCGCGGCCCGCGCGGCGGCCGGATCTCGCCGTCGCCATCGGCCGGCGGCTCGGGCTGGCGGCTGGCGGTGTAGTCCAGCGCTTCCATGAAGCCGAGTTCATGGCGTGCGCCCAGCGCCTGCAGGTGGCGCAGGTTGGCCACGGCCGCGCGCGGCATCACCATCGTGGCCATCAGCGTGGCGTAGGGCGCGATGACCAGCTCCTCGGGCGGCGTGTCGCGCAGCGCTAGCGCGGCGGTGCCCTGCGGGCCGTACTGGTAGGCCAGCGTCTCGTCGCGCTTGGCATGCGCGCTCTCGGAGACGCCCCAGGGCAGGCCCTGGGTGCGGCCGGCGCGGATCTGCTCCATCACCGTGGCGCGCGCTGCTTCCTCCAGTGCGCTGCCGGCCGGTTCGTCGAGCACCAGCGACGGCATCAGCATCTCGAACATCGAGCCCGACCAGCTCTTCAGCCCGGTCACGGCGCCGCGCGAGAAGAACGGCCGCCCCAGCGCGCCCCAGTGCGACGCCGGCAGATCGCCCTTGGCGATGGCCACCAGGCTGGTCAGGCGTGCCTCGGAGGCGAGCAGGTCGTAGTGGTTTTGGTCCAGCCGCTCGCCGCCGGGTTCCACGCCTGGTGGCGCGATGGCGCCGATGTGCAGCAGGCGGCGCTGCGGGTCGTAGAGCCAGGCAAAGTCGTGCGCGAGCGCGATGGCGCGGGCGCGGGCGGCCACGGCCTCCAGCGCGCTGGCGACCTCGGGCGACGGCGGGTAGCCGTCGTTGCCGCGCGCGAAGCCCTCGCAGGCGGCGGCCACAACCAGCAGGTGGCCGCACAGGTTGCCGCTGTCCACGGCCGACACATAGTGCGGCTCCAGCACCGCCAGGCGCTGCGTGTCCACCCAGTTGTAGAGATGGCCGCGGTGCTTGGGCAGGCGGTCCAGCGTGTCCAGCGTGCGCTGGATGCGCTCGGCCAGGCCCACGTCGTGCAGCCAGCCGAACTCGCGCGCGCAGCAGGCCGACAGCAGGTACAGCCCGATGTTGGTGGGCGAGGTGCGGTGGGCGATGACGGTGTCGGGGTCGAACTGCACGTTGTCGGGCGGCAGGTCGTTGTCGTCCTTCGTGACCCAGCGCTCGAACCAGCGCCAGGTGTCGCGTGCGACGCCCAGCAGGTAGTGGCGCTCGTCGTCGGTCACCGCCTCGCGGCGCGGCCGTGCGCGCGGGCGGCTGGCCAGCGCGATCCACAGCGGCGACAGCAGCCAGGCCGCCAGCAGCGGCAGCGCGACCGGCCAGGCCACCGGCAGGCCGACGAACGCCACGTTCACCAGCAGCACGGCCAGCACGCCGGTGGCCAGCGTCAGCTTGCGGTGCTGGCGCCACAGCGGCGCCCAGTCGGTGGCGGCAGCGGCCTCGGCGGCGTCGGCCGTCGTCCATTCCAGCAGGCCGCGCCGCGTGACGCGCTGGCGCCAGACGGCCCGCACGATGGCGTCCAGCTGCAGCCAGGTCGCGGCCGGCAGCATGGCCAGGTGCCAGGCCGTGCTGGCCAGTGCTCGGCACAGCTCGGTGCCGGCCTGGCGATAAAAGCGCGGCAGCGAGATGCGGTCGCGCGCTGGTGCGCTGGCCGCCAGCGCGCCCATCAGCGGCCCCGCGCCGAACGCGGCGGCCACGAGCGCGAGCGCCCAGCCCGGCGTCAGCGCCAGGCCCAGCCACGACGCCACCAGCAGCAGCAGCGAGGCCGGCGCCACCAGGCTGCGGCGCAGGTTGTCCAGCATCTTCCAGACATGCACCGCGCGCAGGCCCCAGCGGCGCGGGTGGGCGATGAAGGGCCAGAGCTGCCAGTCGCCGCGTGTCCAGCGGTGGATGCGTGAGGCGGCCACGTCGGCATGCATGGGCGCGGCCTCCACGAGCACCACATCGCTGACGCCCGCGCAGCGCATCAGCGAGCCCTCCAGCAGGTCGTGGCTCAACACCTGGCCCTCGGGCAGGCGGTGGGCCAGCACCTGGGCGGCGGCGTGCACGTCGATCAGCCCCTTGCCGGTGGCGCTGCCTTCGTCGAACAAGTCCTGGTAGACCTCCGAGGTGGCGGCGCTGTAGGGGTCCAGCCCCGGCTGGCCGGCGAACAGGCTGTGGAACCAGGTGCCGTGCACCGTGGAGCTGCCGGCGGCGGTGGCGAGCGGCGTGGCGACGCGCGGCTGCAGCATGCCGTGGCCCTGCGTCACGGTGACGGCGCCGCGCGGCGAGGTGTGAACGTGCGGCCGGTTCAGCGGGTGGGCGGCGATGGCCACGAGGTCGCGCAGGGCGCCCGGCGGCAGCGCGGTGTCGCTGTCCAGCGTGACGAGATGGCGCATGCCCGGCGCGGGCGTGGACAGCGGCCCGAAATCCAGGAAGCGGTCGGGTAACGCGTCGGCGGGCTGGCCGGCGAGCAGCGCCACCAGTGCCTCGGTCTTGCCGCGCTTGCGCTCCCAGCCGATCCACTTCTGTTCCGTCTCGCTCCAGCGGCGGTCGCGGTGCAGCAGCAAAAAGCGCGGCAGCCCGCCGCAGCTCGGACCGTGGCGCTGGTTCAGCGCCTCGATGCCGCTGCGTGCGCGCATCAGCAGCTCGCTGTCGCGCGGCTGGTGCTCGGCGTCGGCATCGCCGAAGTCGCTCAGCAGCGCGAACTGGGCCTCGGCTTCGAGGTTGGCGAGGTGGTGGCGTTCCAGCTGCGCGAGCAGCGTGGCGATGCCTTGCGGGCGCGTCAGCAGGCAGGGGATGACGACCAGCGTGCGTGATGTGGCCGGGATGCCGCCGGGCCACGACAGGCGCGGCAGCCGCAGCGGCCGCGCGCCCTCGCTGATGAGCCGGTTGGCCAGCGCCACCACGGCCTCGCTCGCCGGCAGGGCGGCCAGCAGCGCGGCGGCAAGCGTCAACGGCCAGCCGGCGGCATGCGGCAGGCCCAACGCCAGCAGCAGCCCCATGACCGCCGCGCCCAGCGCCGCCAGACCGCACAGGTAGACGGCCGTGCGGTGGCGCAGCAGCGCCGCGGTGGCGCGCTCGGCCCAGCGCTCGCGCACGCCCAGCGCCAGCAGCAGCTGCGGGCGGCCCTTGCCGCTGAGCCAGTGCAGCGGGGCGCGCTCGGCGGCGTCGGGCGCCGCGTGGGCGTCGTCGCAGAGATGGCACAGCACCTCGGCGATGTCGGCTTCGGCCAGGCCATGGCGGTGCGACAGCGCCTCGATGGCGTGCACGCTGCGGTCCTGCGTGGTCTCGTGCTCCGCGCGGAACACGTCGATGCGGTTGAGCGCCCTCAGCGCCGGGTGGACGGCGTCGAACAGCCCGGCCCAGTCGGCCGCACCCAGGCGGCGCAGGCTGCCGATGGCGTTGCGGATGCTCTGGTGGTCTGCCGCGCCTTCGGCCTGCTCGAGCGCCTGGGCGGCGGCGGGGTCGGGCAACTGGGCGGCGACCCACTCGCGCGCGGCGGCCCAGGCGGAATCGGCCGCGCCGGCGCCGTCCTGCGCGTCGGGCAGCGCCAGCTCGCGGTCGACGAGGCGTTCGTGCAGGCGCACGGCCAGTGCCGTGATGGCGGGGTCATGCGGCCAACGGGCCTGCCAGTCGGCGAGCTGGCGGCGCGCGGCATCGGCGCCGAGCTTGGGCAAGGCCTCGAACAGCCGCTGCGCCGCTTGCCGACCGATGTGGCGCCAGGCGGCGCGCTCGGCCAGCCGGCGCAGGTTCTCGACCAGCACCACCCGCAATGTGGAGGGCAGCGCCCACAGTTCGCGCAGCGTCAGCGGCTGGGCCGCGTGGTGGCCTTCCAGGAAATGACGCATGAGCGCCATGTCCAGCGAGCTGTCGGCGTGGGCCACCCAGGCCCAGGCGACGCCGTAGACGCGGGGCAGGCCTTGCAGCGGCTCGTCGGCCAGTCGCGGCAGGCGCTGGAAGTAGCTGCGGGGCAGGTCGTGCAGCACTTCGTCGAGCTGCTGCTGCACCAGCCGCTCGTTGTCGAGCAGCCAGGCGTGCGCGGGCTCGGTGTCGGCCTGCAGGCCATGCTCGGACAGCACTTGCAGCGCGGCGTCCCAGACCTGCAGATTGCTCTTCAGGCGCGGGAAGAACGGCCGGGGCTTGTGGCGCTCGTCCTCGATGCGCTGAGCCTCGGCGAGGCTGCGCCCATGCTCGGCGAAGCGCTCGGCGCCGAACTGCACGGCGCGCACGGGCGGCGCGGCGGCTTCGGCACCGGCGGCGACGCGCAGGAAGACCGTGCTGGCCCCGGATGGCGTCAGGTCCTGGGGAGCGGGCGGAGTGGGGGATGTGGCCATGCCGCCACTGTGGGTGCGGCCAGGCAGCGGCGGCGCCGGCTTGGGTGCCGACAGGGCGTCAGTGCGGTCCTACAGTCAGGGCCCCGCCCCGGGGCGCGTGGCTCAGCCGGCGGCGCGCAGTCGCTCCGCCAGCGCCGCGTACTCGGGCGCCACGCGCGCCGGTGTCGCGTCGGTGAGGTGGGCGCGCAGCACACGTCGCAGCGTTTCGGGCTGCGGCGTCAGCGGGCCGGCGAAGCGGATCTGCGCTGCATCGGCGATCAGCAGCGTCGGGAAGGTCTCGATGTCCAGCTCGCCGATCAGCTCCGATTCGTCCTCGATGTCGATCCAGCGCACGCGCAGGTCGTCCTGCGGCAGCTCGGCGCAGGCGGCTTCGAAGACTTGCCGGTAGGACTCGCAGGTGCGGCACCAGGCGGCGCAGAGGCAGGCGACATGAACGGTCATGGGCCGGCATGGTGCCATGGCGGCGCGCGGGCCGTCCTGCGCCGGGTCAAAGGGCGTGCAGGCCGAGGTCGCAGGCACTGGTCCAGCGAATCAGTGAAATCGGCACTACCAATTTCATTGATCCGCTGGACTAGGCCGTGTTTGCCGGCCAGCCGGGCCTTTTGCCGCTGCGGCGCCGATGCAAGATGAGCGCCCAAACCCTTCAACCCGTGCGGCCGTGCTCTCCAGCGTCAACAGCTCCCTGCTCAGCTATCTGTCCACCCTGAACGGCGACAGCGCGTCCGCATCGACGGGCGCGGCCAAGGCCACGGCGTCGCAGGGCGGCACGGCGCAGGTGTCGCAGGCCGCGCTGCAGAAGGCGGCGGGCATGGCCAAGTCGGCCAGCGCCGCCACCGCGCTGGAGCGCAGCCAGAAGACGCTGGGCACCGAGCTGCGCGCGGCGCTGGGCAAGGCGGGCGTCAAGCTCACGGGGACCGTCGACTTCTCGGTGAAGAGCGATGGCAGCGTGGAAGTGAAGGGCAGCGACGCCGACAAGGCCGCGATGAAGGCCTTCCTCAACGGCGACACCAGCAAGCCCAGCTTCGCCACACGCATCGCCACGCAAGCCAAGGACGCGCTCAAGCTCTCGGCCACCATCCAGCAAAGCGCGGCCATCTCGCAGGCGGCCAGATCCGCCAAGTCGGCGGCCGGCGTGATGTCGCTCTACACCTCGTTCATGCAGCAGGCCGGGGCCTCGGAGGCCGTGTTCTCGCTGCAGGCCGGCGGCAGCTCGCTGACTTACCCGGGCTCGTTGTCGGCGAATGCTTAGAGCCGCTAACAAAATTCCGGCAAGGCGCGACAACAGATGACGCAGCAGGCCAAGCTCAACAGCGCCACATGAGTCTCGACGGCGCGCTCAAACCGGATGCGCAGCTTGCCAAACGCGGCCA
>NZ_JBIGIA010000011.1:0-226603 GCF_043555975.1 Pelomonas nitida | reverse complement strand
TTCGTCACTCAGCCGAGGGCGTCCTCCGCGTGGCGACTTCCGCACCTCGGGCAACAGCGGCTGTATCCGCGACCACAGTGCTGCGCTGACTTCCTTCTTGACTGCCATCTTCCTCAGCGGTTCTTGAGTTGAGGCAGATGATAAGTTTCGTTAGCGGCTCTAAGGTTTTGCTGGTTGGTTACGTCAATCCACTCGTCGACTGACTCGACGGTTTGATGCGCGTCGTCCGTGTGGATTGCAAACCTGATGAAGCGTTCCTCAGCCGTAACTAGCAAGCCGAACAGCTGAGGCATTCCTGGGAAATCAATATCTAGGTCAACCACGATTACAGCCGACCAATCGACTCCTTTTCGTTCGCCCACTTCCTGTAGCGCGGCCGGAATCTTGTTCTCGCGCCAATGCACTGCCTCAGACCGAATCCGATTCTCGACCTGCAAGTTCTGCTGCTGGACATTCTTCTGACGCGGAAGCTCGTTGCTGCGCATACGACCCCTACTTGTTATCGACAGTCTGCGCAATGTAGGCCTGCGACGCGTAACGCGTCCCCCTCCGGCACGCGTAAGCTCATAGGCCAAAGTGAACGCAGCAAACCCCAGCCACAACGCCGAGGCCGGCACGCACAGCGCTCAAATCTCAACCTTGCTCCCCAACTCCACAATGCGGTTCGTCGGCAGATGCAGGAAGTCCGCCGCCGCCGCCGCGTTGCGGTGCATGCTGGCGAAGAGCTTCTCGCGCCACAGCGCCATACCCGAGCCGATGGTCGGGATGACGATGTCGCGGCTCAGGAAATAGCTGGTCTCCATGTCGTCCAGCTGCACACCGTGCTTCTTCAGCAGCTCCAGCGCCTCGGGCACATCGGGCTCGTTCTTGAAGCCGAAGTGCAACGCCACCTGCCAGCAGCTGTGGCCCAGCGCCTCCACCTCGCAGCGCTTGTCGAAACCGATCCACGGCACCTCGTGGTGCTTCACGGTCACGAAGATGTTCTGCTCGTGCAGCACCTTGTTGTGCTTGAGGTTGTGCAGCAGCGCATTGGGCGTGGAGCCCTTCTCGGCCGACAGGAACACCGCCGTGCCCGCCACCCGTGTGGGCGGGTTGATGAAGACGGCCTCCAGGAAGGCCGTCAGCTCGATGGCGTCCTCGCGCAGCTTGGTGGACAGCAGGCGACGGCCCTGCTTCCACGTCAGCATCAGCGTGAACATGCCGATGCCGATCAACAGCGGGAACCAGCCGCCCGCCATGATCTTCAGCAGGTTGGACGCCAGGAAAGTCACGTCGATGAGGAAGAACACGCCCGTCGCGCCCACGCACAACGCCAGCGGGTAGCCCCAGCCGTAGCGGATGACGAAGAAGGTCATGACCGTGGTGATGGTCATGTCGATCGTCACGGCAACCCCGTAGGCGCCGGCCAGCTTGGTGGACGAGCCGAAGAACACCACGGCCACCACCACGAGCACGAACAGCCCCCAGTTGACGAAGGGCACGTAGATCTGGCCCGTGTCGCGCACGCTGGTGTGCAGGATGCGCAGCCGCGGCAGGATGCCGAGCTGGATGGCCTGCTTGGCCACCGAGAACGCGGCCGTGATCAGCGCCTGCGACGCGACGATGGCCGCTGCCGTGGCGAGCAGGAACAGCGGGATCTCCGCCCACGACGGCGCGAGCAGGAAGAAGGGGTTCTTCACGCCCTCCGGGTTGTCCAGCAGCATGGCGCCCTGGCCGAAGTAGTTGATGACCAGCGCCGGCATGACCACGCCATACCAGGCAATGCGGATGGGCTTCTTGCCGAAATGGCCCAGGTCGGCATAGAGCGCCTCGCCACCGGTCACGACCAGCACGACGGCACCCAGCGCCACGAAGGCCACCCAGCGGTACTCCAGGCAGAAGTGCAGCGCGTACATCGGGTTGATGGCCGCCAGCACGTGCGGGTTCTCGATGATGTGTGGCAGGCCCAGCGCCACCAGGCTCGCGAACCAGGCCAGCATGACCGGCCCGAACGCCTTGCCGATGCCGCCGGTGCCGAAGCGCTGCACCGAGAACAGCCCCACCATGACGATGAGTGTCAGCGGCAGGATGGCGTCGTGCAGCTGCGGCTCGTAGACGTCGATGCCCTCCACGGCGCCGAGCACCGTCATGGCCGGCGTGATGACGGCATCGCCAAAGAAGATGGCCGTGCCGAACAGACCCACCAGCAACAGCCCGCGCCGCAGCTGCGGCTTGTCATTCACCGCGTTGGTGGCCAGCGCCAGCATGGCGATGAGCCCACCCTCGCCGTTGTTGTCGGCGCGCAGGATCAGCAGCACGTACTTGATCGAGACGACGACCGTCATCGTCCAGAACAGCAGCGACAGCACGCCGAGGATGTTGTCGGGCGTCGTCGCGACGTGGCCGCCGTGGAAGACTTCTTTGAGCGCGTACAGCGGGCTGGTGCCGATGTCGCCGTAGACGACGCCCAAGGCGCCGAGGGTGAGGCCCGCCATCGCCGAAGGGCTGCGGGCCGCGTGGGAAGAACTCACTTCACTGGGGCCACTGGCAAGCGCCGTGGCATTTGTTCGAAAGTGGGGATTCTCCGCTCTGTTTTGGGCTTTTGTGCAGCGCAGCATACCCGCAGCAACACGGCTTGACTCCTAACGCAAAGCCGGCTTGCAGGCCGGCACACAAGGTGCCGGCGGGGGCGTCAGGCCGCTTCCTCGGCCTCGGCCTGCGGGTCGGTCGCCTCGAGTTCATAGGCGGCCGCCAGCATCGCCAGCCGGCCAATGACGCCGTACATGTAGAAGCGGTTGGGCGCGCTGACGCCCGGCTTCTCGCCCGGCCGGGGCAGGTGCGGCGAGTCGGCGAAGGCCAGCGGCACGTAGCTGGCGCCCGGCGCGTTCAGGTTCTCGTCGATGCCCCGGCTGGCATGGACGCGGTAGTAGCCGCCCACCACATAGCGGTCCATCGTGTAGACCACCGGCTCGGCGACCGCCTCGTGCACGCGTTCGTGGGTGGCCACGCCTTCCTGCACGATGACTTCCTGGCCCAGGCTGTCGGGCAGCCGCGCCGCCAGCGATTCGATGTCCTTGGCATCCCTCACGGTCAGCACGGCGCGGCCGTAGCTGCCCACATCGCTCTTGATGACGACGAAGGGCTTCTCGTTGATGCCATATTCCTTGTACTTGCGGCGCACCTTGGTCAGCTGCGCGTCCGCGGCCGTCTGCAGCGCCTCGATGCCTTTCTTGCCGCGCAGGTCGACGGCCTGGAACATCGGCGTGATGAGCCAGGGGTCCATGCCCAGCAGCTTGCCGAAGCGCTTGGCGACTTCCTCGTAGGCACGGAAATGCTGGCTCTTGCGTCGCACGCTCCAGCCGGCGTGCAGCGGCGGCAGCAGGTATTGCTCATGCAGGCCCATCAGCTGCGGCGGCGTGCCAGCGGCCAGGTCGCTGTTGAGCAGGATGGTGCAGGGGTCGAAGCCCTTGATCGTCAGGCGGCCACGGCGGCGCACCAACGGCTCGATGACGATGGCGTCGCCGTTGGCGGTCCGCAGTTCGGTGGGCTCGGTGACGGCGGTATCCAGCGTGCCGAAGCGGACGTTGAGCCCGGCCTGCGTGAACACGCGCGCCAGCGTGGCGAGGTTCTCGAGGTAGAAGCTGCAGCGCGCGCCGGTTTCGGGGATGACCAGCAGGTTGCGCGCCTCGGGGCAGATCTTCTCGATGGCGGCCATCGCGGCCTGCACGGCCAGCGGCAGCATCTGCGCCGTCAGCAGGTTGAAGCCGCCGGGGAACAGGTTGGTGTCCACCGGCGCCAGCTTGAAGCCGGCATTGCGCAGGTCCACCGACGCATAGAAGGTGGGCGTGTGCTCCATCCATTCGAGCCGGAACCATCGTTCCGTCGCCGGCATGGATTCCAGGATGCGGGCCTCCAACTCGTTGATGGGGCCGTTCAGGGCGGTGATCAGATGGGGAACCATGACCGAATGATCTCAAACTCGCGAATCGACGCCAGTTGAGGGCAGGCGGCCGAAACACAAGAACCCCGCGCCGCCATGAAAAAAGCCGCCCTGCGGCGGCTTCGGCGATGCGGCGGCCGGCTGGTGGCCGGCCGTGCGCATCACTTGTGGTACGCGGTTTCGCCGTGGGCGGTGATGTCCAGGCCCTCGCGCTCTTCCTCTTCGGAGACGCGCAGGCCGATGGTCAGATCCACCAGCTTATAGGCGATCACGGACACCACGCCGGACCACACGATCGTCACGCCGACGGCCTTGGCCTGGGTGATGAACTGCGTGGCGATGGAGTAGGCATCGGGCGCGATCATGGACGCGGTGACCCAGTCGCCGACGGCGCTCGGGCCACCCAGCGCAGGGCTGTTGAACACACCGGTCAGCAGCGCGCCGACGATGCCGCCGACACCGTGGACGCCGAAGACGTCCAGCGAGTCATCCGCACCGATCAGCTTCTTCAGGCCCGACACACCCCACAGGCAGGCGAAACCGGCGACAAAGCCGATGACCAGTGCGCCACCGATGCCGACGTTGCCGGCAGCCGGCGTGATCGCCACGAGGCCAGCGACGGCACCCGAGGCAGCACCCAGCATGGAGGCCTTGCCCTTGAGCAGCGCCTCACCGATGCACCAGGCCAGCACGGCAGCGGCCGTGGCGGCGAAGGTGTTGATGAAGGCCAGGGCGGCGAAGCCGTTGGCTTCCAGCGCAGAGCCGGCGTTGAAGCCGAACCAGCCCACCCACAGCAGCGAGGCACCGACCATCGTCAGCGTCAGGCTGTGCGGCGTGAAGGCTTCCTTGCCGTAGCCGACGCGCTTGCCGACCATGAAGGCACCCACCAGGCCGGCCACGGCCGCGTTGATGTGCACCACCGTGCCGCCGGCGAAGTCCAGCGCGCCCCATTGCCAGATCAAGCCAGCCTTGGCGTTGGTCTCATCCACGACCGCAGCAGCCGTGTAGGCATCCGGGCCCGCCCAGAACCACACCATGTGGGCGATCGGCAGGTAGCTGAACGTGAACCACAGCACCAGGAAGGCCAGGCAGGCCGAGAACTTGATGCGCTCGGCGAAGGCGCCAATGATCAGGCAGGCCGTGATGCCGGCGAACGTCGCCTGGAAGGCAGCGAACACCATTTCGTACATCGGCACGCCCTTGCTGAACGTGGCGCCCAGCGCGAAGGTGCCGGCGACGTTGTCCCACAGGCCCTTCATGAAGAGGCGATCCGTGCCACCGATGAACTTGTTGCCCTCGGTGAACGCGAAGCTGTAGCCGTACAGGCACCACAGCACGACGATCAGCGAGAAGCCCACCATCACCTGCATCAGCACCGACAGCATGTTCTTGCTGCGCACCAGGCCGCCATAGAACAGCGCCAGGCCGGGCACGGTCATCAGGATGACGAGCAGCGTGGACAGCATCATCCAGGTCGTGTCGCCCTTGTTGGGCTGGGCCGGCGGCGCCGAGGCGGCTTCGGCCGGCGCGGCGGCCGTGGCGGCAGCGGGCGCAGATGCCGCATCGGCGGCGGCCGGAGCAGCCGTCGTGGCCACAGCGGCAGAAGCGGGCGCCGAGGCCGGGTCCTGAGCCCAGGCGGCTGGCGCGAGCAGGCCGGCGGCGAGCGCAAGGCCGGCGAGGAGTTTCTTCATTTGAGGTTTCTCCAAACGGTTGTTATTCACGCGTCAGAGCGCGTCATTGCCGGTCTCGCCGGTGCGGATGCGAACGACCTGGTCCAGTGGCGACACGAAAATCTTGCCGTCGCCGATCTTCCCGGTACGCGCGGAAGACTCGATCGCCTCGATGACGCGGTCCACGACGTCGTCGTTCACGGCGGCTTCGATCTTGACCTTGGGCAGGAAGTCCACGACGTACTCCGCCCCACGGTACAGCTCGGTGTGGCCCTTCTGGCGGCCGAAGCCCTTGACCTCGGTGACCGTCAGCCCCTGTACGCCGATGGCACTCAAGGCCTCACGCACCTCGTCCAGCTTGAAGGGCTTGATGACGGCAGTGATCAATTTCATGTCGCGCTCCAGTGATATCTCAGAAGGTCTTCTTCAGGCCGACCACCAGCATGGTCTTGCCCATGAACTTGCCGTTGGCGGGGCTGGCATAGGCCGACTTGTCCGCATCGGTGCCGATGACGGCACCGCTGAGGACCAGGCCGGAGAAATCCTTGGCCAGCGTCACCGAGTAGTCGGTGTACGAGGCGATGGCCAGGTGCTTGACGGTCTGGTGGCCCACGTGCGGCGTCAGCGTCATGCCGTTGCCCAGATCGAAGTTGGCCGTCACGTCGAAATAACCCGAGCCCTTGCTGTCAGGGAAACCGAACAGGTTGCTCGTGCTGTGCGAGTACTTGGCCGTGACCGGGCCGAAGCTCAGGGCGCCGTAAGCTTCCAGCGTGTTGGCGCTGGTGGCGAGCTTGTTGCTGGGGTAGTAGTACTGCAGCAGGCCGACGTCCAGCGTCAGGCCCTTGCTGACTTCCGTCTTGTAGCCACCGTAGACGTCCACCTCGACTTGCGAGTCGCCGCCGGCGTCCTTGATCCACTTGATCGTCGAGGCCCAGGTGCCGACGTAGAAACCGCTCGGCGCCGCGTAATCGATGCCCCCCTGCAATGCGGGCTTCAGGCGCGACTGCGAAATGCCGCGGTAGCGGTACTCGCTGACAACGCCGACATTGAACGACAGCGGATCGGCCGGCGCGGGCTCGTCAGCGAAGGCAGGCATAACGACCGCAGACAGCGCCAGGGCGAGCAGCGTGGGGGACAATTTCATGGCGAAGGCTCCTGTTTCGAATAGTGAGTGACGGAAAGCGTTGCGAGCGGTAATTGCAGCTTCCGTGCCAACAGTCATAGCCGGCGTCTCGCACAAATCTGGGAACCGCTTGCCCAAGGCCCAGGCAAGCGCACCAAGCTGGCATTGTTTTCAGCCAAAAACGCACACGCAAGGTGCATGCACGGGAAAACAACCGCTGCACTGCCCGGCAAGAGCTCACTAGACTCGCAGCGCCCTCGCCCCGCGCCCCATGCCGGCGCGACACCCACCGCACGCCGATGACCCCATGAGCCTCGCCACGGTCCACAGCCGCGCCCTCGACGGCCTGGCCGCCGCGCCGGTCACCGTGGAAGTGCACCTGGCCAACGGGTTGCCGTCGTTCACCGTCGTGGGCCTCGCCGACACCGAAGTCAAGGAAGCCCGCGAGCGCGTGCGCGTGCGCGCTGCGCTGGCCAACAGCGGCCTGGGTTTCCCGGCCAATAAAAGGATTACCGTCAACCTGGCCCCGGCCGACCTGCCCAAGGAAGGCGGCCGGTTCGACCTGCCGATGGCGCTGGGCCTGCTGGCCGCCAACGGGCAGATCGACGCCGCTCGGCTGGCGCGTCTGGAATGCGCCGGGGAGCTCTCGCTGGCGGGCGAACTGCGGCCGGTACGTGGAGCGCTAGCCATGGCGCTGGCGCTGCGGCGCGCAGGGGCCGAACGCGACCTGCTGCTGCCGGCCGCCAGCGCGGCCGAGGCGGCGCTCGTCGAAGGCCTGACGGTGCGCAGCGCCACGCATCTGCTCGACGTGGTCGCCGCGTTGCAGCCCGACGGCGACGCCCTGCCCCGCGCGGCGGCGCTGCCCCGTGAAGCCGCCAGCGGGCTGCCCGACCTGGCCGACATCAAAGGCCAGGCCGGCCCTAAGCGCGCGCTGGAGATTGCCGCCGCCGGCGGCCACAGCCTGTTGATGGTCGGGCCGCCCGGCACCGGCAAGTCCATGCTGGCGCAGCGCCTGCCGGGGCTGCTGCCGCCGCTGGACGACGAGGCCGCGCTGGAATCTGCCGCCGTGCTGAGCCTGGCCGGCCAGTTCGACATCTCGCGCTGGGGGCAGCGGCCGTTCCGCGCGCCGCACCATTCCGCGTCCAGCGTGGCGCTGGTGGGCGGCGGCTCACCACCGAGGCCGGGCGAGATCTCGCTGGCGCAAAACGGTGCATTGTTTTTGGATGAGCTCCCCGAATTTCCCCGCGCGGCGCTGGAGGCGCTGCGGGAACCGCTGGAGACCGGCCGCATCCTGATTTCGAGGGCGGCGAGGCAGGCCGAGTTCCCCGCCCGCTTCCAGCTGATTGCGGCCATGAACCCCTGCCCCTGCGGTCACCTGGGCAACCCACTGCGCGCCTGCCGCTGCACGCCCGACCAGATCGCACGCTACCAGGGCCGGCTCAGCGGGCCGTTCCTGGACCGGCTGGACCTGCTCATCGAAGTGCCCGTCATCCCGCCACGCGAGCTGCAAGACCTGGCCCCGGGCGAGCCGAGCGCGCAGGTGGCCGAACGCGTGGCGGCCGCGCGTGAGCGCGCCGTGGCGAGGCAAGGCCATGCCAATGCGCTGTTGCAGGCACAGGACCTGGCCACGCACGCCGCGCTGGAGCCTGCGGCGAAAGCGCTGCTGGAGCGCTCGGCCGAGAAACTGGGCTGGTCGGCCCGCAGCTTCCACCGCGTGCAGCGTGTGGCCCGCACGGTGGCAGACCTCGCGGCCTCGCCCGCCATCGCCGCCGCCCATGTGGCGGAAGCCATCCAGCTGCGGCGGGGCCTGCCGGCCCACAGCGGCTAACGCCGCCACACAACGAAGCCATCCACCAGCCAAACGCATCAACAGGGCGGCATGATTGCGGACGCCGCCCTCCAGCCGCCATGTCGGCACACCGGCAGCGCCTTGCAGCACCGTGGACGCGCACGGCCGCACCAAGCTGACGCCCAAATCGTCGGCCCACGCCCTCCACGGCAGCGCCCCGCCTGGCCTGACCGACGCCTCGCGCCCGAACCCAAACAGACCCAGGGTGGCAGGCGCGCGACCGGTCAGCTCGCTTTGGCAGCCTGGGCTGCAGCGGGGCGGCGAGGCCTGTGGCAGCCCTCGCCCCAAGGCTCACGCCATGCAAAACAGCCGTGGCGCCCGTCAGGGCAGCCACGGCTGCGATCCATGCGCCGGCGGCCGCGCTGGGCCGCCTGCAGGTGTCAGAGGCGGGTGAAGCCGTTTTCGCTCAGGCGCACTTCGTCGCCGACACGCAGGCTCGGGTCGGCGCTGCGCTCGAAGCGGCGGATGCGACCGTCGCGCTCTTCGACCTTGATGACCCAGACGGTGGTGCTCTTCTGGCTCTTCTCGATCTCGTTGCCGGCATAGCCGCCGCCCACGGCGCCGGCCACGGTCGCCAGTTTCTTGCCGTTGCCGCCGCCCACCATGTTGCCCAGCAAGCCGCCAACGACGGCGCCACCCACGGCACCCACGCCGCTGGACTTGCCCTCGCGCTTCTCCGTGTGCACGTCCGTCACGCGGCCGCAGTTCTGGCACAGCGCCGGCTGGGCTTCGTGTTGGGCGGCCGCCGCCGAGTGCTTGGTGTCAGCACTGGCAACGCGCTGCGGCTCGGCCTTCACCGCCGGCTGCGCTGCGGCCGCGGCTTCGGGCTCGGCCGGTGTGCTGCCGCCCGCCGACCGTCCCACCGCGTAAGCGCCGCCGAGCAGCGCCATCACGACGGCGACGCCGGCGACGATCTGGGTGGACTTGACGGGAATTGCGGTCGACATGAGCAGCCTCCAAAGGGCGTTTTTGAGATGACCCACAGCATGCCTCCCCTCACCCCCCAAATTTGTAGGACAGCACCGCAGTGCCGCGTCACAAGGGGTAAGAGGTGCTGCCGTCGGTCAAGCCACTCAGCCGAGCAGCGGCGCCAGCGCGCGGCGGGCGTCGTCCTCGCCGAGGCCGCAGCGCGCGGCCCAGTCGGCCAGCTGATCGTCACCGATGCGGCCGACGTTGAAATAGGCCGCGTCGGGGTGAGCCAGGTAGAAGCCACTGACGCTGGCGGCCGGCGTCATGGCCATGCTGTCGGTCAGGCCCATGCCGATTTCCTCCGGCGCCAGCACGCGGAACAGGTCGGCCTTGGCCAGGTGGTCGGGGCAGGCGGGATAGCCCGGCGCGGGCCGGATGCCGCTGTACTTCTCGGCGATCAACTCTTCGTTCGTCAGGCCTTCAGCCGGCGCATAGCCCCAGAACTCGCGGCGCACGCGCTCGTGCAGCCATTCGGCAGCGGCTTCGGCCAGGCGGTCGGCCAGCGCCTTCAGCATGATGGACGAGTAGTCGTCATGCTCGGCCTGGAACTGGGCTTCCTTCTTGTCGACGCCCAGGCCGGCCGTCACGGCGAACAGGCCGATGTGGTCACCCTGCTCGGCGATGAAGTCGGACAGGCAGCGGTTGGGGCGCTTCACACCTTCGACGAACGGCCGCTCGGACTGCATGCGCAGGCCGCGCCAGGTCATCGGCGGCTCGGAACGGATCTCGATGTCGTCACTGTTCACGCGCGCAGCCGGGTAGAGGCCGAACACCGCATGCGCCTGCAGCCAGCGGCCGTCGATGACCTTCTTCAGCATGGCCTGCGCGTCGGCGAAGACCTTGCGCGCTTCGGCGCCCACCACCTCGTCATCGAGGATGGCCGGATAGGGGCCGGCCAGGTCCCAGGTCTGGAAGAACGGGCCCCAGTCGATGTACCGGGCCAGCTCGGCGAGATCGAGGTTCTTCAGCACGCGGCGGCCGGTGAACTTCGGCGCGGGCGGCACGCGCGCCAGGTCCAGCGGCGCGGCGTTGGCGCGGGCCTGGGCCAGCGTGACCAGCGGCGTCTGCTTCTTGCTGGCGTGCAGCTGGCGGGTTTTCTCGATGTCGGCGCGCAGCTCGGCGATGTAGGCCGCCGCGCGTTCATCGGACAACAGCTCCGAGCACACGCCCACGGCGCGCGACGCGTCGGGCACGTAGACCACCGGGCCGTCGTAATGCGGCGAGATCTTGACGGCCGTGTGCACGCGGCTGGTCGTGGCGCCACCAATCAGCAGCGGCATGTGGCGCGACGAGAAATAGCTGTCGCGCTGCATCTCGGCAGCGACGTGCTGCATCTCCTCCAGGCTCGGCGTGATGAGCCCGGACAGGCCGATGATGTCGGCGCCCTCGTCCTTGGCCTTTTGCAGGATGTCCCGCGCCGGCACCATGACGCCCATGTTGACGACTTCGTAGTTGTTGCACTGCAGGACCACCGTGACGATGTTCTTGCCGATGTCGTGCACATCGCCCTTGACCGTGGCCATGACGATCTTGCCCTTGGGCCTAACGTCGCCACCGGCGGCTTCGAGCTGGCGCTTTTCTTCCTCGATGTAGGGCACCAGATGGGCCACGGCGCTCTTCATGACGCGGGCGCTCTTCACCACCTGCGGCAGGAACATCTTGCCCTGGCCGAACAGGTCGCCGACGACGTTCATGCCGGCCATCAACGGGCCTTCGATGACGTGCAGCGGCCGGCCACCCCTGGCCGAAATCGCCTGCCAGGCCTCTTCGGTGTCGGCCACGATGAAGTCGGTGATGCCATGCACCAGGGCGTGGCTCAGCCGCTCGTCGACGCTGCCCGCACGCCAGGCCAGACGCGCCGAGTCGTCCTTGCCGGCGCTCTTGGCGCGGTCGGCGATCTCGATGAGGCGCTCGCCGGCATCGGGGCGGCGGTTCAGCACCACGTCTTCCACGCGCTCGCGCAGTTCGGCGTCGAGGTCGTCGTAGACCCCCACCATGCCGGCGTTGACGATGCCCATGTCCATGCCCGCCTGGATGGCGTGGTACAGGAACACGGTGTGGATGGCCTCGCGCACCGGCTCGTTGCCGCGGAAGCTAAAAGAGACGTTGCTCACACCGCCCGACACCTTGGCGCCGGGCAGGTTCTGCTTGATCCAGCGCGTGGCCTCGATGAAGTCCACCGCGTAGTTGTCGTGCTCCTCGATGCCCGTCGCGATCGCGAAGATGTTGGGGTCGAAGATGATGTCCTCGGGCGGGAAGTCCACCTCATCCACGAGCATGCGGTAGGCCCGCGTGCAGATCTCGGTCTTGCGGGCGAAGGTGTCGGCCTGGCCTTGCTCATCGAAGGCCATCACCACGGCAGCGGCGCCGTAGCGCTTCACCAGGCGGGCCTGGCGCTTGAACTCCGCCTCGCCTTCCTTCAGCGAGATGGAGTTGACGATGCCCTTGCCCTGGATGCACTTCAGGCCGGCCTCGATGACGGCCCACTTGGACGAGTCGATCATCACCGGCACGCGCGCAATCTCGGGCTCGCTGGCCATCAGGTTCAGGAAGCGCACCATGGCCGCCTGGCTGTCCAGCATGGCCTCGTCCATGTTCACGTCGATGACCTGCGCGCCGTTCTCGACCTGCTGGCGGGCCACGGCCAGCGCGTCCTCGAACTGGCCGGCCAGGATCATGCGGGCGAAGGCCTTGGAGCCGGTCACGTTGGTGCGCTCGCCGATGTTGACGAACAGGCTGCCCGCGTCGATGGCAACGGGCTCCAGACCGGAGAGCTTCAGAGGGGGCGGCGAAAGAGTCATCGAGGCAGCTCGCGCGAGAGATCGATGAGCGCCGTTGGAACGATCCGAGCCTGGGGAAAGTCCTCGCAGCGCTCCTCGGATGAGCCGGGAATTCTACGCAGCCGCCCCTTCGCCGTCGCTCAAGAACGGCTCGCGCCTGCCGAAGGCCCATCAGAATGCGCCCGTCCATGGCATCCAACCTCATCCCCCTCCCCGCGCGCACGCTGCGCCTGGGCATGACGCTGCCCTACGACCTCTACGACGCCAACGGCCAGCTGCTGTTCGCCCGCGGCCACCAGCTGAGTGACTCGCCACAGGTGCGCAGCCTCATCGACGGCGGCGCCTGGGTGAACTCCGAGGACACCATGGCCTACCAGCGTGCTCGAGCGCACCGGCTGGACACGCTGGTGCTGCAGGACGTGCCGCTGGCCCACATCGCCAAGGCCGACGCGAGCTTCCGTCTCGACCCGGCCGGCCCCGCCGCCCCAGCCAAGGTGGCCCTGGGGCCGCGCGAAGCCTGGTCGGACCTGCTGCTGCACATGCACACGCTGCTGCGCGAGGACGCGCCGGCAGACTTTCAGCAGCGCGTGGCCCAGATCCGCGACGCGGCGCTCAAGCGGCTGCACGCCCAGCCCGATGCCACGCTGATGCTGCTGGTGTTCGAGAGCAGCCAGGAATTCGGCGACTACAGCGCCCGCCACGCGTTGCTGACGCTGCTGTTGTGCGACATGGTGGCCCAGCAGATGCAGCTGCCGCCGCCGCAGCGAGCTGCGCTGCACAACGCCGCCCTCACGATGAACCTGGGCGCCAGCGCCGCCCACGACCGGCTGGCCAGCCAGGTGGCCCCGGCCACGCCCGCGCAGCGCCATGCGCTGTCGGCCCACGGCGCGCACGCCGCCCAGCGGCTTGCGCGGTTCGGCATCGACGACCCCGTCTGGCTGACCGCCGTGCGCCTGCACCACGACGCCGGCCCCGGGCCGCTCGCCACCCGCGAGGACGGCGAGAAGCTGGCCCGGCTGCTGCGCCGCATCGACATGTTCGGCGCCCGGCTGTCACCCCGCCGCAGCCGCAACGCGATGAGCGGCGCCGCCGCCGCTCGTGCCGTCTTCCTGGATGAGCAGGGCCAGCCCGACGAAGCCGGCGCGGCGCTCATCAAGGCCGTGGGCCTGTACCCGCCCGGCAGCATCGTGCGGCTGGCCAACGGCGAGGTGGGACTGGTCTTCAAGCGCGGCTTCAGCGCCAACGAGCCGCACGTGGCGGCGCTGATCGGCAAGAGCGGCACGCCGCTGAGCAGCCCCGTGCCGCGCGACACGCGGCTGGCCACGCAAGCCATCGCCGCCAGCCTGGCGCCGGCCGACCTGCGGCTGCGCGTCAACCTCGAAGCGCTGCTCAAGCTCTACTGAGCACCGGCCCGAGGGCATGCGCCGCACGGCGCCATGGCCGAGCCCTAGCCCAGCGGCACGGCGCTGAAGTGCTCCATGCCCGGCGGGCTGGCGAAGAAGCCACCGACCAGGCCGCGCCACACCGGGTACAGCGGGCCGTTGCGGAAGCCCTGCATGTGGTCTTCCAGCGTCTGCCACTCGATGAACACCATGTAGCGCTCGGGCGATTCGATGCCGTGCTGCACGCGGGCACTGATGAAGCCGGGCGAGCGCGACAGCGTGGTCGCGATGCCCTCCTTCAGCGCGGCTTCAAACGCCGCCTGCTGGCCGGCATGGATGCGGATGTCGACGATTTCGAGAATCATGCTCGCGACTCTGCCACGCCCGCCAGCAATCGGCCGGCCTGGGGACTTGTGCTCATGGCAGCGGAGTGATCTGCACGCTGACGATCTTCCACGCGCCGGCGCGCCTCACGTAGACGTCGATGTAGCGGTAGTGCGAGCTGAAGGGCTTGCCGTCGTAGCGGCCGGTCATGCGCGTGCGGCCGCTGAGCAGCGCGGTGTCGCCGTACAGGCGCACCTCGAAGTCCTCGACGGTGTAGGGGTCGATGACCAGCGCCGGCGACACCAGTCCGTCGACGAAGCTGCGCAGGTTCTCCACATTGCCCTGGCCGTCGATCTGACGAAAGTCGTCGGCCATGTTCGCCACGATGGCCGCGCGATCCTTCGCGACGATGGCCCGGTCCCACGCATCGGCCTGTGCCTTCAGACGCGCCACCAGCGCGGCCGGCGGCGCGGCATGCGCCAAGCCCGCAACGGCCAGCGCCGGCACCAGCACACACCCCAACAGCAAGCGCCGCATGCGCCATGAGCCTCGCGCCGCGCCACTCATACCTTCAGGCTGCCCCAGATCACCCGGGTGATCAACTCGCGGGCGCGGTCGAAGTCATCGTCGTCCAGCGCCGGCTTGCCCATGTAGAGCGCGAACTGCGGGCCGAGGTCGGCATAGGCCTGCGTGGATGACCAGATGAGGAACATCAGGTGCGTGAAATCCACGCGCCGGATCAGCCCGTCGGCGGCCCAGCGCTCGAAGCGGGCCACGTCGGCGTGCAACAGCGGCATGACCTGGGCCTTGAGCACGTCGCGGTAGCGCGGCGCGCCGGCCATGATCTCGCGCGTGAACACGGCGTTGCCGGTGGCGCGGTCGCGGCTGAAGCGCAGCTTGACGTCGACATAGGTGTGGATGGCCACCTCCGGTTCGTCGGCCTCGGCGATCGCGGTCATGTTGGCCATCCACTCGCCCATCACGCTGTCGAGCACGGCGCGGTAGAGGTCTTCCTTGCTGGGCCAGTGGTAGAGCAGGTTCTGCCGGGAGAGATCCAGCGCCGCAGCAATGCTGTCGAGGCTGACGCCTTCGAAGCCGAATCGAGCGAACTGGCGCTCGGCTTCGACGAGGATGGCTTCCTGCTTGCGCAGGGTGGCGGCACGCGGCGTGCGAACGGCGGTAGCGGTCACAGTCATGCACCGGATTCTGCCGTTACGCACCAAACGCTTGCTGCGGGTTTTTACGCTTCGGTCAAGTTTTACTGGGTAGTAATGTTTGGGCGTTTTCCACTCGGAGAAGCCCCGTGGACCCCACCGATCTGAAGTCCGGTCGACTCACCCCCGACGATTACGCGCGCCATTTCGCCGACGCGCACCCGCCGCTGAACCGCACGCAAGCCCTCATCGAGGCCGAGCGCTGCTACTACTGCTTCGATGCCCCCTGCCAGACGGCCTGTCCGACCGGCATCGACATCCCCACCTTCATCCAGCGCGTCGCGCAGGACAACGTGCGCGGCGCGGCCGAGGCCATCCTGACGGCCAACCCGCTGGGCGGCATGTGTGCCCGCGTCTGCCCGACCGAGGTGTTGTGCGAGCAGGTCTGCGTGCGCAACACCAACGAGAGCAAGCCGGTGGAGATCGGCCTGCTGCAGCGCTATGCGGTCGAGGGCCACCTGGCTAAGCCCGGCAAGCCGCTGTTCCAGCGCGGCCAGCCGACGGGGCGCCGCGTCGCGGTCGTGGGTGCGGGGCCGGCCGGCCTGGCAGCAGCGCATGGCCTGGCGTGGCGCGGACACGACGTTGTGCTGTTCGACGCCGCACCGAAGTTGGGCGGGCTCAACGAATACGGCCTCGCAACCTACAAGGTCGCCGGCGGTTTCGCGCAGCAGGAGATCGACTGGCTGCTCAGCATCGGCGGCATCACGCCGCGGCTGAACTGTCGACTCGGCCGCGACATCACGCTCGACGGCCTGCTCGCCGAATACGACGCCGTCTTCCTAGGCCTGGGCCTGCAGGGCGTCAACGCGCTGGGCATCGCCGAGCCCGAGCTGCCGGGCCTGCAGCCCTCGCTGCGGGATGCGGTGGACTTCATCGCCGAGCTGCGCCAGAACGCGCCGGCCGACGTGCCGGTGGGTCGCCGCGTGATCGTCATCGGCGGCGGCATGACGGCCGTGGACGCCGCCGTGCAGGCGCGGCTGCTGGGCGCCGAACAGGTGACCATGGTGTACCGCCGCGGCGCCGAGAGCCTGTCGGCCTCCACCCATGAGCAGCAGTGGGCGCAGACGCACGGCGTGACCATCCGCTGCTGGGCACGCCCGCTGGCCGTCGAGACCGAAGGCGGCGTGCTCAAGGGCATGCGCTTCGCAGCCACCACGATGAAAGACGGCCGGCTGATGGACACCGGCGAGCAGTTCTCGCTGCAGGCCGACCTGGTGCTGCGCGCCATCGGCCAGACCTTCGACGCCGAGCCCCTCGGCCAGAGCCTGCAGCTGCGCGGCGGCCGCATCCAGACCGATGCCGACGGCCAGACCAGCCTGCCGCGCGTGTGGGCCGGCGGCGACTGCCGCGCCGGCGGCCAGGACCTGACCGTCGAGGCCGTGGAGCACGGCAAGCGCGCCGCACAGGCCATCGACCGCGCCCTGGGCCTCGCCACGGCCCGCCATCTCGACAAGGAGGCCACCCATGGCTGACCTGAGCACCAACTTCCTGGGCATCAAGAGCCCCAACCCCTTCTGGCTGGCCTCGGCCCCACCCACCGACAAGGAGGTCAACGTGCGCCGCGCCTTCGAGGCCGGCTGGGGCGGCGTGGTGTGGAAGACGCTGGGCGAGGACCCGCCGGTCGTCAACGTGAACGGCCCGCGCTACGCGACGCTGTGGAGCCAGGACCGGCGCGTCATCGGCTTCAACAACATCGAGCTGATCTCCGACCGGCCGCTGCAGACCAACCTCGACGAGATCAAGCGCGTGAAGCGCGACTTCCCCGACCGGGCCATGATCGTCTCGCTGATGGTGCCGGTGAACGAGGCGAGCTGGAAGGCGATCCTCGAACGCGTGGCCGACACCGGCGCCGACGGCGTGGAGCTGAACTTCGGCTGCCCGCACGGCATGAGCGAGCGCGGCATGGGCTCGGCCGTGGGCCAGGTGCCGGAGTACATCCAGCAGGTCACCGAGTGGTGCAAGAAGCACACGAAGATGCCCGTCATCGTGAAGCTCACGCCCAACATCACCGACGTGCGCTTCCCGGCCCGCGCGGCGAAGACCGGTGGCGCCGATGCCGTGAGCCTGATCAACACGATCAACTCCATCATGGGCGTGGACCTGGACCGCATGATCATGAGCCCGCACACCGACGGCCAGGGCTCGCACGGCGGCTACTGCGGCCAGGCCGTGAAGCCCATCGCGCTGAACATGGTGGCCGAGATCGCGCGCGACCCGGCCACCGCCGGCCTGCCGCTGAGCGGCATCGGCGGCATCACCACCTGGCGCGACGCGGCCGAGTTCATCGCCATGGGCTGCGGCACGGTGCAGGTGTGCACCGCCGCGATGGTCTACGGCTTCAAGATCGTGCAGGACCTGTGCTCGGGCCTGTCCAACTTCATGGACGAGAAGGGCTACACCTCGCTGGACGACTTCCGCGGCCGCGCCGTGCCGACCGTCAAGAACTGGAACCAGCTCAACCTCAACCACGTCGACAAGGCCGTCATCCATCAGGACAGCTGCATCCAGTGCGGCCGCTGCCACATCGTCTGCGAGGACACCTCGCACCAGGCCATCTGGGCAACGAAAGATGGCAAGCGCCACTTCCACGTCAACGAAGCGGAGTGTGTGGGCTGCAACTTGTGCGTGTCGATCTGCCCCGTCCCTGGCACCATCACGATGCGCTCGCTCCAGCCTGGTGAGACGGATGCCCGCACGGGCCGGGTCATCGATGGCAGCTATGCCAACTGGACGACGCATCCGAACAACCCGATGAGCACCAGCTGCGGCTGAAGGAATTGCGATGAGTCACTATGAAGTTGGGCACTGGATCAACGGCGCGGTCAGCCAGGGCAGCGGCAGCACCAAGCAGGACATCTTCAACCCCGCCACCGGCGCCGTGCAGGGCCAGTTGCTGCTGGGCAGCGTGGCCGACCTCGACGCCGCCGTGGCCAGCGCCGCCCAGGCCGTGAAGAGCTGGAGCCAGACGCCCCCGCTGGCCCGCGCCCGCGTGCTGTTCAAGTTCCTCACGCTGCTGCAGGAGCGCCGTGAGCAGCTCGCCGAAGCCATCGTGCGCGAACACGGCAAGACGCTGCCGGACGCATTGGGCGAGGTGGCGCGCGGCATCGAGGTGGTGGAGTTCGCCACCGGCATGCCGCAGCTGCTCAAGGGCGAGTACACCGAGCAGATCGCGCGCGGCATGGACGCCTGGAGCATGCGCCAGCCGCTGGGCGTCGTCGCCGGCATCACACCGTTCAACTTCCCCGCCATGGTGCCGATGTGGATGTACCCCATCGCCATCGGCTGCGGCAACGCCTTCATCCTCAAGCCCAGCGAGCGCGACCCGAGCTCAAGCCTGCTGATGGCGCAATGGCTGAAGGAAGCCGGCCTGCCCGACGGCATCTTCAGCGTCATCCAGGGCGACAAGGACATCGTTGACGCCATCCTGGCCCACCCGGGCATTGCGGCGGTCAGCTTCGTCGGCTCCACGCCGGTGGCCGAGCACATCTACAAGGTCGGCTCGTCCTTCGGCAAACGCGTGCAGGCGCTGGGTGGCGCGAAGAACCACATGGTCGTCATGCCCGACGCCGACCTCGACGGCGCCGTCGACGCGCTGATGGGCGCGGCCTACGGCTCGGCCGGCGAGCGCTGCATGGCCATCTCGGTGGCCGTGGCGGTGGGCGACGTGGGCGACAAGCTCGTTGCCGCGCTGGCCCCCAAGGTCAAGGCGCTCAAGATCGGCGAAGGCCACCAGCCCGGCGCCGAGATGGGCCCGCTGATCACGCGTGCGTCGCAGCAGCGCGTGGAGCGGCTGATCGGCGAAGGCATCGAGGCTGGCGCCAAGGCCGTCGTCGACGGCCGCGGGCTGCGCGTGCCCGGCCATGAAGACGGCTTCTTCGTCGGCGGCACCATCCTCGACGGCGTCAGCGCCGACATGAGCTGCTACACCGAAGAGATCTTCGGCCCCGTGCTGTGCGTGGTGCGCGTGCCCGACCTGGCCGCGGCCATCGCACTGATCGAGGCCAACGAGTACGCCAACGGCGTGGCCATCTTCACGCGCGACGGCCACGTGGCCCGCGAGTTCGTGCACCACATCCAGGTGGGCATGGTGGGCGTGAACGTGCCGCTGCCGGTGCCCATGGCCTTCAACAGCTTCGGCGGCTGGAAGCGCAGCCTGTTCGGCGACCACCACGCCTACGGGCCCGAGGCGGTGCGCTTCTACACGAAGCACAAGGCCGTCATGCAGCGCTGGCCCGACAGCACGCCCAAAGGCCCGCAATTTGCTTTCCCGCAGAACACGTGAGCCCCGAGCACATCGCCTAGGGCGGGCTGCCTTGGACGCGGCCCGGCGCTCGCCCCGCTAACGCAACATGCACCATTGAGGACGCGACAACACCATGACTGATCCCTCGCTGAGCAACCACGATCTCGTTCCCACGACATCCGCTCAGCGAACGTGGCGCTGGAAGGACTACGCCGCGCTGTGGGTCGGCATGGTGGTGTGCGTGCCGACGTACACCATGGCCAGCTCCATGCTGGACCAGGGCTTCAGCTGGCAGCAGGCCGTGGGCCTGGTGCTGCTGGCCAACCTCATCGTGCTCGTGCCCATGGTGCTGATCGGCCGCGTCGGCCCCAAGCACGGCATCCCGTTCCCGGTGCTGGCGCGCGCCTCGTTCGGCGTGAAGGGCGCGAGCTTCCCGGCCGTGCTGCGCGGGCTGGTGGCCTGCGGGTGGTTCTCCATCAACTGCTACTTCGGCGCGCTGGCGCTGCACAGCTTCCTGAACGTGCTGGGCTTCGGCCTGGCCGCGCCGGCCGCGGGCGAAACCATCAGCACCTCGCAGCTGGCCTGCTTCCTCGCGTTCTGGGCGCTGCACCTGGTGTTCATCTGGCGCGGCACCGAGTCCATCCGCTTGCTGGAGGTCATCGCCGCGCCGCTGATGATCGGCGCCTCCATCGCGCTGGTCGTCGCGCTGATGACGATGGTGCCCACAGCCCAGCTGTTCGGCCTGCCCGCCAAGGAGGTGCCCGGTGGCCCGAAGGTCTGGGCCGCGCTGACGGGACTGGTGGGCTTCTGGGCCACGCTGGCGCTGAACATCCCCGACTTCACCCGCTTCGCCAACACGCAGCGTGACCAGACGCTGGGCCAGGCCATCGGCCTGCCGCTGCCGATGGCGCTGTTCTCCATGGTGGGCGTCATCGGCTCCTCGGCCAGCGCCATCCTGTACGGCAAGGCCGAGCTCTTCCCCGACGCGCTGCTGGCCAAGATGGGCCCGGTGGCCGCCGGCCTGGGCCTGCTGGTCATCCTGCTGGCCAACCTGACCACCAATGTGGCCGCCAACCTCGTCTCACCCAGCTACGACTTCTCGCAGCTGGCGCCCAGCAAGATCAGCTTCCGCATGGGCGGCCTCATCGCCGCCGCACTGGGCCTGCTGTTCATGCCGTGGAAGCTGCTGGCCACGTCCGGCGGCTACCTGTTCACGTGGCTGGGCGGTTATGGCACCTTGCTGGGTGCCATCGCCGGCATCCTGCTGACCGACTACTACCTGATCCGCCGCACCGAGCTGAACAGCGCCGACCTCTACCGCCGTGGCGGCGAGTACGAGTACAGCAACGGCTGGAACCCGCGCGCCCTCGTCGCGCTGCTGCTGGGCGTGCTGCCCTGCATGCCGGGCTACCTGGTGGTGTCGGGCGTGCTGGACAAGTCGTCCGTCGCACCCGCGCTGGTCACCCTCTTCGACTTCGGCTGGTTCTTCAGCCTGGCCGTGTCCGGCACGGTCTATTTCTTCAGCATGCCGCGCCAGCGCGCGGCCTTGGGAGTGCATGCATGAGTTCGCTCTTGATCCGCGGCGCCATCGTCGTCAACGCCGATGCCGAATCCCGCACCGATGTGCTGTGCGTGGACGGCCGCATCGCCGCGATGGGCGAGCGCGCCGTGCGTGAAGCCCCCGCCGGCACGACGACGCTGGACGGCACCGGCCAGTACCTGATTCCCGGCGGCATCGACCCGCACACGCACATGCAGCTGCCCTTCATGGGCACGGTCACACAGGACGACTTCTTCACCGGCACCGCCGCCGCGCTGGCCGGCGGCACGACGTCCATCATCGACTTCGTCATCCCCAACCCGCAGCAGCCGCTGATGGACGCCTACCGCACCTGGCGCGGCTGGGCCGAGAAAAGCGCGGCCGACTACGCCTTCCACGTCGCCGTGACCTGGTGGGACCAGACGGTCAGCGACGACATGGGCACGCTGGTGCGCGACGAAGGCGTGAACAGCTTCAAGCACTTCATGGCCTACAAAAACGCCATCATGTGCGACGACGAGACGCTGGTGAACAGCTTCAAGCGTGCGCTCGAACTGGGCGCCATGCCGACCGTGCACGCCGAGAACGGCGAGCTGGTTTACCTGCTGCAGGCCGAGGTCGCCAAGATGGGCATCACCGGCCCCGAAGGCCACCCGATGAGCCGCCCGCCGATGGTGGAAGGCGAAGCCGCCAACCGCGCCATCGCCATTGCCGACGTGCTGGGCGTGCCCATCTACATCGTGCATGTGAGCTGCATCGAAAGCGCCGAGGCCATCGCCCGAGCCCGTGCCCGTGGCCAGCGCGTCTACGGCGAAGTGCTGGCGGGCCACCTGCTCATCGACGACAGCGTCTACCGCGACCCCGACTTCAACAAGGCTGCGGCCTATGTGATGAGCCCGCCCTTCCGCCCCAAGATCCACCAGGAGTTCCTGTGGCGCGGCCTGCAGAGCGGCCAGCTGCACACGACGGCGACCGACCACTGCACCTTCTGCGCCGAGCAAAAGGCCATGGGCCGCGACAACTTCGCCAAGATCCCCAACGGCTGCGGCGGCGTCGAGGAGCGCATGGCCGTGCTGTGGGATGCCGGCGTCAACTCCGGGCGACTGACGCCATCAGAGTTCGTCGCCATCACGTCGGCCAACGCGGCCAAGCTGTTCAACATGTACCCGCGCAAGGGCGTCATCAAAGAGGGCGCGGACGCCGACCTCGTGCTGTGGGACCCGGCCGGTATCAAGACACTGAGCGCCAAGACGCAGTTCTCCAAGAACGACTTCAACATCTTCGAGGGCCGCACCGTGCGCGGCATTCCCAGCCACACGATCTCGCAAGGCCGTGTCGTGTTCGCCCGCGGCGAGCTGCGCGCTGAACCCGGCACCGGCCGCTATCTGAAGCGCCCGCCATTCGGCCCGCAGTTCGACGCTGCCGCCAAGCGCACCGCCGAGCTGATGCCCACGGCTGTGGCCCGTTGAAGGAGAACCTCATGGACATGCCCGCCAAGACCCCCGACATCACCAAACTCCGCGTCAACGGTTCGCGCCTATGGGCCTCGCTGATGGAACTGGCCCAGATCGGCGCCACCGACAAGGGCGGCGTCTGCCGCCTCACGCTGACCGACCTCGACAAGCAGGGCCGCGACCTCGTCACGCGCTGGGCGCGCGAGGCCGGCATGACCATCACGGTCGACAAGATCGGCAATGTCTTCATGCGCCGCGCCGGCCGCAACAACACGCTGCCGCCCATCATGACCGGCAGCCACATCGACACCCAGCCCACCGGCGGCAAGTTCGACGGCAACTACGGCGTGCTGGCCGGCATCGAGGTCGTGCGCACGCTGAATGACCACGGCATCGAAACGGAAGCTCCCATCGAAGTCGCGTTCTGGACCAACGAGGAAGGCTCGCGCTTCGTGCCCGTCATGATGGGCTCGGGCGTGTTCGCCAAGGCCTTCACGCTGGAGCACGCCTACGCGGCCACCGACACCGAAGGCAAGACCGTCAAGGGCGAACTGGAGCGCATCGGCTACATCGGCGATCAGGAGCCTGGCGACCACCCCATCGGCGCCTACTTCGAGACCCACATCGAGCAGGGCCCGGTGCTGGAAGACCACGACAAGACCATCGGCGTGGTCACGGGCGTGCTGGGCATTCGCTGGTACGACTGCGTCGTCACCGGCATGGAAGCCCACGCCGGCCCCACGCCGATGGCGCTGCGCAAGGATGCGCTGCAGGTGGCCACCAAGCTGATGCAGGAAGTGGTGGCCTGCGCCCACCGCCACCCGCCGCATGGCCGTGGCACGGTGGGCATGGTGCAGGTGCACCCCAACAGCCGCAACGTCATCCCTGGCCGCGTGAAGTTCAGCATCGACCTGCGCAACGCGACGGACGCGCTGTGCGAGGCGATGGACGCCGACATCCGATCAGTCGCTGCGAAATTGAGCGCGGAGAGCGGCCTGCCGATCGAAATCACCCCGGTCAGCGCCTACCCCGCCCAGCCCTTCCACGCCGACTGCATCGCCGCCGTGCAGAAGGCGGCGAACGAGCTGGGCTACAGCAACATGCCAGCTGTCTCAGGCGCCGGCCATGACGCCGTCTACATGGCCCGCCTGGCCCCGGCCGGCATGATCTTCATTCCCTGCAAGGACGGCATCAGCCACAACGAGATCGAGGACGCCAAGCCCGAGCACATCGAGGCCGGGTGCAATGTGCTGTTGCAGGCGATGCTGGGCCTGGACCGCGCGCAGGCCTGAACCGTTCGCCGCACGCCCTGCATCGGCTGGCCCGCGGCGTCGAAGCCCTGCGCAGCCCGACAGCCGAGGTGGCGTCAGTCCCTGCCGTGGCCGTTGCCGTGGCCCCGGCCTCGACCCTTGTCGTCATCCTTGTCATGGCCGCGGCCACGCCCGCGCCCTGGGCCGTCGTCATCGCGCCAGCCGCCGCGTTCGCGGTCGTACTGGTCGCGGTAGCGCGGCACGTACTCGCGCTCGTACCAATCGCCCTTCACGAAATAGACCGGCCGGCCGCAGGCGTCGTACTTGCTGCAGTGCTTGGCCCAGTTCTTTTCATGCCCCGGAGGCACGCGCAGATACAGCGGCGGCGGTGGCGCGGTGACGCGCTGGATGATGACCGGCTGCGGGTAGATCACCTGTGGCCGCATGCTGCCGATGTCGATCTGGCCATAAAAGCCAGGCTGGCCGATGCTGATCGATACGCCGACGTCGGCGGCACGCGCGGGCGCGGCCGACAGCGCGGCCGTCGCGGCCAGCGCCGCGAACACGATGGCTGCAGTTTTCATTGAGGGGCTCCGGTCATGGAAACGAAGCCCGATTATTCGGACGCCGCCGTCCACCGTGACGGTAACAAACGTGCCGCCGCGAGAACTGCCTGACAGATCGGCTCAGCGCGTCGATTCGGCCAACAACCGCGCGGCCGTGCTGGCCGGCACGGCGTAGGTGATGCCGGTCGGCGCGCTGAGCGCGGCTTCCTTGGTGCTCTTGACGGCGCCGCCCTGCAGCACGCCCACCACCTCACCCGTCTCGACATCCAGCACCGGCCCGCCGCTGTTGCCGGGGTAGGCGACGGCATCGAGCTGCATCACCTTGAAGGCGCCGCTGCGCAGCTGGCGAACGGCGCGCGGGTCCAGGCCCGCCGGGCCTTCGGCCGGCTGGGCAATGAGCGTCCAGGCGGACACGATGCCGCGGTGCGTGGTGTGCACCTGGCCCAGCGCATTGCCGATCGGAAAACCCATCAGCGCAATCGACGCGCCCTCCTCCGCGTCGCGCTCGGCCAGCTTCAGCGCCGGCAAGGCCGGCCCGTCGATGGCCAGCACGGCCAGGTCATTGCGCAGGTCACGGCCCAGCAACTTGGCGCTGCGCGTCTGCCATTGCCCATCGCCCAGCCACACCTGCACGGCGATGCTGCGGTCGATACGCTCGGGCGTCTCCTCGGGCACCACATGGGCGTTGGTCAGCACATGCAGGCCGTCGCCCACGGCAAAGCCGGCTGCGCGAAAGCCAAAGCGCGGCGTGTCCATCAGGCCATAGCTGCCCACGGCCACAACCGAGCGCTTGACCCGCGGGATGAGCGCCTGCAGCGGCTCGGCCGCCACGGCTGTGCCGCCGCACGCCAGGCCGGCCAGCCCGGCCAGCATGTCTCTGCGCAACAGGCCTGGCCCGGTCTCGGCTTGGGGCGGAAGACGGTGTAGCGGCAAGGTGGGCATGACGGCGGGGGGGCTGAAGCGTGTCGAGGGGCGAGCCTACTGCAATCGGCGGCCACCTCACCCCCCACGTCTGCCCCCGCCTCGCGCGCGGCCGGGAGGGTCAACCGCCCAGTTGACTCACATCCCGGACGGCGCCCTTGTCCGCCGAGGTCGCCAGCAGCGCATAGGCCTTCAGCGCGGCACTCACCTTGCGCGGACGCGCTTCGGCCGGCTTCCAGCCCTTCGCATCTTGCTCGGCGCGGCGCTTGGCCAGATCCTCGTCGCTGACGAGCACGTCGATGCGGCGGTTGGGGATGTCGATGCGGATGCGATCGCCGTCGCGCACCAGGCCGATCGCGCCGCCCGCCGCCGCTTCCGGCGAGCAGTGGCCGATGGACAGGCCCGAGGTGCCGCCGGAGAAGCGGCCGTCGGTCAGCAGCGCGCAGGCCTTGCCCAGGCCCTTGCTCTTGATATAGCTCGTCGGGTAGAGCATTTCCTGCATGCCGGGGCCGCCCTTGGGGCCTTCGTAGCGCACCACCACCACGTCGCCGGCCTTCACCTTGTCGTCCAGGATGTTGGCGACGGCCTCGTCCTGGCTCTCCACCACGTGGGCCGGGCCTTCGAACACCAGCAGGCTGTCGTCCACGCCGGCCGTCTTCACGACGCAACCGTCCAGCGCGATGTTGCCGCGCAGCACGGCCAGGCCGCCTTCCTTGCTGAAGGCGTGTTCGAACGAGCGGATGCAGCCCTCGGCGCGGTCGGTGTCCAGGCTCGGCCAGCGCGTGTTCTGGCTGAAGGCCACCTGCGTGGGGATGCCGGCGGGGCCGGCCCTATAGAAGGTCTTGACCGCCTCGCTCGGGTTGCGGGCGATGTCCCACTGGTCCAGCGCGTCCTTCAGGGTCTTGGCGTGCACGGTGGGCACGTCGGTGTGCAGCTTGCCGGCACGGTCCAGCTCGCCCAGGATGGCCATGATGCCGCCGGCGCGGTGCACGTCTTCGATGTGGTACTTGTTGGTGTTGGGCGCCACCTTGCACAGCTGCGGCACGTGGCGCGACATGCGGTCGATGTCGGCCATCGTGAAGTCGATCTCGGCCTCCTGGGCAATCGCCAGCAGGTGCAGGATGGTGTTGGTGGAGCCGCCCATGGCGATGTCCAGCGCGATGGCGTTCTCGAAGGCCTTGAAGCCCACCGCGCGCGGCAGCACGCTGCCGTCGTCCTGCTCGTAGTAGCGCTTGCACAGCTCGACCGCCGTGCGGCCGGCCTGCTTGAACAGCGCCTCGCGGTCGGCATGCGTGGCCACCACCGTGCCGTTGCCCGGCAGCGAGAGGCCCAGCGCCTCTGTCAGGCAGTTCATCGAGTTGGCGGTGAACATGCCCGAGCAGCTGCCGCAGGTGGGGCAGGCCGAGCGCTCGACCTCGGCCAGATCGGCGTCGCTGACCTTGCTGTCGGCGGCCATGACCATCGCGTCGATCAGGTCCAGCTTCTTGATCTCGATCTTGGCCGTGCCGGGCACCGCCAGGCGCACCTTGCCGGCTTCCATCGGGCCGCCGGAGACGAACACCACGGGGATGTTGAGCCGCATCGCGGCCATCAGCATGCCGGGGGTGATCTTGTCGCAGTTGGAGATGCACACCAGCGCGTCGGCGCAGTGGGCGTTGACCATGTACTCGACCGAGTCGGCAATGATATCGCGGCTGGGCAGCGAATACAGCATGCCGTCGTGGCCCATCGCGATGCCGTCGTCCACGGCGATGGTGTTGAACTCCTTGGCCACGCCACCCACGGCCTCGATCTCGCGGGCCACCAGCTGGCCCAGGTCCTTCAGGTGCACATGGCCGGGCACGAACTGCGTGAAGCTGTTGGCGATGGCGATGATGGGCTTGGAGAAATCATCGTCCTTCATGCCGGTGGCGCGCCACAGCGAGCGGGCGCCGGCCATGTTGCGGCCGGCGGTGGAGGTCTTGGAGCGGTAGGTGGGCATGGCGGGGCCTGCGGCGTGCGGGTCGGAAAGACCGCGATTTTCTTGCACGGCCCGGCCGCTGTCTCGCCCGAACGCTATTCCGCAGCGGCGCCGAAAGCTCGGTTGCGGCATGCCGAATGCTCGGCAACCGGCGCCGAGAGTCGGCGCTACGCGGTGTGCCGCGCCAGGAAGCGCCGCATCGTGGCGTCCAGCAGCCCGCGCCGCTCGATGATCTGGCTCAGCTCGCCGCCGCCGGTGCCAAACAGATTGAGCTCCAGCGCCAGCGGCCCACCGTCAGCCAGCGCGATGTCCCACTGCTGAAAACGCAGCTTCGGGAACACCTGCGCGGCGCGCTCGACGAAGGCGCGCACGGCCGCCCAGTCCGGCACCCGCAGGGCGAGCAGGTCAGCGCCGGTGTCGGGATGGCGCTGCACTTCGCGACGGCTCAAGCCGCTGCCGGTGACGACCCGCGTGACACGCCCGTCGCCCAGCTCGATGCCGGCGGCGAGGTTGCCGGTGCGGCCGTCGTTGAAGTTGTCGTTCATGTTCGTGCCGGTGGGCAGCTTCCAGAACGCCCGGTGGATGAGCGGCCCTTCGACCTCGTCCAGCAGCACCATCACCCGCAGGCTGGTGACGAGGCTGCCGATCTGCGGCACGAGCCGCGGGTCTGGCGCCACCGGCGTCTGCAGCAGGTAGCCCAACTGCTCCAGGTCGAACCGGGGCGCGACGAAGTCGGCCACCGCCACGCGCTCGCCGCTGCGCAGGCACACGGCATCGGCGGCCGGGTCGTAGCGCTCGGCGAAGCAGGCGCCGCGCCCGAAGCCGCTCGCCGAAGGCTTGCCGAAGAACGGGTAGTGGGCAGGCTCGCGCAGCCAGGCCTGCAGTTCCGCCAGGTCCACCAGGGGCCGGGCCGACTGCAGCAAGCGTGTGCGGCCCGGCAGGTAGACGGCGCGTGTCTCGGTGCAGCGCAGGCCCTGCGCAGCAAGCAGTTCGGCGGTGAGCACCTTGTCCAGGCCCAGGCAGGCCCACGAGCGCTCGTTGAGCCGGTCCAGCCGCGACTCCATGCGCCAGCCGACAAACTCGGCCACGGCCGCCGGCGTGAGCCCGGGCTCGAACAGGCGGTAGGTGTAGTAGTCGCCCGGGCCCAGGCGGGCCTCGCTACGGGTCAACCGGGCGATGTCGCGCAACTGCCGCCACGGCGTGGGGCCGCCCTGGGCGTGCACCTCGCGCGACTGCTGCAGGAAGGCATTCAGCTTGTCCCGGACGTCCTTCATGGCGTCTCCCGCCCCGCGTGAAGCCGGGGCCGCGAAAACTCTAGCCCAGCCCGGCCTGCAAACGACTGGCCGCCAGCGCCAGCGTCTCATCACGTTTGGCGAAGCAAAACCGAACATGGCGCCGCTCCTGCGGCTGCTGGTAGAAGACCGACAGCGGTATGGCCGCCACGCCCACGTCGGCGGTCAGCCAGCGGGCGAAGTCCAGTTCGTTCAACGCCGACACGGCGCTGTAGTCCACCGTCTGGAAATAGGTGCCCTCGCAGGGCAGCAGCTTCAGCAGCGTGCCGGCCAGCGCCGCGCGGAAGGCGTCGCGCTTGGCCTGGTAGAAGCGGCTCAGGCCCTGCCACGGCGCGGGGTCGGCCAGGTAGGCGGCGAGCGCATGCTGGGTCGGCGTGTGCACCGTGAACACCGTGTACTGATGCAACCGGCGAAACGCCGCCGTGAGCGCGGGCGGCGCGGCCACGAAGCCGACCTTCCAGCCCGTCACGTGGAAGGTCTTGCCGAAGCTGCTGACGAGAAAGCTGCGCGCACGCAAGCGCGGGTAGCGGGCAACGCTCTCGTGCGGCTGGCCGTCGAACACCATGTGCTCATAGACCTCGTCGCTGACGATGAACAGGTCGTGTTCCTCGGCGAGGCGTTCCAGCGTCAGCAGATCGTCGCGAGTGGCGACACGGCCGCTGGGGTTGTGCGGCGTGTTCAGCACCAGCGCCCTGGTGCGGGGCGTGATGGCGGCGCGCACGGCCGCCCAGTCGATGCGGTAGTCCAGCGTCATCGGCACGCCCACCGGCACGGCGCCGGCCAGGCGGATGGCCGGGTCGTAGCTGTCGTAGGCGGGCTCGAGGATGATGACCTCGTCGCCCGCGCCCACGCAGGCCTGCAACGCGGTGATGAGGCCTTGCGTGCCGCCAGCGGTGACGGTGATGTCGGTGCCGGCGTCGTAGGCCGCGCCGTAGACGCCGTTGAGCTTGGCCGCGATGGCCTCGCGCAAGGCCGGCACACCGGCCATCGGCGGGTACTGATTGTGGCCGGCGGCCATTGCGTCGGTGACCCGCTGCAGCAGCGCCGGGTCGGCACCGAAGTCAGGAAAGCCCTGGCCCAGGTTGACCGCCCCGTGGTCGGCGGCGAGCGCCGACATGACGGTGAAGATGGTGGTGCCGGTGTTCGGCAGCTTGGCGGGCAGGACGGGCATGGCCAACAGGGGTGACGGCGAAGAGCCCCATTGTGTCGGGGCGGCCCTGCGGCTGCGATCAACGGCGGGCCCGTGCACCGGGCCCCATCATCAATCGAAGAAGTCGCTGAGCCAGGACTTGCGCCGCGTGCCGCCGTGGTGGCCATGGCTGCCATGACTGCCATGACTGCCATGGCGACCGTAGTCGGAGTCGACGAAATCAGGCCGCCGCACAGGGGCGGCGGCCGGGCTGGGGGCGGCTGCGGCGGCGCGCTCGATGAGCTTGTCGAGCTCGCCACGGTCCAGCCACACACCACGGCATTGGGGGCAGTAATCGATCTCGACACCCTGGCGCTCGCTCATCACGAGGGCGGTGTCAGGGCAATGGGGGCATTTCATGGGCAGACTCCTGGGAAGCGAAGCGATGTTGGGGGCGGCAGGCCATCAAAGCCCGTCGGGCAGTTGGCGGCGCAGCGGCAGCGCCCGGCGGGGTTGGCGGTGCAGCAGCCGCGCCAGCAGGCGCAGCGCGCGGGCCAGGGCGTTGTCGAAGGCCGCGCGCCACTCGCTGGCCACCGACCGCACGATCACAGTGCCGGCGCCCACGGTGTGCAGTTCCAGCTGGCAGAGCTTGTCGACGCCGCCGCGCGGGCCGTTCAGATCGGCCAGCTGCACCGTGGCCCGGGGCACCCGGCTGGCCAGCCGCGAGAGGGCGGTGCGCAGTCGGGCCTGGGCCAACTCGCGGTGATCGGACGCATGCGGCGCACGGAACTTGAACAGGACTTGCATGGCGGACTCCAGCAATGACAGGAGTCCTTCACTTGAGGGCGCGGGCCCCAACACCCAGCAGGAAATCCGTGAGGCTCACTTCCGTGCTTCGGAAGTGAGCTCGCAGGCGTGCGCGCGCTCAGTGCGGCGGCTGCTCCAGCGGGTCATAACGCTGGCCCCGCAGCAGCGCCAGCGGCGAGCGCCAGTAGATGTCGACGTTGTGCAGCGGATCGGTCAGCACCTTGGTCACCCAGGCCAGCCCCCACGACGGACCGCGCCCGACGGCCAGCTGCAGCCCCCGCAACAGGAGGCCCGAGACCGCCAGCATCAGCCAGGCCAGGCCCACGTCGTGCGCCCAGCCGCTGAAGCCCTGGCCGGGCTCGATCAGCCCGAACAACGAAGGCGAGAGCGCCAGCAGCAGCGGCAACGCCAGCCAGACGCCGATCAGCACCGCCTTGCGGCGCATGTTGTAGCCGGCCTTGATGGCCTCCTTGTGGGCGTCCGTCGCCTGATTGACGTGGTCGTAGCCGCGCGGCTCGAAAAAGATGTGGCCGCTCTGGCGTGTGACCATGCCGACGCACCAGCCCAGCCAGGCGGCGGCCGCCGGGTCGACGAACAGCAGGCCGTAGGCCACCAGGAAGCTGAGGGCGCTGACCAGGTGCAGCGTCTGGTTGATGCGGCACTGGTGGTAGTAGCGGTGGTCGTCCCAGCGCAGCGTGCGGACGTGGTCCCAGAACGTGGACATCGAGAAGGCTCCTTGCAGTTGCGGATCGCGACTGCGAGCCTCGCGGGCACGCATGAAATTCACGTGACGCGGAACGGCGCCCGACGCGGCGCGGCAGCCAGGTTTGATCCAACGCAAGGAGGGGCCACGGGCGGCCTCGCCGTCACCGTGCCGTCATGCAGCGGCGACAGTCGCCCAGCCCCGCCGCACTGTCAGAGGAAGCGTTCCAGCAGCTTCTTGGAGTGCTTGTCCAGCGCCCAGCGGTCCGGCACCTGCAACTGCACGCCATGCGTGGACGCGATGAGCAGCCGGCCTTCTTCCAGGCGGCGGATGTCTTCCTCGCTCTTGAGCACGAAGTCGATCTCGCCGCGGTCGGTGTCGATGCGCCAGGTGCTGGGCGTGGCGAAGGTGTTCACGGCGATCAGCCGCTTCAGTGTGGGGTGGAACTCGCGCGCGGCGAGTTCGCCCTCCAGCAGGCGGCGCGGGCCGTCGGGCAGCGTCGACAGGCGCGCCACCCAGGCGAGCTCATGGCCGTGCACGCCGACCAGGGACACGCCTTCGTCCGGCGCGGAGATGGGATGGGCGCGCACCGGCGTCACGCCGACATGGGTGGCGCCGTCCAGGTCGGTCAGCACCAGGCGGCCGAAGGCGTCGAGCGCGAGGTCGCGAAATGGCAGGTCAGGCATGGTCAGGCCTTGGCGTCGTCGATGGACAGGGCGATCAGGTCGAGCTCGACGGCGGCGTTCTTGGGCAGTTGCAGCACGCCGACGGAGGTGCGCGTGTGCTCGCCGCCGTTGGAGCCCAGCACGCGCCACAGCAGGTCAGAGGCGCCATCGGCCACCTCGCTGAGCTGCGTGAAGCCGGCGTCGCAGTGGATGAAGACGGTCACGCGCAGCGCCTGCCGCAGCCGCACGAGGCTGCCGAGCTCCTGGCGCAGCAGCACCAACGCGCGCAGCATGCAGATCGCGGCGGCGCGGCGCGCGCGCTCCAGGCTGACGTCGACGCCGACGACGCCGGTCACGGCGATGTGGTCGCCGATGCGCGGGATCTGCCCGCTCACATACAGCGTTCGGCCGTCGCGCACCAGCGGGGTGTAGCGCCCGCCGACCTGCAGCTCCAGCGCGGGGTCGAAGCCATGTTCGGCACAGGCGGCGAGCAACTCGCCGTCACGGTCATGAGAGGCGATATCAGGCATTGACGGTGTGCGCGTTGGGGTTGGGGGCGACGACCATCAGGCCGCCATCTTCGTCGGCTTCGGCATCCACGCGGCGGGCCTGGGCTTCCCACAGACGCCAGTAGTGGCCCTGCTTGGCGATCAGCTCGTCATGCGGGCCGAGCTCGACGATCTCGCCGCGGTCCATCACGACGAGGCGGTCGGCCTTGCGCAGCGTGGACAGGCGGTGGGCGATGGCGATGGTCGTGCGGCCCTTGACGAGGTTGTCCAGCGCGCGCTGGATTTCCTTCTCGGTCTCGGTGTCGACGGCGCTCGTCGCTTCGTCCAGGATCAGGATGGCCGGGTCGATCAGCAGCGCACGCGCGATGGAGATGCGCTGGCGCTCGCCGCCGGACAGGCCCTGGCCGCGCTCGCCGACGAGGCTGTCGTAGCCGTGCGGCAGGCGCAGGATGAACTCGTGCGCGTGGGCGGCGCGCGCGGCGGCGACGATCTCGTCGCGCGTCGCATCGGGCTTGCCGTAGGCGATGTTCTCGGCGATGGTGCCGAAGAACAGGAAGGGCTCCTGCAGCACCAGGCCGATGTGGCGGCGGTAGTCGGCCACCTTCACGCGGCGCAGGTCCACGCCGTCGACCTTGATGGCGCCCTCGGTCACGTCGTAGAAGCGGCAGATCAGGTTGACCAGCGTGCTCTTGCCCGAGCCGCTGTGGCCCACCAGGCCCACCATCTCGCCGGGCCGGATGTCCAGGTTCAGGCTGCGGATGATGGATCGCGAGCCGTAGCGGAAGTTGACGCCCTGCATGGAGATGGCGCCCGTGACGTTCTCGAACGGCTGCGGGTTGACCGGGTCGGGCACGTTGGAGACGTGGTCCAGGATGTCGAAGATGCGCTTGGCGCCGGCCGCGGCCTTCTGCGTGACCGAGACGATGCGGCTCATGGAATCGAGCCGGCCGTAGAAGCGGCCGATGTAGGCCAGGAAGGCCGTCAGCGTGCCGACGGTGATGTTCTGGTGGGAGATCAGCCAGATGCCCACGCCCCACACCACCAGCAGTCCCATCTCGGTCAGCAGCGCGACGGTGGGCGTGAACAGGCTCCAGGTCTTGTTCAGCCGGTCGTTGACCTGCAGGTTGTTGGCGTTGGCGTCCTTGAAGCGGCGCGCCTCGCGCGATTCCTGTGCGAACGCCTTGACGACACGGATGCCGGGAATGGTGTCGGCCAGCACGTTGGTGATCTCGCCCCAGACGCGGTCGATCTTCTCGAAGCCCGTGCGCAGCCGGTCGCGCACGAGGTGGATCAGCCAGGCGATGAAGGGCAGCGGCACCAACGTGGCCAGCGCCAGACCCGGGTGAATGCTGAACAGGATGATGGACGTCATGGCCAGCATCAGCACGTCGGTGATGAAGTCCAGCGCGTGCAGCGACAGGAACACACTGATGCGGTCGGTCTCGGAGCCGATCCGCGACATCAGGTCGCCCGTGCGCTTGTTGCCGAAGTACTCCAGCGACAGCCCCAGCAGGTGCTCGAAGGTGCTGGTGCGCAGGTCGGCCGCGATGCGCTCGGACACCAGCGACAGCAGATAGGTCTTGGCCCAGCCCATGGCCCAGGACACCAGCGCCGCCCCCAGCAGGCCACTGAGCAGCAACGTGACCAGCCCCGGATCGATGGCCTGACCGTTCTGGAACGGGATGAGCACCCTGTCCATCAACGGCATGGTCAGGTAGGGCGACACGAGCGTGGCGCCCGTGGCCCCCAGCATCAGCGCGAAGCCCAGCAGCAACTGCCCCTGGTAGGGCCGGGCGAAGCGCCACAGCCGCAGCAGCACCCAGGTGCTGGGCGGCGCGCTGGCCTCGCCGAAGTCGAAGTCGTCACCCGCCTCCTCGTCCTCGGCAGCGCGCACCGCCACGCCGGCCAGGCGCTGCTGCTCCCGCAAGAAGGCCTCCACCAGCCGCACGGCCGCCGGGTTGCTGGCCAGCGTGAAACGCCAGCGCGCCAGGCGCCGTTCGCGGTCGAACAGTTCCAGGAAGGCCAGGCCGCCATGGTCGCTGAGCTTGAGCGACTGATCTGGTGACAAGACGTAATCGCTCCACGTGCCGACGGCAGGCTCATAGGCGAGGAGTCGTGCATCCGTCAACGCGATCAGCCCCTGGGCGAACCGCCCCTGAGCGTCCAGGTCAACCTCCACGGTAGCCACCACGTTCTCCCCAGCCAGGAGCCGCCCATGGAGGGCGGCGGTTTGAGGATGAGGCGATGGGACGGGAAGTTGATCTGACATGTTGTTCTTCGCGCTTGGAGGCCGAGGCGATTCTCCCCGATGAGTTCAGCGCACAATTCCAAGCGCTAGCCGCGCCTACCCCTTACCCCATGAGCAACGACAAAGAAGACATCCGCCTGCTGCGCGTCAACTACCTGCGCGGTCCCAACATGTGGACCTACCGCCCGGTGCTGGAAGTCTGGCTGGACCTGGGCGAGCTGGAGGACTACCCCAGCCACCTGCTGCCCGGCTTCAACGACCGCCTGACCGCCGCCCTGCCCAACCTGATCGAGCACCACTGCGGCGTCGGCGAACGCGGCGGCTTCCTGGAGCGCCTGCGTGAAGGCACCTGGTGCGGCCATGTGCTGGAGCACATCGTCATCGAGCTGCTGAACCTGGCGGGCATGCCCACCGGCTTCGGCCAGACGCGCTCCACGTCCAAGCGCGGCGTCTACCGCATGGTGTTCCGCGCCCGCGACGAGCAGGTCGCCCGCGCCGCGCTGGCCGAGGGCCATGCGCTGATCATGGCCATGATCAACGACCGCCCATTCGACGTGCCCGCCGCCGTGGCCCGTGTGCGCGACAAGCTGGATGACTGCTACCTGGGCCCGTCCACCGCCGCCATCGTGGCCGCCGCGACGGACCGCCGCATCCCGCACATCCGCCTGAACGACGGCAACCTCGTGCAACTGGGTCACGGCGCGCGCCAGCGCCGCATCTGGACGGCCGAGACCGACATGACCAGCGCCATCGCCGAAGGCATTGCCGGCGACAAGGACCTGACCAAGACGCTGCTCAAGGCCGTCGGCGTGCCGGTGCCCAGCGGCCAGGAGGTCAAGAGTGCCGCCCAGGCCTGGGAGGTGGCGCAGGACCTCGGCCTGCCGGTGGTCGTGAAGCCCACCGACGGCAACCACGGCCGCGGCGTCACGCTGGACATCGACAACGAGGCCGACTGCCATGCCGCCTTCAAGCTGGCCGATGCCGAAGGCTCGTCCGTGCTGGTGGAGCGCTACATCCGCGGCAACGAGCACCGCGTGCTGGTCGTAGGCGGCCAGGTCGTGGCGGCCGCGCGCGGCGAGGCCGCCTGGGTGCACGGCGACGGCACGCACACCGTGGCCGAGCTGATCGACCTGCAGATCAACATCGACCCGCGCCGCGGCCTGACCGAGGACTTCCCGCTCAACAAGATCGTGCTGGGTGAAGACCCGGTCGTGCTGCTGGAGTTGCAGCGCCAGGGCGTGTCTGCCGACAGCATCCCGCCCGCCGGCAAGCATGTGCTGATCCAGCGCAACGGCAACGTCTCCATCGACTGCACGTCTGAAGTGCATCCCGAGGTGGCGCATGCCGTCTCGCTGGCCGCGCGCACCGTGGGGCTGGACATCGCCGGCGTGGACCTCGTCACCGAAGACATCGCCAAGCCGCTGGCCGAGACCGGCGGCGCCATCGTCGAGGTCAATGCCGGCCCGGGCCTGCTGATGCACCTGAAGCCGGCCGGCGGCGCGCCGCAACCCGTCGGCCAGGCCATCATCGACCACCTGTTCGCCGAGGACGAGACCGGGCGCATTCCCATCGTCGGCGTGGCCGGCTCGACCGGCGGGCGCCAGATCTCGCGCCTGGTCGCCTGGCTGCTGCACCTGAACGGTCGTCACGTGGGCCTGGCCTGCCGTGACGGCCTGTTCCTGGGCACACGCCGCGTTGAGCAGCGCGACAGCGCCCGCTGGGACGCCGCCCACCGGCTGCTGATGAACCGCGTGGTCAATGCCGCCGTCGTCGAGAACGACGCCGCGTCCATCCTGCGCGACGGCCTGGCCTATGACCGCGCCACGGTCGGCGTCGTCACCGACCTCGACGGCATCGAGGCCCTGGCCGAGTTCGACGTGCAGAACGAGGACCAGCTCTACAAGGTGTTGCGCACCCAGATCGACGTGGTGCTGGGCGACGGCGCCAGCGTGCTGAACGCCGCCCACCCGCGCCTGGTCGACATGGCCGAACTCAGCGACGGCGAAGTCGTCTTCTACGCCGAGGACGGCGCGCTGCCCGCCATCCAGCAGCACCGCGAGCGCGGCGGCCGGGCCGTCTTCCTGCGCGGCGGCGCCGCCGTGCTGGCCCAAGGCCCGGCCGAGACGCCCGGCGCCAACATCGATGCGCTGATGCGCCGCTTCGGCAACAGCGCGACGCCGGCCAGCACGCTGCTGGCCGCCGTGGCCGCCGCATGGGCGCTGGGCATCTCGCCCGAACTGATCGCCGCGGGCCTCGACACCTTCGTCCCCGAACTCCACCTGGCCTGAAGCCGAAACCAAGCACCGCCAAACAACATGGACGTTTCCCGCACCCGCGCGCTGCGCGGCCCCAACATGTGGAGTCGCCACACGGCCATCGAGGCCGTCGTGCACTGCAGTGAAGCCGAGCGTTCGCTCGAACGCCTGGCCGGCTTCGAGCCCCGCCTGCGCAAGCTCTTCCCCACCATCGGCGCGCTGCGCCACAACACCTCGCTGGCCCAGGTGCTGGAGCAGGCCACGCTGGCGCTGCAGGCCCAGGCCGGCTGCCCGGTGACCTTCAGCCAGACGCACGTCACGCCCGAGGCCGGCACCTACCAGATCGTCATCGAGTACAGCGAGGAAGACGTCGGCCGGCTCGCGTTCGAGCACGCGGTCAAGCTCGTCAACGCAGCGCTGGACGGGGGCGAGTTCGACGCCGACGCCGTGCTGGCCCAGCTGCGCGAGCTGGACGAGGACATCCGCCTCGGCCCCTCCACCGGCTCCATCGTCAATGCGGCCGTGGCGCGCGGCATCCCGTTCCGCCGGCTCACGCAGGGCAGCCTGGTGCAGTTCGGCTGGGGTGCCAAGCAGCGCCGCATCTGGGCCGCCGAGGTGGACGCGACCAGCGCCGTCAGCGAGTCCATCGCGCAGGACAAAGACCTCTGCAAGCGCCTGCTGCAGTCGGCCGGCGTGCCGGTGCCCACGGGGCGGCCGGTCGAGTCGCCGGACGACGGCTGGGCCGTCGCGCTGGAGATCGGCCTGCCGGTCGTCGTGAAGCCGCAGGACGGCAACCAGGGCAAGGGCGTCACGGTCAACGTCGTCGACCGCGCGCATTTCGACATTGCCTACAAGGCCGCCGACGAGATCGGCCAGGTCATGGTCGAGAAGTTCCTGCCGGGCGGCGACTACCGTCTGCTGGTCATCGGCGACAAGCTCATCGCCGCCGCCCGCCGCGACCCGCCGCATGTCATCGGTGACGGCCAGCTGACCGTCAAGCAACTGGTCGACAAGGTCAACAGCGACCCACGCCGCGGCGACGGCCACGCCACGTCGCTGACCAAGATCCGCTTCGACGACATCGCCGTCGCGCGGCTCACGCAGCAAGGCCTGACGCCCGAGTCCGTGCCCGAGAAGGGCCAGCGCGTCATCCTGCGCAACAACGCCAACCTGTCCACCGGCGGCACCGCCACCGACGTGACGGACGACGTGCACCCCGAGGTGGCCGCGCGTGCCATCGCGGCGGCACAGGTGGTGGGCCTGCATGTCTGCGGTGTGGACGTGGTGGCCGAGAGCGTGCTGCGCCCGCTGGAGGAGATCAACGGCGGCATCGTCGAGGTCAACGCCGCGCCGGGCCTGCGCATGCACCTGTCGCCCAGCTTCGGCAAGGGCCGCAACGTCGGCGACGCCATCATCGGCCACCTGTTCGGCACCGGCCCGAAGTCCGAGGACGGCCGCATCCCGGTCGTCGCCGTCACCGGCACGAACGGCAAGACCACGGTCACCCGCCTCATCGCCCACCTGTTCGCCAGCTGTGGCCTGAAGGTCGGCATGACCAACACCGACGGCGTCTACGTCGACGGCCGCCAGATCGACAGCGGCGACTGCTCCGGCCCCAAGAGCGCGCGCAACGTGCTGATGCACCCCGACGTCGAGGCCGCCGTGCTGGAGACCGCCCGCGGCGGCATCCTGCGCGAAGGCCTGGGCTTCGACCGCTGCCAGGTCGCCGTCGTCACCAACGTGGGCGCGGGCGACCACCTGGGCATGAACTTCCTGCACACGGCCGAAGACCTCGTGCTGGTCAAGCGCGTCATCGTGCAGAACGTGGCGCCCACGGGCTACGCGGTGCTCAACGCGACCGACCCGCTAACGGCCCAGATGTCCGCCATCTGCCCCGGCCAGGTCATCTACTTCGCCGCCGACCGCCACCACCCGGTGATGGCCACGCACCGCGCCCAGGGCAAACGCTGCGTCTACGTGGACGGCGACCAGCTCGTCGCCGCGCAGGGCGTGTGGCGCGAGAGCATTCCGCTGCGCGACATCCCGCTGACGCGCGGTGGCGTGATCGGCTTCCAGGTCGAGAACGCGATGGCCGCCGTGGCCGCCGCCTGGGGCGTGGGGCTGGACTGGGACACCATCCGCCGCGGCGTGGCGAGCTTCGCCAACGACGCCGACAACGCACCCGGCCGCTTCAACGTGATGGACTACCGCGGTGCCACGGTCATCGCTGACTACGGCCACAACGGCGACGCGATGAAGGCCTTGGTGGGCGCCGTGGCCGCCATGCCGGCGAACAAGCGCGTCGTCGTCATCAGCGGCGCCGGTGACCGGCGCGACGAGGACATCCGCGTGCAGACGGAGATCCTCGGCGCGGCGTTCGACGACGTCATCCTCTACGAAGACGCCTGCCAGCGCGGCCGCCAGGCCGGCGAGGTCGTGGCCTTGCTGCGCGCTGGCCTCGAAGGTGCGGCACGCACGCGCCACATCGAAGAGATCGTCGGCGAGTTCACGGCCATAGACCGCGCGCTGGCGCGCCTCTCGCCGGGCGACTTGTGCCTGGTGTTGGTGGACCAGGTCGAGGAAGCGCTGGCCCACCTGGCCAAGCGCATCGCCGAGGCGTGATGCCGGACGGGCCAGGAGCATCGGCATGAAGCCCGCCCTGGCCCTCCCCGTTGCGCTGGCGCTGGCGCTGCCGGCACCGGCACTGCTCGCGCAGACCGGCCCGGCCACCGTGGTGCCCGGCACCGCCCCCCTCCCGGCCGACGACCGGCTCTACCAGGCCCTGGGCGGCCGCGAGGCCATCCAGCGCTTCACCGACGATTTCTACGACAGCATGCTCCAGGACGCCCGCATCGCCCGCTTCTTCGAGGGCCTCAACCCGCGCTACCTCAAGCGCGTGCTGGCCGACTACTTCTGCGTCGTCGCGGGTGGCCCCTGTGTCTACGACGGCGTCGGCATGAAGGACGCCCACGCCCACCTGGGCCTGGCCAAGCGCGACTTCAATGCGCTGGTCGAGCACCTGCAGCTCGCCATGGACCGTGCCCGCGTGCCGTTCTCGACGCAGAACGAGCTGCTCGCGCGCATGGCCCCGCTGCACCGCGACATCGTCACCCGGTGAGCCGCCCCGCCCACCACCGCGACGGCGGCTTCCAGAACAACCACGGCGACTTCGAACCCAAGTCGCTGGCCGATGTGCTGCGTTGGCGCTGGAACGCCGCGCGGCAAGGCCTACCCCGCCGCCCCGTCGAGCCCATTCCGACGCAGCCGGCCGACCTCGCCTTCCTGAACGCCAATCGCGGCCCGGGCCAGCAGCCCGCCGTGACCTGGATCGGCCATGCCACCGTGCTGGCGCAACTGGGCGGCCTGAACGTGCTGACCGACCCGATCTTCTCGGAGCGCGCCTCGCCGCTGTCCTTCGTCGGGCCGCGGCGCGAGCAGCCGCCCGGTGTCGCGCTGGCCGCGCTGCCGCCCATCGACGCGGTGCTCGTCTCCCACAACCACTACGACCACCTCGACCTACCCTCCTGCCGGGCGCTGGCGGCCCAGCCGGGCGGCAGCCCGCTGTTCGTCGTGCCGCTGGGCCTGGCGGCCTGGTTCCGCGCCCGCGGCGTGAGCCGTGTCGTGGAGCTGGACTGGTGGCAGTCCGAGACGCTGTCGGGGATCGAGATGCAGCTGGTGCCGGCCAACCACTGGTCGGCGCGCGGCCTGGGCGACCGCATGAAGACGCTGTGGGGCGGCTTCGCCGTGTTCGCGCCCGACTGCCACCTCTTCTTCGCGGGCGACACCGGCTACTCGCGCGACTTTGCGGACATCCGCGAGCGCCTCGCGCCGCGCCAGCAGCACGGCGGCTTCGACCTCGCGCTGATCCCGATCGGCGCCTACGAGCCGCGCTGGTTCATGAAGGAGCAGCACGTCAATGTCGAGGAGGCGCTGAAGATCCATGCCGACCTGGGCGCCAAGGCCTCGCTGGGCGTGCATTGGGGCACCTTCGAACTCACCGATGAGTCGCTGGACGAGCCGCCGCGCCAGCTCGCCCGCCAACGCGCGGCGCTGGGCCTCGCCGAAGACGCCTTCTTCACGCTGCCCATCGGCGGCACGCGGCGGCTGCCGCGCCGCGAGGGCTGAACACCGCGCCCGGCGGCTACTTGCCGGCGGGCGGCGGCGCGGGCGCGGGCAAGACCTTCGGCTCCGTCACCGTCACGGCCTGCGTGACCGGCCGGATGGCCCGGTAGGCCGAGCGCTCCACCGATTCGACCAGCTTGCCGATCAGCGTCGTGCCGCTCATCTGGCTGCCGACGTCCAGCGCCGTCGAGTCCGGGTCAGCGTACTTGGTGTGTTCGAAATGGTGCTCGTGCCTGATGAGGGCCATGGACCGGGCATCGAAGCTCAGGCGCTCAAAACCCATGTAGGGCGCGACATAGGTGGCGGCATGTGCCGTTTCGCCGGTGCGGGGGTTGACGGTGCGGTAGTCGCCGTCGGCCTCGCTCGTGACCATGCCCGCCGGCTCGCCGTCGGCCATGCCGTCGATGTCGAAATCCTGCCGCGCCTGTGACTGCACATACACGCCGATGCCGCCGAGCCGGCTGCCCAGCCCTTGCTGCGCCTCGTCCTGGTAGGCCGGCACGATGGCCTCGATGCGGTCCCAGCCCTGGCGCTCCGGCAGGCTGCTCAGGTGCTGCACCAGCGCCGCGATGACCATGTCCCGCCGCACGCCCGCCCCTGCCCTGGCGAGCTGGTTCAGCAGCTCGGCCGGCATGTCCCACTGCAGCAGCACATGGCGGGCGTCGGGTTCGTCTTCGGTCAAGGCCTTGTCCAGCCCGCGCAGCACGGCGAAGTTCAGCGCCTGGCCCGACACCCGCAGCGTCTTGCGCGCATAGGGTTCCGCATGGCCACTGGAGCGCTTGAGCTGGCGCACCACGTCCACGCGGTCGCCGATGGCGGCGATCAACGCGACGGTCTGCGGCGCCGCCGTCCGCTCAGCGGCCGCGTCAGGCACCGCGGCGGCCGCCAGCGGCAACAGCATCAGGGCGATGAGCAGTCGCAGTCTCACGGCGCGCCTCCCGCTCACTTCAACGCGGCATTGAGCACCGTGGCCAGCCGCTCGGCTGCCAGGCGGACGCGCGCCTCGGCGTACGGCCGCTGGGCATCGAGGTAGGCGCCACCGAGCTTGTGCTGCCACTCGCCATCCTCGCCACGGGGGTAGAGGCTTTGCGCGTTGATGCCCCGGCAGGATTCGACGGCCCAGTCGGCCGGGCCGCCCAGCGCCTGCGGCGCCACGGGGGCCATGCCGCCTTGCCGCAGCTGAGCGGCGTACTTCTCGGGCGGGAGGATGGCCGATTCGAGCGCGTAGTAGTCCCACACGGTGTGCAGGTTGGTGGGGATGGGCCCGCCCGCCACCTGCCGCCGCGCGTTGCGCCCCTGGGGCGCGACAGCCGTGCGCAGGCTGACCTGGTATTTGTTGCCGCCCGCGTCGTCGCCGCCCTCGGCCATCGGCCGGGCGCCCGCATGCAGCGGCTGGTGCACGTCGCCGATGAAGTGGACGAGGAACTTCAGCGCATCGCGGCGCGCCTCGAGTGGCTGCGCGGTGTCGGCGAGGATCTTGCTCTGCGTGTCGATGGCCGCGATCACGCAATTGCCGCCCGGGCAGTCGCGCGGCGGCTGGTAGTCGCAGCGTTCGGGGTCGAGGTCGACGTAATGCCACTTGGCAGTCTTGCGGGCGAGGTCCGCGTCGCTGCCGCCACGCAGCTCGTCGGCCCAGGACGCCACGCCGGCCAGCGTCGGATTGGGCTCGCCCTGCAGCAGCACGGCGACCTGCTGCTGCGCGGCGGGTGTGAGCAGCGGCTGCGCCAGTTCACCCACCAGCCAGTGGCCGAGGTGACTCCAGGCCAAGGCTGCGGGCGCGGCGGTGAGGGCACTGGCGGCCGCGAGGGCCGACAGCAGGCGGCGCAGCCGCTGGCGAGAGAAGGTCATGTTCATGCATTCCCAATGAAAAAGCCCTGTCGCGAACGCAGGGCTGCGTGTGCAGGGCCACGGGACGGCTGACGCCCGGTCCCGTGGCCAGGGGCCTCAGCGGCTGCCGAGTCCGGTCAGGCTGTCGGCGTCGAGCACGTCGTACTCCGCGGTGGGATCCCACCACGGGTCGGCGGCCGTGGCCGTCGGCACGCTGCCCTTGCCGATGCCGAGCTTGCGATGCAGCGTGTGCCGGATGGCCGGCGTGGCCGTGCCGCCCCAGCTCGCGCCCGTCGTCGGGCGCTTGCCCAGCACGCCGAAGCTGTCGACCACGGTACAGGCCGTCACGCCTGCCGTGTCGCGGGCGCAGGCCCGTGGGGCCGTGCCCGTGTCGGCCGTCGTGGACTTCAGCAGCAACACCACGTCGTCGCCGTTGAAGGCGGTCACGTCGGAGGTGCCGGTCGGGTTGTCGTTGCGCCCGGGGATGGAGCCCGTCACCGAGGTGAGGCCCGCCAGCGTGGCCTGGTAGTTCACGATGAGCTTGGTGCTGCCGGGAGGCAGCGTGCCGCTGAGGTGCAGCGCCGCTGTCGGCGTGGCGCCGGTGGCGACGGGCGTGGTGTAGGCCGGGCCGCGGCCGTTGGACCACAGTTCCACCACGTAATAGCTCAGGTCGACGGCCTGCCCGGTCGGGTTGTAGATCTCCAGCGCCTTGTTGTTGCTGGAACCCGAGATGTAGCGGTTGATGAACAGCTCCGGCGTGTCGATCGTGATGCTGCCGGTCTTGGTGACGGGCGTGCTGCCGGCCGGGCCGGTGAGCGTCATGGCGATGGTGTAGGTGCCGGTCGCCGCGTAGGCATGGGTCAGCGTCGTCGAGGTCACGTCGGCGGCATCCTTCGTGAGGTCGCCCCAGTCCACGCTCAGCGCGGTGCCGTTGCTGACCGTGATGCCGGTGATGTTGACGCCGGTGCCCGTCACGCCGCTGGTGGGCAACGTGGCCGTCAGCGCCAGCACCGCCGGGTCGACGATCATGATGCTGCCCTTCTGCTCGGCGGAGCTGCCGTTGCTGCCGGTCAGCACCATGCCGATGGCGTAGCTGCCCGACGTGGCGTAGGTGTGGGTCAGGCTCGTCGAGCTGACGGCCGGCTTTTCCTTCGTGCCGTCACCCCAGTCGATGGACAGCGCCGTGCCATTGGCCGCGGCGACGCCGGTGATGGTGTAGGCCACCCCCGCCGTGCCGGTGGCCGGCAGCGTGGCGGCCAGCGTCGGCGCCGGGCTGACGACGACGCTGCCCTTCTGCTGGACGGCCTGGCCCCAGCCCAGCACCGCCACGTCGATGGTGCACAGCCCGGCCTTCACGCAGGTCGCGGTGGCCGCGTAGGTGTGCGACAGGCTGGTCGGGATGGTGGCCGGCGCGTCCTGCGTGCCGTCGCCCCAGTCCACGGTCAGCGTCGTGGTGTTGGTCGCCGTGATGCCGGTGATGGTCACCGGCACGCCGGCCGTGGCCGAGGTCGGCAACGTCGCGGTCAGCGTGGGCGGCTCGTGAGCCTCGTCGCCGCCACCGCCGCATCCGGCCATCGCCGTCAGCATCGTCGCCGCGGCACCAGCCATCCAGAACTTGATCTTCTTCATGAAGGGATTCCTTGCCTCACCGGCGCTGTGGCCGGCACATGTTGGGGTCAGCACCCCGCCCGCACGCCGGCACAAGCCGGCACACCCAGGCGCGGGGCGCTGTCTGACGATGGGATCAGTTGAACGACGCGCTCAGCGTCAACATCACCGAGCGCGGTGCCAGCAGGTTGTAGGTGGACGCGCTGGCGTACAGCGCATTGCCCGTGGTCGCGTCGATCAGTTGGCCCGCACCCGCCGGGTTGTTGGACAGGAAGTTGGTGGCGCTCGCGAAGGTCACCGCCTTCTTGTCGGTCAGATTGGTGACGTTGAGCTTGAGCTTGACCTTGTGCGCCCACGACGCCACGTCGCCGAAGTTCCAGCCGGTGTTCAGGTTCACGGTGGCGTAGCCGGGGGCTTTTTCGGTGTTCACCCAGTCGGCCCAGAACTCGCTGCGGTACTTCGCGTTCATGCTCATGAAGAAGGGGCCGCTGCGGTAGTTCACGCCGAGCGCGACGGCGTTCTTCGGGATGTTCACGAACGCCTTGCCGGCCGTGGGGTAGGTGCCGTCGCCCAGCGCGAAGGTATCGTCCATGATGGTGGACTTGGTGTACGCGTACGACGCATACAGGCTCAGGCTGCGGCTCAGCTTGTACGCGCCTTCGGCGTTGACGCCGCGCTGGTGCAGCATGGGCACGGCCAGGTAGACGGTCTGGCCGCTGGCGCTGTCGTAGCCGTTGACCTGCTTGTTCTTCAGGTTGGCGCCATAGACATTGACACTGCCGGAGAAGGCGCCCTGGTAGAAGCGCCAGCCGAAGTCCAGCGTGTCGGCCGTTTCGGGCTGATTGACGGCCAGCTTGCTCAGTGCCGCCTGCAGCTGCGCGGGCGTGTAGCCGCTGAACGCCACCTCATCGGGGTTCTGCTCGTAGAAGGCGCGAACGGCATCGCTTTGCGTGATGACGCCATTGACCGGCGCGCGGAAGCTGCGGCCGTAGCCCAGGTAGACCTGGTTGGCACGGTCGAACTGGTACTTCACGCCGGCCGACGGGGTGAACTTGTTCCAGGTATGGGCGCTGTAGCCGCCGTACTGGTTGAGATAGTCCAGGCTCGCGGAGGCCGCGTGCGCACCGTAGTGCTGATAGCCGAAGCCCTTGCGCTCGACGCTCGTGTAGGCGCCGGCCAGCGTGACGGTCCAGCGGTCGTTCGGCGTCCACTCGTTGCTGACGAAGGCGCGCTTGAGCGTGGTGGTGGTGTAGTCGTGGTAGTTGTACTGCGGCCCGCCGTCGGCCACATAGCCGATGCGGTTGCTCTCGCCCCAGATGTCCGACGGGTTGCCAGCGGCGTCGACCCTGGAATAGGTCTGGTCCTGCTGCTGGCGCGGCCGGTCGAACCAGACGCCGTAGGTCAGCGTGTCGGTGTCGCCGAAGTCCTGGATCAGCTTGGCGATCACGCCCGGGCGCCAGGTCTGCGAGCCGGCGTAGGAATACGTCATGACCCTCTTGCCGTTGGTGACGAGCCCGTCGCCGTCCAGGTCGTAGTTGACGTAGCTGAAGCGGCCCACGTTGCCCGCAGCCGTGTTCTCGGTGAAGGTGTAGCCGGAGCCCGCACCACCCGAGCCGTACTGGAAGTACGGGATCACCGTCAGGTGCAGCGACGGGGTCAGCGTGAACTCGCCGTCCAGACTCAGCATGTAGTCCTTGAACGGGTTGACGTGCAGCTTGTAGTAGGCGGTGTTGGACCCGGTGTACTCGGTGTCGTAGTTGGCCTCGTAGTTGGACGCCGCCGTCGCCTGCGTCTGGAACCTGTAGCCGCCGGTTCGGATCAGGTGGTTGTACTGCAGCGACGCGGTGATGGAGTTGCCGCTGTCGATGGTCCAGACGGACTTGCCGTCCACCTTCCAGACCTGGGCATCGCCCTTGCCTCGCCAGATGTCCGTGCTGTTGTGGGAATAGGACAACCACGAACGCACGGGCCCGAGGTCACCCGTCTGCACGCGCACGAACTGGCGCTGATAGTTGCGGCTGCCGCCGGAGAGCGTGGTGTCGACGCTGAACTTGTGCGACGGGTCGATGGTGGACCACGCGATCGAGCCGCCCGCCGCACCCGCGACCGCCTGGTCCACGTCCGGGTAGCCGTGCAGCACGGTGATGTCGTTCATGTTCTCCGTGTCACCGTACTCCGTCGGGTAGACGCGGTAGTTGCCGCTGTCGTTGACGGGCGCACCGTTCACCGTGACGCCGATCTGGTCGTTGGTGAAGCCGCGGATCTGGTAGTTCGCGTCGAACAGGCCGCTCGGGTCATCGGTGATGGCCACGACACCGGGGATGGTGTCGATCAGCTGCGCGTAGGTGGCGCTGGGCGCCGCGTCCTCGATGGCCGCGCGCGTGATGGTGGACACCGCCTTGGGCGCCGCCTGCAGCGACATCAGGCCGCCGCCGAGTTGCTGGCGCCCGTTGACCAGCACCGCGTCCAGCCATTCGATCGTGTTCTTGGTGGCGTTCGCGTTCGTGGTGTTGGACGTGGTGGACGCGCTGGCGCGCGAGGAGGCCGTCTTGTCTGGCGATGCGGCCTTGTCTTGTGGCGCCGCCTGGCCCTTGGCGGGGGCGGCGTCCTTTGCGCCCGCCTTCGCCGCGGCACTGGCCGTTTGGGCGTGGGCGGCGGTCGCAGCCACCATGGCCGTCACCGCCACGCCAAGCGTCGTGAGGGCAAACCGGCCAAATTTCTGATGAGTCATCCCATTCACTCCTGTAGAGCGCACAGCGCTTCATCCCAACAAAAAGCCGCCCCAAGCGGACAGCCGCGTCTTTCGTACTACTTAGTAAAGTATTTGTTTTTTCGGTGACGGCAGCTATTGAGGTGAATACCGATGCCGCAAGATTTCCGCCGTTTCGTGCGGTATTGCAGGAATTTCCGGGGTGCGCGGCCAACAGAAATACAACCTCACCAACACACGCTGCGGCATTCATCAACAAGGCGAAGGCGTCGACGTCGCCTCGAGAGGCCAACACCCGGGATTTCCCCCATGAAGCGGGTCTTGCCGCAGGGCATCTGCCGCTTTCTTCAGCAGCCGTCGCAGTTCGACGAATTTGCACCCATAGCGAGCACCCAGGCACCTCGGCAGGGATTTATTAATTGCCGCGCATTGTTTTGGCGCCCGCGGCCACCGAATAAGGCAATACGCATATTCGGCGTGCGGCCCGCCCAATAACTGGGCCTGCCGCACCAATATCGCGCAAACCCGTCGTCAATATCTGCGCCCACGCCCGGCGCCACGACGCCATCCGCCAGCGCGAAGCCGGAAGCCCCCGATCAGCCTGGCGTCAGCCGGCCGAAACAAGCCGTCATGCCCGCTCGCTAGGCTGGCGCGCCATGGCGCTCACGACTCCGATCCTCACAGCCCCCCGGTCCCTCACGTCGGCGCGGCTGCGCGCCGCCCTGCCGCTGATGCTGCTGGCGCTGTGGCTGCTGGCCGGCGCGCCCTGGCGGCCGGTGGCCCTGCCGGACGAAGGCCGCTATGGCGGCGTGGCCTACGAGATGCTGGCCGGCGGCGACGCACTGACGCCCACGCTCTACGGCCTGCCCTACTTTCACAAGCCGCCGCTGATGTACTGGGTCGACATGGCCGCCCTGCAGCTGCTGGGCCCCGTGCCGTTGGCGCTGCGCGCGGCGCCGCTGCTGGGCGCCTGGCTGATGGGCCTGGCGCTGTGGATCGAGGCAAGAGCGCGTGGCGGCACGGGCGACGCCCGGCAGGCGCTGGTCACGCTGGCCGTGCTGCCGCTGTTCTACCTGGCCGCCCAGTACGCCAACCACGACATGCTGGTGGCCGGGTGGATCTCGCTGGCCATCGTCGCCGTGCGGCGGGCCCTGCCATCGCGCAGCCTGGCCTGGCTGTGCGGCGCCTGGGCCGCGATGGCGCTGGCGCTGCTGTCCAAGGGGCTGATCGGCATCGTGCTGCCGGGGCTGGTGGTGCTGCCGGGTCTGCTGCTGCAGCGCCGCTGGGGCGACCTGCGCTTCGCGCTGCATCCGCTGGCGCTGGGCGTCTTCGCCGCGGTCGCGCTGCCGTGGATGCTGGCCATGCAGCAGCGCTTTCCGGGCTTCTTCGACTACTTCATCGTCGAGCAGCATTTCCGCCGCTACACGGAGGCCCGCTTCAACAACGCGCAGCCCTGGTGGTTCTTCCTGGCCGTGCTGCCGCTCGCCACGCTGCCGCTGAGCCTGCGGCTGCCGGCAGCGCTGCGCCGCATGAGCGTCGACCTGTGGTGGGTGTTCGTGGTCGTCGCGTTCTTCTCGGCGCCGCGCTCCAAGCTGGTGGGCTATGTGCTGCCGGCCCTGGTGCCGCTGGCCTTGCTGCTGGCGCAGGCCTGGCGCGGCCGCCGCGCGGCACGCGGCATGGCGGTCGTCAGCGCGCTGCTGTGCGTGGCCGCCGTGCCGGCGTTCATGCACTGGGGCAAGCCGGACGACGCCGACGTGGGCGCCGCACTGCGGGCGCGCCTGGCGCCCGGGGACCGTGTGCTCGTCACCGGCGACCCGTTCTTCGACCTGCGCCTGCAGGCCCGGCTGACCACCGCGCCGGCCGTGCTGGCCGATTGGGACGCGCTGCGCTCGCAAGGCGGCGACAACTGGCAGCGCGAGTTACTGGACGCGGCCCGCTTCGACCCCGGCCATGGCGAGCAGGTGCTGTGGACGCCCGCCCGCCTGGCGCGCGAACGCTGCGCGGCGGGGCGGCTCTGGCTTGTCGCCATGCCGGCGCACGCGCTGCCGGATGCGCAGCCCGTCTTCACCGGCCGGCGGGCGACGCTGTACGCGCTGCCACCACCGGGCAACTGCCCATGAGGCCTCGGCCTTGGCTCAGCCGAGCACGACGCCGAACTCCGCCAGGTCGGCGGTGAAGGCGTCGCTCGCGAGATAGGCCATCTCGCGCACGCGCGCTGCCCCGATGGCGTCGCCGGGATCGGCCGTGCCCTCGGCCGGGTGGCAGAACAGCAGCGCGCCGTCGGGGGCCTCGCGCAGCCAGCCGCGCATCAGCGCCCGGTAGTCGGCGCGAGGGTCGAAGTCGTACACGCCCAGCAGCGCCGTCGCCGCCGGCAGGCCCAACCCGTGCAGACATTCGGTCAGCTGCCGGCCGCCGCAAGCCTCGATGACACGGCGCTTGACCGGGAAGCCCGGCCCCAGCACGCGGCCCGTGTTGCGCACCGGCAGATGCAGCCCGCGCGCCATGGCCAGCACGAGCGGCCGCACGCCGGGCAGCGCATGCACGTGCTGGTGACCGTCGATGAACGCGGGGCCTCGCCCGGTGACGTCGACGAAGCGGCGTAGCTGCTCCTGAACCTCGCCGGCCAGCGCCGCCGGCAGCCGGCCCAGATGAGCCAGCGCGATGAGCGCCCCCAGGCGCGGAAAGCGGGGCCAGTGCTTGCGCAGGGCGGGGCTCAGCGGCTCGCCCTCGGTCAGGTTGACATGCAGCCCGGTGGCCACGCCGCCGTCGGGCAGCGCCAGGCCCGCATGCGCCCACCGCGGCGATGTGACCAGGCAGCTGAAGGCCGTGAGCCGCCCCTGCTGCGCCAGCGCGAGGATGCCGCGGTCGACGGCCGCGCCCTGGCCATAGTCGTCCGCGCAGACGGCCAGCCGGCGGGGCCGCGTCATGTCGGGGCGCCCGTGTCCTGCGCGACGAGATAGACCGGCCGCTGCTTGACCTCGTCGAAGATGCGTCCCACGTACTCGCCGATGATGCCGATGGACAGCAGCTGCACGCCGCTGAAGAACATCAGCCCGACGACGACGGTAGGCCAGCCCGGGATGGGGTGGCCATACAGCAGGTGCTCCACGGCGATCCAGCCGCCATAGCCCAAGGCCACCAGCGCGATGACGCCGCCCAGCGAACTCCAGATGCGCAGCGGCAGGTTGCTGAACGCGGTGACCCCGGTGAAGGCCAGCTGCAGCAGGCGGCCCAGCGAGAAATGCGTGCGCCCGCCGACGCGCGGCCTGGGCTTGTAGGGCAGGAACTCCGTGCGATAGCCCACCCAGGCATACAAGCCCTTCATGAAACGGTTGCGCTCGGGCAGCGCATTCAGCGCCTGCACGACACGGCGATCCAGCAGCCGGAAGTCGCCGGCGTCCGGCGGAATGTGCAGCCGCGTGAACGCGTTGACGAAGCGGTAGAACAGCCGCGTGCCCAGGCGCTTGACCCAGCCCTCCTCATCGCGGTTGGAGCGCACCGCGCAAGCCATGTCGGCGCCGCCCAGCCAGGCTTGGTGCATGGCGGCCACCAGCTCCGGCGCGTGCTGCCCATCGGCGTCCATCAGTACCACCCGGTCGGCGTCGGCCAGCGCCAGGCCGGCGGTCAGCGCCGCCTCCTTGCCGAAGTTGCGCGACAGCCTCACGTAGCGCAGCGGCAGGCCCGCGCGGATGGCGCCAAGCGCCACGGCGGCGGTGTCGTCGCCACTGCCATCGTCGATGAGCAGGATGCGCCAGCGTGGCGTCAGCGCGCTCAGCACACGCCGCAGTTGCGCGAACAGTGCGGGCAGGTTGGCAGCCTCGTTGAACGCCGGCAGAACCACGTCCAGGCTGGCAGCGGGATCTCGGGGCGCGGCAGTCATGGGCAAATTCTTGGGCGTGGGTATGACAGCCGGCTTGTGGGTGACTGACCGCAGCCTTTCCCGCGCCCGCGCCCACCAGGTCGCACAGGCTTGCACGATTAGGCTGTCGCCATGCTCAATCGACTCCGCCTCGCCCTCCGCCAACTCGGCCCCGGCCTCATCACCGGAGCCGCCGACGACGACCCGAGCGGCATCGCGACCTACTCCCAGGCCGGCGCGCAGTTCGGCCACTCGATGCTGTGGAGCCTGGTCATCACGCTGCCGCTGATGGCCGCCATCCAGATCGTCAGCGCGCGCATCGGCTATGTGACCGGCAAAGGCCTGGCCGCCAACTTCAAGCGGGCCTTCCCCCGGCCCGTGCTGCTGGCGCTGGTGGGGCTGCTGCTGGCCGCCAACACGCTGAACATCGCCGCCGACATCGCCGCCATGGCGGAAGCGCTGCGCCTGCTGCTGGGCGGCTCGACCCATGTCTACGCCCTCACCTTCGGCCTGGCCAGCGCGGTCATGCAGGTCTTCCTGCCCTACCAGAGCTATGTGCGCTGGCTCAAGTGGCTGACGCTGGCCCTGCTGGCCTATGTGGGCGTGGTGCTGGTGCTGCACCTGGACTGGCGCGACGTGCTGGTGCGCACGCTGCACCCCGACATCCACTGGAACCGCGACACGCTGCTGATGATCGTGGCGCTGTTCGGCACGACGATCAGCCCCTACCTGTTCTTCTGGCAGGCCAGCCAGGAGGTGGAGGACCGCGCCGCCGGTGCGGGCGAACCGCACACGCCGCAGGAGGTCAAGCAGCACCTGCGCCGCATCAAGTTCGACACCAACATCGGCATGGGGTTCTCCAACCTCATCGCCTTCTTCATCATGCTGTCCACGGCCGTCACGCTGCACGCCGCCGGCCTCACCGACATCCAGACCTCGGCCCAGGCCGTGGAGGCGCTGCGCCCGCTCGCGGGCGAGCACGCGGCGCTGCTGTTCGCGCTGGGCATCATCGGCACCGGCATGCTGGCCGTGCCGGTGCTGGCGGGCTCGGCCGCCTATGCCGTGGCCGAGGTGGCCGGCTGGCGCGGCTCGCTCAACCTCAAGCTCGAACGGGGCGAGGGGCGCGGCTTCTACAGCGTCATCGCCGCCGCGACGCTGGGCGGCGTGGCGCTGTGCTTCACGCCGATGGACCCGGTCAAGGAGTTGTTCTGGTCGGCCGTGTTCAACGGCGTCACGGCCGTGCCCATCATGGTGGCGATGATGGTGCTGGCCACGCGCCCGTCCGTCATGGGCGGCCACGCCATCGGCAGGCGGCTGCGCGTGCTGGGCTGGCTGGCCACCGGCGTCATGACGCTGACGGTCCTGGCACTGGCGGTGAGCTGAACCGCCGCCCCACGATGGAGTTCACGAAGCCGCCGCCCGCCGCCGGCTTCCCAGCCAGCGGCTCCGTGAGGGGCCGGCGAAGCCGCTGAGGGGGCGTCAGTTGACGCGGCAGACCTTCAGCATGTTGGTGCCACCGGGATAGCCCATGGGCTCGCCGCAGGTGATGGCGTAGGTGTCGCCCGGCATCAGCACGCCGCGCTCCACCAGCAGCTTCTCGGCCGCCGCCAGCGCCTCGTCGCGGTCATTGAACTGCGGCATCAGCAGCGGCGTGACGTTGCGGTACAGCGCCATGCGGCGCTGGCTGACGACCTGGCTGGTCAGGCCGAAGATGGGCACGTTGATGCGGTGGCGGCTCATCCACAGCGCGGTGGAGCCCGACTCGGTCAGCGCCAGGATGGCCTTGCAACCGAGGTGATGCGCCGTGAACAGCGCGCCCATCGCGATGGACTGGTCGATGCGACCGAACTGGCGGCCGGCGAAGTCGGTGTCCAGCGTGACGAACTCGGCGCGCTCGGCCTCCAGCGCGATGGCGGCCATCTGCTCGACGGTCTCGATCGGGAACTTGCCGGCGGCCGTCTCGGCCGACAGCATGACGGCGTCGGTGCCGTCCAGCACGGCGTTGGCCACGTCACTGACCTCGGCGCGCGTGGGCACCGGGTTCACGATCATGGACTCCATCATCTGCGTGGCCGTGATGGACACCTTGTCCAGCTCACGCGCCATCTTGATCATGCGTTTTTGCAGCGCCGGCACGGCCGCGTTGCCCACTTCCACGGCCAGGTCGCCGCGCGCCACCATGATGCCGTCGCTGGCCTTCAGGATGGCTTCGAGGTGGGGAATGGCCTCGTAGCGCTCGATCTTGGCGATCATGGCCGGCTTGTGCCGGTAGGGCTCGCCGGCCACGTTGGCGAGCTGGCGCGCCATCTCCATGTCGGTGGCGTTCTTCGGGAAGCTCACCGCCAGGTACTCGCACTGGAAAGACATCGCCGTCTTGATGTCCTCCATGTCCTTGCCGGTCAGCGCCGGCGCCGTGAGGCCGCCGCCCTGCTTGTTGATGCCCTTGTTGTTGGACAGTTCGCCGCCCAGCTTGACGGTGGTGTGCACCTGCGCGCCACGCACATGGTCGACGGTCAGCACCAGCAGGCCGTCGTTGAGCAGCAACGTGTCGCCGGGCTTCACGTCGCGCGGCAGTTCCTTGTAGTCCAGGCCGGCGATGTCCTGGTTGCCCAGCTCGGTGCGGTCGGCATCCAGGATGAACTTGTTGCCGGGAATCAGCTCGATCTTGCCGTTCTCGAACTTGCCGACGCGGATCTTGGGGCCTTGCAGGTCGGCCATGATGGCCACCGACTTGCCGACGCGCTCGGCCGCCGCGCGCACCATGTTCGCGCGGTCGATGTGGTCCTGGGCCTTGCCGTGCGAGAAGTTGAGCCGCACGACGTCGACGCCGGCGCGGATCATCTTTTCGAGCACCTCCGGCGTGTTGGAAGCGGGGCCGAGGGTGGCGACGATCTTGGTGGCGCGGGTCATGGCTTGTCTCGTGGCTTATCTGAAGCGGCGGAATTATGGGCCGCGCCGGCCGCCAGAAGTTTCGTCGCGTTTCAGCCCGCCGGCGGCGCCAGACGCTTCTCGAAGAAAACACTCAAGGGGTCGAGCGCATAGCCGCCGAAGGGCGGGCGCTCGGCATAACCGAGGCCCCGGTACAGCGCCAGCGCCTCCGGCTGGTAGATGCCCGTTTCAAGCCTCGCCACCTCGATGCCCAGCCCCTGCAGCTCGGCTTCGAGGAGCGCCATCAGGCGCTTGGCCAAGCCGCGGCCACGGGCCTCGTCCCGCACGAAAAGCCGCTTGATCTCGCCGTACGCCGGCTCATCGCCGGCCACGAAGCACTTCACGCCGCCGCAGCCCAGCAGGCGCTCGCCCTGCCAGGCGCCGAAGAAGCGGCCGCCGGGCGGGCGCAGGCCCGAGGCCGGCTCGAAATGGTTGCTCTCGCTCGGGTAGAGCGCGCTCATCAGCGCCTCGGACTGCGCCATCAGCGCCTGGGCCTGGGGGTGGCCGGGGTCGAGGGCTTCGAGGCGAACGGCCTGGTCAACGCTCATGTCTTTGATCGTTCAGTTACAGCCGGGGCACTGCGCGGCCACCGGTCAGGCGGCCGCGCAGCCCGCGCCGCTCAGCCGGCGTTCTTCGCTTCCAGCACGTCAGCCGCCGCCAGCGCCGTCATGTTGACGATGCGGCGCACCGTGGCCGACGGCGTCAGGATGTGCACCGGCCGGGCCGCACCCAGCAGGATGGGGCCGATGGTCACACCCTGGCTGGCGCTGATCTTCAGCACGTTGAACAGGATGTTGGCGGCGTCCAGCGTCGGCAGCACCAGCAGGTTGGCGGCACCCGTGAGCTTGCTGTCGGGCAGGAAGGCGTGGCGCACGCTTTCCGACAGCGCCGCATCGCCGTGCATCTCGCCGTCGCATTCCACCTCGGGGTGGGCGGCGGAGAACAGCTCGTGCGCGCGGCGCATCTTCAGCGCCGACGGCCGTGTGCTGGAGCCGAACATCGAGTGGCTGACGAAGGCTGCCTTGGGCGGCAGGCCGAAGCGGCTGACTTCCTCGGCCGCCATGGCGGCGATGTCGGCCAGCTCCTCGGCCGTCGGGTCGTCGTTGACGAAGGTGTCGGTGATGAACAGCGTCATCTTCTCCAGCATCAGCGCGTTCATCGCCGCGAACTGACGCGCGCCGGCACGCAGGCCGACAAGGTCTCGCACCTGCTCCAGGTGGCGGTCGAAACGACCCACCATGCCGCAGATCATCGCGTCCGCGTCGCCCAGCTCGAGGGCCAGCGCGCCGATGGCGGTGTTGGAGCGCCGCACGGCCGACTTGGCCATCTCGGGCGTCACGCCGTTGCGCTTCATGCGGGCGTGATAGGCCTCCCAGTACTGGCGGAAGCGCGGGTCGTCCTCGGGGTCGATGACGGCCACGTCGTCGCCCAGCTTCAGGCGCAGGCCGGCGCGCTGGATGCGCGCTTCGAGCACCGCCGGGCGGCCGATCAGGGTGGGCTTGGCCAGGCCTTCATCCAGCGCCACCTGCACGGCGCGCAGCACGCGCTCGTCCTCGCCTTCGGCATAGATGACGCGGGCCGGCGAGCCCGACGCGCCCATGGCCTTGGCGGCCGAGAACACCGGGCGCATGAACATGCCGGTCTGGTAGACGAAGCGCTCCAGCGACTGGCGATAGGCCGCCAGGTCGTCGATCGGGCGCGTGGCCACGCCATCGGCCGCCGCGGCGGCCGCCACGGCCGGCGCGATGCGCAGGATCAGCCGCGCGTCGAAGGGCTTGGGGATCAGGTAGTCGGGGCCGAACGCCAGCTCCTGGCCGGCGTAGGCTGCGGCCACTTCGTCACTCGTCTCGGCCTTGGCCAGCGCGGCGATCTCGCGCACGCAGGCCAGCTTCATGCCCTCGGTGATCTTGGTGGCGCCGCAGTCCAGCGCGCCACGGAAGATGTAGGGGAAGCACAGGACGTTGTTGACCTGGTTGGGGTAGTCGCTGCGGCCCGTGGCGACGATGCAGTCGGGCCGCACGGCCTTGGCCAGCTCGGGGCGGATCTCCGGCTCGGGGTTGGCCAGCGCCAGGATGATGGGCTGCGTGCCCATGGTCTTGACCATGTCGGCACTGAGCACGCCGGCCGCCGAGCAGCCGAGGAAGACGTCGGCACCGGCCACCACGTCGGCCAGCGTGCGCGCCGACGTGACCTGGCAGTAGCGCTGCTTGGAATCGTCGAGCTTGCCGGCCTTGGCGTCTTCACGCTCGGACTGGATGACGCCGCGCGAATCGCAGACGAACACGTTCGCGCGCTTCACGCCCAGGCCCACCATGACGTCCAGGCAGGCGATGGCCGCGGCGCCGGCGCCGGACACGGCCACCTTGACCGAGCCGATGTCCTTGCCCACCAGTTCCAGCCCGTTCAGCAGCGCGGCGCTGGAGATGATGGCCGTGCCGTGCTGGTCATCGTGGAACACCGGGATGTTCATGCGCTTGGACAGTTCGCGCTCGATGTAGAAGCACTCGGGCGCCTTGATGTCCTCGAGGTTGATGCCGCCCAGCGTAGGCTCCATCGCCGCGATGATGTCGATGAGCTTGTCGGGGTCGCGTTCGGCGAGTTCGATGTCGAACACGTCGACACCCGCGAACTTCTTGAACAGGCAGCCCTTGCCTTCCATGACCGGCTTGGCGGCCAGCGGGCCGATGTCGCCCAGGCCCAGCACGGCCGTGCCGTTGGTGATGACACCGACCAGGTTGCCGCGCGACGTGAACTCGGCCGCCAGCGACGGATCGCGCTCGATGTCGAGGCAGGGGTAGGCCACGCCGGGCGAGTAGGCCAGCGACAGGTCGCGCTGGTTGGAGAGCGCCTTGGTGGGCGTGACGGAGATCTTGCCGCGCGTGGGGGCGCGGTGGTACTCACGGGCGGCGTCGCGCAGCGCGGCTTCGGCGGGCGACAAGGGAGCGTTGTTCTTTTCCATGGCAGCGGAAATGCAGAGCGGAACCCGGGAGATTACGCCTCGTTTCGGCACCCGCCGATGCGCGTTTGCTGGGGACCCATGCAGAACGCGCAACCGGCGTCATGCAAAAAGGCCCCATCGGGGCCTTGGCATGTCTCGGTGTGGGCGGGATCAGCCAGCGGCGCGCTTGCTGAGAATCTCGAAGGCCGGCAGCGTCTTGCCTTCCAGCACTTCCAGGAATGCACCACCGCCGGTGGAGATGTAGCCCACTTCCTTCTCGATGCCGTACTTGGCAATGGCGGCCAGCGTGTCGCCGCCACCCGCGATGCTGAAGGCCAGGCTCTCGGCGACGGCGCGCGCGATCGTCTCGGTGCCCTGCGCGAACGCCGGGAACTCGAACACGCCCACCGGGCCGTTCCAGACGATGGTGCCGGCAGCCATCAGCTTGTCGGCCAGCTTGGCCGCCGTCTTGGGGCCGATGTCCAGGATCAGGTCGTCGTCGGCCACGTCGGCAGCGGCCTTCACGGATGCCGTCGCGCCAGCCGCGAAGGTCTTGGCCGTGACCACGTCCTCGGGGATGGGCACGTCGGCGCCACGCGCCTTCATCGCGGCGATGACGGCCTTGGCCTGGTCCACCAGGTCGGGCTCGGCGAGCGACTTGCCGATCTTGAGACCGGCCGCCAGCATGAAGGTGTTGGCGATGCCGCCGCCGACGATGAGGCCGTCGACCTTGCTCGCCAGGCTCTGCAGGATGGTCAGCTTGGTGGACACCTTGGAGCCGGCCACGATGGCCACCAGCGGGCGGCGCGGATTGGCCAGCGCCTTGGTGATGGCGTCGATCTCGGCGGCCAGCAGCGGGCCGGCGCAAGCAATCTTGGCGTACTTGGCGATGCCGTAGGTGGTGGCCTCGGCGCGGTGGGCGGTGCCGAAGGCGTCGTGCACGAAGATGTCGCACAGCAAGGCGAGCTTCTTCGACAACTCCTCGCTGCACTTCTTCTCGCCCTTGTTGACGCGGCAGTTCTCCAGCAAAACCAGCTGCCCCGGCGCGACGGAAACGGTGTCGACCCAGTCGCGCTGCAGCGGCACCGGGCGGCCCAGCAGCTCGGACATGCGCTGCGCCACGGGCGCCAGCGAGTCTTCCGGCTTCAGCTCCCCTTCGGTCGGGCGCCCCAGGTGGGACGTGACCATGACGGCAGCGCCCGCGTCCAGCGCCATCTTGATGGCGGGCAGCGATGCGCGGATGCGGGTGTCCTCGGTGATCCGGCCGCTGTCGTCCTGCGGCACGTTGAGGTCGGCGCGGATGAAGACGCGCTGGCCGGCCACCTTGCCGGCGGCGATCAGGTCGGAGAAGCGAATGACATTCATGGTTGGGACGGGTACGGTTGAGAAATCCTGCCGGATTCTCGCCGCGCCCGCGCCACGTCCGGTTACCAGTCGAGCCCGAGCTTCAACACCAGCATGACCGCCATGCCGACCAGGATGGTGCCGAGGATGCCCCGACGCCAGAAGAAATAGGCCGTCCCGGCGAGCGCGCCGGGCCAGCGCGCGTCCTGCCAGGTGGTGATGACATGGCCCTGCGTCATGAAGATCTCCGGCGCGATGACCGCCGCCAGCGCCGCCAGCGGCGCGACCTTCAGCAGCTCGCGCAGCCAGCCGGGGATGGGCAGCGGCTTGTCGGCGAGCATGAAAAAGCCACGCGTGACGACCGTGATGCCGGCCAGCAGCACCAGCGCCACCCAGGTGAGGGCCTCACTCATGGCGGGCCTTGCGCGCGTCCAGCCACCAGCCGACGGCCCCGGCCGCCAGGATGGCGCACAGGATGTTCAGCTTCAGCGGCAGCGAGTAGGTGGCGATGGACACCGCGCCCGCCGTCACGGCCACCCACCACAGCATGCGCTCGGTGAGCAGCGAGTACGACAGCCCCAGCAGCGCCAGCACCCCCGCGAAGCCGATGCCCCACTGCGTGGGAATGCGGTCGGCCAGGAAGATGCCGGTGAACGAGCACAGCTGCCAGGTGGGCCAGTTCACCGCCACGCCGCCCCAGAAATAGCGCTGCTGAGCCGGCGCCGGCACGGGGTCGGGCCACCGCTTGACGAAATAGACGAAGTTCAAATCCGCCGCCAGATAGCCGTTGAGCAGCCGGCGCCAGCGCGGCAGGTGGCCGAAATAGTGCCGCCAGTGCGCGCTGAAGATGACGAAACGCAGGTTCACGCAGAACGCCGTGGCCATCAGCACCCACATCGGGGCGCCCGCGGCGATCAACGGCAAGGCCGTCAGCTGCGCACTGCCGGCGAACACCAGCAGCGACATGCCGCAGGCCAGCGGCAGGCTGAGCCCGCTCTTGACCATCGTGACGCCGGTCACCAACCCCCAGGCCGCCAGGCCCAGGGAGGGCGAGGCCATGTCGTGCGCGCCCTGGCGGAACGCGGGGTCCCGGGCCAGTTCGCGCAGCTTGTTCATCCACTGCATGCCGCCATTGTCGGCGCCGGCGCGCGCCACCCGGCAAGCGCCGGCAAAAAGCCGGCCGGCAGCGTCAGTTGACCCGGCGCACCTTGCCACTGCCGACGACGGAGCTGGAGATCTCGGGCGAGCCGCTGTACTTCACATCGCCGCTGCCGGCGATGGACACCTTCAGGCGCTTGGCTGCGTTGACGAGTGCATCTCCGCTGCCGGCGATGTTGACCTTGACCTCCTGCGCCACGAGGTCGCCGGCCCGCACGTCGCCGCTGCCGGCGATGGAGACCTGCGCGTCGCCGCAGCGGCCGGCGGCCACGATGTCGCCGCTGCCGCTGACCCGCATCGTCAGGCGCTCGACGTCCAGCTGCGCGAAGCGGATGTCGCCCGAGCCGGCGACGTCGGCATCGACACCGGCCGACTTCACCGCCTCGACCTTGACCTTGCCGGAACCCGCCACCGACACGCCACGCAGCGCCGGCAGCTCGATGGCGATGGTCGGCGTGCCGGCCATGGACAGGCTGGTGTCGCGGCGCGTGCCGATCTGCAGCGTGCGCCCCTTGCCACCGTCGACGACCCGCGTCTCGATGTAGGGCAACAGGTTGCGGTCGGCCTTGACCTCGACCTTGTGGCCGCTGCCCTGGCGGATGACGACATCGAAGCTGTCGCTCAGCGCCACGGCGTCGAAGCCGCCCAGGTCACGCGCCTCGGTGGTCACGTCGCCGTTGCCGGTGACGCGCTCGGCCGAGCCCCAGCTCCAGGCCTGGGCGGCGCCACACAGGCTGGCAGCGACAAGACCAAGGGCGACAAGGCGGCGGGTGGGGTACATGACGGGCTCCATCGGGGTTGTGATGGCCGCATGTTGCCGAGCCTGCCGGCCGCCGCCCTGCCCGGCGCGACGACTCGCCGGATCGGCGGGCTGAAATGCGCCTGCGCGCGCCGGTCAGTGGCCCTTGGCCTTGTCGGCGGGTTTCTCTGCCTTTTCCGCCTTCTCGTCGGCCTTGTCGGCCGCGTCCTCGGTCACCACCGGCTTGGCGCCGGGGCGGGGCACGACCGGTGCGATGCCTTCGAGCTTGTTCTCGCGCATGTACTCGTCCATGTCGCGCCAGCCGGCGTAGACGGCCGCCTTTTGCGCCTTGGGGTTGAGCACATAGCAGTCCTCGATGGCGCGCATCGCGTGCCGGCAGGCGCTGCCGATGGCCTTGCCGTCGGCCTCCTTGGCCGCGGCCACCTTGGCAGGGTCGTCGATGCCCAGCTGCTCGCAGGCGCTCAGCACCAGCAGCAACGGGAGGAGGAGCAGGACAGGACGCTTCATCTGCTGGGGTATCGGCTCGGATGCGGGCAACTTGAGCGGCGGGCGGGTCAACGCCGCGCCATCTCCATCAGGCGCGCGATGCGCTCCTCGGTGGACGGATGCGTGGAGAACAAGCCCCGCAGCCCGCCCCCGGACAAGGGGTTCATGATCATCATCTGCGCCGTCTCGGGGTGGGCCTCGGCGGTGCCGAGCGGAATGCCCTGGGCAACGCGGTGGATCTTGTCCAGCGCCGATGCCAGCGCCGCCGGGTCGCCGGAGATCTCGGCGCCGCCACGGTCGGCCTCGAACTCGCGCGCCCGGCTGATGGCCATCTGGATCAGGCTGGCCGCCAGCGGCGCGAGGATGGCCACGGCGATGCCGGCAATCGGGCTGGTCGGCCGCCCATGCTCGTCGCGGCCGCCGAACAAGCCGGCGAAATTGGCCAGCATGGAGATCGCACCCGCCATCGTCGCGCTGATGGTGCTGGTCAGGATGTCGCGGTTGGCCACATGGGCCAGTTCATGCGCCATGACGCCCCGCAACTCCCGCTCCGACAGCACCCGCAGGATGCCGGTGGTGGCGGCGACGGCCGCGTGCTCGGGGTTGCGGCCGGTCGCGAAGGCGTTGGGCGCGGCCTCGTCGATCAGGTAGACGCGCGGCATGGGCAGGCCGGCCCGGCCGGCCAGTTCGGCCACCATGCTGTAGAACTGAGGCGCCGACGAGGCATCCACCTCGCGGGCGTTGTACATCTTCAGCACCATGTCGGCCGAGAACCAGTAGCTGAAGAAGTTCATGCCAACGGCGACCAGCAGCGCGATCAGCATGCCGGTGCGTCCACCGATCATGACGCCCACGGCCATGAACAGCGCGGTGATGGCGGCCATCAGCACGGCCGTCTTCATGAGGTTGAACATCTCAGTGGGCTCCTCGGGTGAACGACGCCATCGCAAATGGTGCCGGGTCGGGCCGATTCAAGCGTCGAAGCGCTCCCCGACCTGGATCGGCCGAGCCTGCAGAAAGGCCGCCGCCGGCCCGCGCTTGCCACCTGCGCGTTGCAGCTCGGTCAGTTGAAGCGCCCCCTGGCCACAAGCAACGATGGGGCCATCAGCGCCCCGTCCGAGCACAAGGCCAGGCTCACCTTGGCCAGCCACAATCTGCGCACGCCATACCTTGATGGCCTCGCCGTCAAACTCAGTCACACAGCCAGGGAAAGGATCGAAAGCTCGCAAACGACACTCGATCTCGAGTGAGGTCTGAGCCCAATCGATGCGACTCTCGGCCTTCTCGATCTTGTGGGCGTAGGTGATGCCCTCGGCCGGCTGCGGCGTGCGGGTCAGGCTCGCAGCCTGCAAGGCCTGGACGATGAGCGTGCCGCCCATCGCCGCCAGCCGGTCGTGCAGCACGGCGGTCGTGTCGTCGGCGCGGATGGCCTCTCGGCCGACCAGCAGCATGTCGCCCGTGTCCAGCCCGGCGTCCATCTGCATGATAGTGATGCCGGTCTCGGCGTCACCGGCCTCGATGGCCCGGTGGATGGGAGCCGCACCGCGCCAGCGCGGCAGCAGCGATGCGTGGATGTTCAGGCAGCCGCGCCGGGGCAAATCGAGCACCCACTGCGGCAGGATCAGGCCGTAGGCGGCGACGACCATGACGTCGGCATCCGCCGCCAGCAGCGCCTCGCGCGCCGCAGCCGCGTCGGTGGCGTACTTGCCATCGAGCTTCAGCCCCTGCGGCTGCGCGACCGGGATTCCCGCGTCGACGGCCCGCTGCTTGACGGCCGAGGCCTGCAGCTTCATGCCGCGGCCGGCCGGGCGGTCGGGCTGGGTCAGCACCAGCGGCACGGTGAAACCGGCGGCCAGCAGGGCGTCGAGCGCGACGGCGGCGAACTCCGGCGTACCGGCAAAAACAACTCTCATGTCCCGGCGCGCGTCCACTTACAGGCGCTGCTGACGACGCTTGGCCTCGGCCTCTTCGTCGCGCGTCTTCTTGATCATCTTGGTCTTGATGCGGTCGCGCTTGAGCGGGCTCAGGTATTCGACGAACACCTTGCCGGCCAGGTGGTCCATCTCGTGCTGCACGCAGACGGCCAGCAGCCCGTCGGCGTCGAATTCATAGACCTCACCGTCGCGGTTGGTGGCGCGCACCGTCACCTCGGCATGGCGCGGCACCTTGTCGTAGATCTGCGGCACGGACAGGCAGCCCTCCTCGCCGTCGACCATGCGCTCGCTGGTTTTGATCAGCTCCGGGTTGATCAACACGCGCGGCGTGTCGCGTTCCTGCGACGTATCGATGACGATCACGCGCTCGTGCACATCCACCTGCGTGGCTGCCAGCCCCACGCCGTCGGCGGCATACATCGTTTCCAGCATGTCGTCCACGAGCCGGCGGATGCGCTCGTCGACGGCCACAACCGGCTTCGCGACGGTATTCAGACGGGGATCGGGGTAGCGAAGGATCGACAGTTGGGGCATGGCGTCTTGTAAGCACTCGCAAACGAGCGCCCTCTGGTGTTGGTTGACCCGGGTAATGCGGGCAGAATCGCCGGGATTTTCGCCGATCCGGCACCCCTATTCGGAGACCGCGCCTGATGCCCGCTGCCCGCCCCGCCCCCTTGGCTGTCCTTGCGGCCTGCCTGACCCTTGCGACCAACGTGGCCTGGGCCCAAGCCAGCAAGCTGCCGATCACCGCTGAACAACGCCGCGTGGCCGATCAGGTCGCCAGCGCCGGCGTGCCGCTGTCCGAGCTGGCCCCCAACGCCCCCGACAGCCACACCGTCGTGGCCGGCGACACGCTGTGGGACATCTCCAAGCTGTTCCTGAAGAGCCCGTGGCGCTGGCCCGAGCTCTGGGGCATGAACCGCGACCAGATCCGCAACCCCCACCTGATCTACCCCGGCCAGGTGCTGATGCTGGTCAAGTCCGACGGCCGCGCCCGCCTGCAGGTGGGGCAGTCCGTGGGTGGCGCGAACGGCACGGTCAAGCTGAGCCCGCAAATGCGCATTTCGGCGCTGGAGAACGGCGCCATCCCGAGCATCCCGATGCACCTCATCCAGGCCTTCCTGACGGATGCGGTGGTCTTCGATACCGACGAATTGGCGCGCGCGCCGCGCGTCGTCGCCGCCCAGGAGGGCCGTGTGCTCGTCGGTTCGGGCGATCTGGCCTATGCCCGCGGCGACTTCGGCAGCAACACCGACTTCCGCGTTTTCCGCAAGACACGCCCGCTGATCGACCCGACGACGAAGGAAGTCCTCGGCTACGAAGCGCCCTACGTCGGCACGGCCGAGCTGATCCGCCCCGGGGAGGAACGCCCGAGCCCGGACGGCAAGAGCATGGAAGTCGTGCCGGCCACGCTGAAGATCCAGCAGATCAAGCAGGAAGTCGGCGTCGGTGACCGCCTGGCGCCCGCGCCGCAGCGTGACCTCGAGCAGTACATGCCGCACGCCCCCGAGCGTGAGATCAAGGGCCAGATCGCCGCGATCTACGGCGAAGCGATGCAAGCTGGCCAGAACCAGATCGTCGCGCTGAATCGCGGCAAGCGGGACGGCATCGAGCGCGGCCACGTGTTCGCGCTGTGGCGCAACGGCGAATCGGTCATGGACAAGACCGAGCGGCCGGAGGGGCAACTCATCAAGTTGCCGGACGAACGCCACGGCGTGCTGTTCGTCTTTGAGGTCTATGAGCGCGTGTCCTACGCCCTCATCATCTCGGTGAAGGAGCCCGTCAAGGCGGGCGACCGCTTCACGCAGCCCTGAGTCGGGGCGCGCACCGTCCGGTCCGGCTCGCGATGAACTGACATGCGCGATCCGGCCGAGCTGGCTGCCTGGCTGCGCTTGACCGAGAGCGTCGGGCCGGGCGCCGCCCGGCGCCTGCTCGCGATGGCGGGCAGCCCGCAGGCCGTGTTCGAGCTGCCCGCCGTCGCGCGGGACCAGGCGCTGCCACCCCGGCAGCGTGATGGCTTCAATCACCCGCCCGAGCACCTGCCGGAGCTGTTGGACAAGGCCCGGGCCTGGCTCGAAAACCCCGCCCATGCACTGCTCGCCCTGGGCGATGCCGACTACCCGGCCCCACTGCTGGCCACCGCCGACCCGCCATTGCTGCTGTGGCTGCAGGGTCGACGCGAATTGCTGACTACACCGTCGCTGGCCATCGTGGGCAGCCGCAACCCGACCGCGCAGGGCAGCGACAACGCCCGCGCCTTCGCCAAGGCGCTGGCGCAGCAAGGCCACACCATCGTGTCGGGGCTGGCACTGGGCATCGATGCCGCGGCGCATGAAGGCGCCCTGGATGCCGGCGGGGCGACGATCGCCGTCGTCGGCACCGGGCTGGATCAAGTCTACCCGCGTCGCAACGAGAAACTGGCGGCCCGTATCGTGGCGGCCAACGGCTTGATCGTGAGCGAGTACTCGCTGGGCACGCCCGTGCTGCCCGCCAACTTCCCTCGCCGCAATCGCATCATTGCCGGTCTCAGCCAGGGCTGCCTGGTTGTCGAGGCCGCGGTCCAATCCGGCTCGCTGATCACCGCCCGCCTGGCCGCCGAGGCGGGGCGCGAGGTGTTCGCCATTCCGGGGTCCATCCATTCACCGCAGGCCCGCGGCTGCCACGCCCTCATTCGACAGGGCGCCAAGCTCGTCGAATCGGCCGAGGACATCCTGGAGGAACTGCCGCCACAAGGCCACGCCGCCCCAGCCGCCGTCGACGCCGAAGACACGCCGCATGAACAGCAGGCGCTGCTGGAGGCGATGGGGTTCGATCCCGTGAGCCTGGACGCATTGATGGCGCGCTGCGGCTGGCCCGCGGCAGCGCTGAGCGCCGCACTGCTGGAGCTGGAACTGGACGGCGAAGTCGCCCGGTTGGCAGGCCAGCTCTTCCAGCGCCGCAAGCAGGGCTGACGAGCTTACCCGGAGCCATCAGCGGGGAATCCCGGGGGTTATTCGCAGCCGGTTCGGTCGAAACGCTGGGCTATCATCGGCTCACGATGTTCGATGTGCTGGTTTATCTCTACGAGACCTATTGGCGGCCAGATGCCTGCCCCGACCATGCGCAGCTGACGCGCAAGTTGACGGCCGTGGGCTTCGAGAACGACGAGATCCAGGAGGCGCTGAGCTGGCTGCAAGGCCTGGCCGTCGCCGGAGACGCCATCCAGGCCGAACAGAGCCCGCACGCGCTGCGTGTGTACTCGGCCAGCGAAATCGATCACCTGGGCGAGGCCTCCATCGGCTTCATCAGCTTCCTCGAATCGGCCGGTGTCCTGCCCGGCCCGATGCGCGAGATGGTCATCGACCGCGCCATGGCCATCGGCGGCAACGCGATGGATCTGGAAGACCTCAAGATCATCGTGCTGATGGTGTTCTGGAGCCTGGGCGAGGAACCCGACGCGCTGATCCTGGACGAGCTGTTCGTCGCACCGGAAGACCGGCTCATCCACTGAGCGTTCTCCACACCGAAGAAACGGCGCCCCAGGCGCCGTTTTTCATTTGAGCTGGCTGGGATCGGCGTCCAGCTTGGCCAGCGCCTTGCGCGTGGCCTGCACGGTCAGCGCCTCGTCCTGGGCGGGCAGCAGCAGGCCAGCCTGCAGGAAGGCTGCCATGCGGTTCAGTGAGAACAGCACGCCACGACCCTTGGGCGTGACAAACAGCGCCAGCTGCTTGCGCAGCCCGCGCCACGCCAGTTGCACCTGCTCGTTGCGGCCCCGGTAGTCCAGCATGAACCAGCCGCCCACCTGCAATTCGCGGGCCCAGGCCAGCATGGCCGGCGTGGGCGCCGAACCGCCCTCGGCAACGACCTCCATGCCATCGGACTCGTGGCCCGAGAGATCGCGCACCAGCATCTCGTCGACATGGCTGTCGCCACCTTCGAGATCCTCCGGCAGCATGGCCTCCAGTGCCTCGAGCTGCTCCATCAGCTCTTCGAGGCGCTCGCGCGGGATGGCCGCGGTCTTGGCCGTGAAGGCGGCCGCCAGCGCGTTGTTGAGGAGGCGCACATGCTCGTCCTGCCTGTCCACCGCCAAGCCCGCGTGGCTCATGCCGTCCCGCAGCGTCTTGAGCAACGGGGGCAGGCGACGGATGACGTCGGCGCGCTCCTCACGCGTCGACTTGGCGCTGGCAGACCAGATCAGGTCTGCCGCCGCGCGCTTCATGGTCTTGGTGACATCGGCCTGCGCACCGGCGCGCACGGCCGTGACCGCCAGCACATCGGCCCACACATGGAACAGGAACTCGCGCACGCCGTCCTGCACCGGCACTTCGGCCAGCATCTTGCGCAGCTCGATGGTGTACTGGATGGCCAGGGTCTCGCGCTGCTCGACCTGCTGGGCCAGCGACACGCCGCGCCGGGACGCCTGGTTCTCGTTCTCGAAATAGTGATCGAGGAACTTCTCGAATTCGCCGAGCACGGTCGCGAACACGCGGCGCCCGGTATCGGGGTAGGCCTCGACGACCTGCACGACCCGCTTGATCTCGCGCTCCAGCGCATCGTTGCTGGCGCGCTCGGCCCCGGCCGCGCTGGGCTGGGCCGACTTGAAACCCATGACGCAGGCGCCCATGCGGTCGATCAGGCGGCGAGCCGGGTGGTCGACCTCGGCAAAGAAGTCAGGCTCCGAGACCGCCACGCGCAGCACCGGCATCTGCAACCGTGCGAACCACACGCGCACCGAGGCCGGGATGCGCTCCTCGGTCAGGATGCTCTGGAACATCATCGCGACGATCTCGATGGTCGCGCGCTCGGCCGGTGTGCTGGCAGCCTGCTTCAGGACCTGCTTGAAAGCCTGGCTGCGGGCGCCGATCTCGTCGAGCTGAAGCGGCGCGCTCTGGGCGACCGTGTCGCCGGCCGCAGCCGTGGGCGCGGGCGGGCGGCGCTGCAGCGATTCCTGCGCATGGCGAATGGCGCCCACCAGCCGCGGCGACGGCGGCGTGCCGGCCGGCAGCGCGTCGGCCAGCGAAGGCCGCACGCCACCGGGCTCGGTGCCTGGCGCCGTGCCGCCCATGCCCGCGAGGCTGGGGCGGCTGTCGCCGGGGCGCGTCGCCGCGTGGCTCTTGCTGACCGGAAAGCCAGGCACATGCCGGGCGAGCACGCGCTGCAGGTGCGACATGACCTCATTGGCCTGGACCGCTGCGCGGCTGCGCGGCGGCTCGGCGGCAGCGGCCGGTGGGGGCGTCGGCTGCGCAGGCGCCGCCGCTGGCGAGGGCAGGCCTGCCGGCGCCACGGAGGCGTCCCGCGTGCCCCGCGCCGTGCGGCGGATGAAAGGCCGCAGGTCCACCTCGGGCAGCACCTGCTGCGCGATCAGCCAGCGGTTGGTCTCGTGATAGGCCTCGCTGATGAGCTGCGCGAATTCTTCGTGCAGCTCGTGATGCAGCAATTGCCAGATGTGGGCGCCCAGGCCGACGCGGGTCCAGGCATCCAGCGCGATGCGCGCCACGACATGGGCGCGCAGCAGATCCAGCGGGTCCAGGTCGTCATGGGCCTCCAGCGCCTGCATGCGGGTGCGCAGGTCGGTGAACTCCCAGGTCGCGCGGTCCATCATGACGAGCGCCAGCCGGGAGCTCGTGATCTCGCGCTCGATCGTCGAATCGTCGACCAGGCTCATCCCGTGCAGAGGCATCTGAACGGTGGGTTCATGCTCCCGGCCCGTGTCGGCCACGCCATGGATGGCCGCGTGGCGCAGCGCACCGACCACCGTCATCTGCCAGCCGGGGCCGAGCTTCTGCCAGGCCTGCACGGCATCCCGTCGGGCACTCATGACCGTGTGCGCAGCGCCCTGCGCCAGCAGCTGCACCGCACCCTGGCCGATCGCAGCGACCAAGGGTGTCATGCCCCTCACCAGGGCCTCGAGGTAGACGCGCCGTGCCTGCGTGGCCAGGGCCTGGTTGCGGGCGGCGGTCATGGGAGACGTGAGAGCAGCGGTGCCTGAGTGACGGGAGCGGTTCACTCTACACGACGGCCCCGGCGTTCGGGTCGTTGGGGTCGTCGCGGCTGATGGCAGTCTTCACCAGGTCCTCGCGCTGCACGCCCAGCCACATCGCGATGGCGGCGGCCACGAAGACCGAGGAGTAGATGCCGAACAGGATGCCGATGGTCAGCGCCACGGCGAAGTAATGCAGCGTCGGGCCGCCGAACAGCAGCATGGACACCACCATCAGCTGCGTGCTGCCGTGGGTGATGATGGTGCGGCTCATCGTCGACGTGATCGCGTGGTCGATGACCTCGTGCGTGTTCATCTTGCGGTACTTGCGGAAGGCTTCCCGCACCCGGTCGAAGATCACGACGGACTCGTTCACCGAGTAGCCCAGCACCGCCAGGATGGCCGCCAGCACCGCCAGCGAGAACTCCCACTGGAAGAAGGCGAAGAAGCCCAGGATGATGACCACGTCGTGCAGGTTGGCGATGATGCCGGCCACCGCGAACTTCCATTCGAAGCGGATGGCCAGGTAGATCATGATGCCCAGCACCGTGACCCCGAGCGCCTTGGCGGCATCCTGGGCCAGCTCGGCGCCGACCGCCGGGCCCACCACTTCGGAGCGCGACAGCTTGATCGGCTCCGCCCCATCGGCCTTCTTGCAGACCTGCTTGCTGATCTGCTCGCCCTGCGCGGTGACTTCCTGGTGCTCGCTGACCGTGCCGGACTCGGCCTTGCACAGCTCGCCGAAGACCTTGCCGACCACTTCGGTCTGCTTCTCGCCGGCACGCACCGGCAGGCGGATCATGACGTCGCGCGACGAACCGAAGTTCTGCACCTGGACTTCGCCATAACCCATCTGCTCGACGACATGGCGGGTCTTCTCGATCTCGGCCGTCTGCGGGTAGGCCACCTCGATGACGGTGCCACCGGTGAATTCGATCGAGAAATGCAGGCCGCGCGTGACCAGGAAGAACACGGCGGCGGCGAAGGTGATGAAGGAGATCGCGTTGAAGACCAACGCGTGCTTCATCAGTGGCAGGTCACGCTTGATGCGAAAGAGTTCCATCGTCTAGTTCCTCAGGCCTCGGTGACGGCGGTGGTGGGTTCGTCGCCTTGCGGCTTCCAGACCTGGCCGATGGACACGCTCTTGAGCTTCTTGCGGCGGCCATACCAGAGGTTCACGAGACCGCGCGAGAACACGACGGACGAGAACATCGACGTCAGGATGCCCAGGCAGTGCACGACGGCGAAGCCCTTGATGGGGCCGGAGCCGAACACCAGCAGCGCCACGCCGGCGATCAGCGTCGTCACGTTGGAGTCCAGGATGGTCGCAAAGGCGCGCTCGTAACCCAGGTGGATGGCCTGCTGCGGCGACGCACCGCCGCGCAGCTCCTCGCGAACGCGTTCATTGATGAGCACGTTGGAGTCGATGGCCATGCCCAGCACCAGCGCGATGGCGGCGATACCCGGCAGCGACAGCGTGGCCTGCATCAGCGACAGCGCGGCGATCAGCAGCAGCAGGTTGAAGCCCAGCGCCAGCGACGAGAACACGCCGAACAGCAGGTAGTACACGCACATGAACGCCGCCACGGCGGCAAAGCCCCAGGTGACGCTGGCGATGCCCTTCTCGATGTTCTCCTTGCCCAGGCTCGGGCCGATGGTGCGCTCCTCGATGATCTCCATCGGCGCGGCCAGCGAGCCGGCGCGCAACAGCAGGGCCGTGTCGCTGGCTTCCTGCGTGGTCATCGCGCCGCTGATCTTGATGCGGCCGCCGCTGAGTTCGCTGCGGATGACCGGCGCCGTGACGACCTCGCCCTTGCCCTTCTCGAACAGGATGATGGCCATGCGCTTGCCGATGTTCTCGCGCGACAGGTCCTTCATGATGCGGGCGCCCTTGGCATCCAGCGTCAGGTCGACCGAGGGCGAGTGGTTTTCGTCGAAGCCAGGCTGGGCGTCCACGAGGGCGTCACCCGTCAGCGCCACCTGGCGCTTGACGATGATGGGGCCGTTGCCGCGGTCGATGAAGCGCTCGGCACCGAACGGCACCGGGCCGTTGCCCTTGAGCGCCTCCAGCGACTCGGCGCTGTCGTCCACCATGCGCAACTCCAGCGTGGCGGTGCGGCCGATGATGTCCTTGGCCTTGGCCGTGTCCTGCACGCCCGGCAGCTGCACGACCACGCGGTCCAGCCCCTGCTGCTGGATGACCGGCTCGGCCACGCCCAGTTCGTTGACGCGGTTGTGCAGCGTCGTGATGTTCTGCTTGAGCGCCGCTTCCTGCACCGCGACCTGCGCCTTGGGGCTCAGCGCGCCGGACAGGCCGCCGTCGGGCAGCGGCGCCCAGGTGACGTCGGGCAGCTGGTTCTTCAGCAGGTCCAACGCAGCGGTGCGCTGGTCGGCATCGCGGAAGGCGATGACGACGGTGTTGCCATCGCGGCTGATGCCGGCATGGCGGATGTTCTTGTCGCGCAGCATGGTGCGCGCGTCGCCGACCAGCGCGTCCGCCTTCTTGGTCAGCGCGGCCTTCATGTCCACCTGCATCAGGAAGTGCACGCCACCGCGCAGGTCCAGGCCCAGGTACATCGGGTTGGCATGCAGCGCCGTCAGCCACTGGGGCGACCGCGACAGCAGGTTCAGCGCCACGATGTAGGTCGGGTCGGCCGGCTCGGTGTTCAGCGCCTTGCTGATGGCGTCCTTGGCCTTGAGCTGCGTGTCGGTGTCGCCGAAGCGCGCCTTGACGGAGTTGCCGTCGAACTGCACGTAGTCCGCCCGGATGCCGGCCTGCTGCAGCGCCGCTTCGATGCGGCTCTGCAGCGTGCTGTCGACCTTGACGGTGACCTTGGCGGACGACACCTGCACCGCCGGCGCCTCGCCGAACAGGTTGGGCAGCGTGTAGAGCGTGCCGATCAGCAGCGCCACGAGCAGCAGCGCGTACTTCCAGAGCGGATAACGGTTCATGGAAACTTCCTTGTGGGCGCCCGGGGAGGTGGCGCCACGCCGACTTACTTCAAGCTTCCCTTGGGGAGAACCTGGGTGATGGCGCTGCGCTGCAGCTGCAGCTCGACGCCGCTGGCCACTTCGACGTGGACGAAGCTATCGCCCAGCTTGCTGACCTTGCCGATGATGCCGCCGGCGGTGACGATCTCGTCGCCCTTGGCCAGGGCCTCGAGCATGGCCTTGTGTTCCTTCTGGCGCTTCATCTGCGGGCGGATCATGACGAAGAAGACCACCACGAACATGGCGACCATCATCAGCAGGCTGGGCAGGCCGGATTCGGCACCACCGGCGGCCGGGGCGGCCTGGGCGTAGGCGTTGGAGATGAACACGTTGCGTTCCTTCAGGGATTCACTCAGGATGGGCGGCCCGCCCCGCAACGCAGATGAGGCGCCCGGCGGCGGCGCCATGAAGCCGCCGACACTGAAGGCATTGCCCTATCCGCCTCGAACAAGGGCCGGGCGCAATCAACCCGGGAGTGTAAGTGTTCGCCGGCACCACCCCGCGGAAGGCCGGCGGCGCCCGCTATGCTGGGCCCCATGAACGCCCCGAGGCCGCGCATCGACGTCGGACAGCTTCGCCAGGGCCGCTTCGTCGCCCACGGCGAACTGCAGGTCTGGCAGCACGACCACCTGCCAAGGCCTGGCAACCGCCGCCGGCCTGCTGCGCCAGGGGCGGCAGGTCGTGCCTGCCGAGCTGGCCAGCCAGTGGCTGGTGGGCCCCGACATCGAGGACGCCGCGATCATGAAGCCGCTCTGGCAGCAGGTGCACGAGGACTGCGGCTACCGCCTGGAATACTGCGACACCGAGGCCCAGATGCTCGCCCGGGCGGCCGAGCTGTTGCGCGCCGCCGGTGTCACCAGCGCCCTGCCACCCGACCCGCACGCCTGACCGCCTCGCCACCCGGATGCCCACCACCGTCGACCTCGCCGCACTGCGCCGCCACGCCGTTGCCCGCAGCCTCTTCACGCCCACGACGCTGCTGAAGGCGGTCGAACGCCTGGGCGGCTTCGTGCAGGCTGACCCGCTGCGCGCCCCCGCCCGCGCGCAGGACCTGACGCTGCGCCACCGCGTCAAGGGCTACCAGGCCGGCGACCTGGAACGCCGCTACCCGCGCCTGCCGCTGCAGGAAGACTTCTTCATCAACTACGGCTTCGTCACGCCCGCGCTGCGCGCGCTGATGCACCCGCGCACCGCGTACCGCCAGTGGGACAAGCCGCGCTGGCAGCTTGCCAACGCCGTGCTGGCCGAGGTGGAGCGGCTGGGCGAGGCCCACCCCGCCGAGGTCGACGCCGCCTTGGGCCACGGCCCCGTGAAGAACTGGTTTGGCGGCAACAGCCGGCTCTCCACCGAGCTGCTGGACGGCCTGCACTACCGCGGCCACCTGGACGTGGTGCGGCGGGACAGCGGCACGCGCGTCTATCGCCTCGCCGCCCCGTTCGAGCCGCACCCCGACCCGCAGGCCGCGATGGACGCGCTGGCCGACGTCGTCATCCAGAAATACGCGCCACTGCCGGCCGGCAGCCTGTCCACGCTGATCAGCATGCTGGCCAGCGGCGCACGGCAATGGCAGGACTTGCGCAAGACCACACTCGCCCGCGCCAAGGCCCGCCTGGCCCACGCCCGCGTGGACGGTGTCGACTGGTACTGGCCGGCGGACGAAGACCCGGCGCGCGGCTGGCGCATACCCGCGCAGGTGCGGCTGCTGGCGCCCTTCGACCCGGTCGTCTGGGACCGCCGCCGCTTCGAACTGCTGTGGGGCTGGGCCTACCGCTTCGAGGCCTACACGCCCGCCGCCAAGCGCGTGCGCGGGCATTACGCGTTGCCGCTGCTGTGGCGGGACGAGGTCATCGGCTGGGCGAATGCGAGCGTGAAGGGTGGCTCGCTGAACGTGGACTGCGGCTATGTCACGGGCCGCGCACCGCGCGAGGCTGGGTTCAAGGGGGCGCTGGAGGAGGAATGCGGCAGGATGGCAGAGTTCCTCGGAGTCGCGCGGGCGTAGGTCCAACGGCTGCTCGCGGCCAGGAGCGAAGCTTTGCGCCACCACAGCCAGAGACAGGCCAAAGCCAGAAAGCGGCATCCCAACGTTTGACATGAGAGGCCAGGCCCGGCTTGCCCGGACTGGTCCTCTTGATGGAGGGGTTTAGCCATCAGCCGGTTGGCAAGCCGTAGTACTTTGCGATCGCACTTGCCAAGAGGTTTCCTGCAGCGCCTAAGCCAATAGCCCAGCTTCCACTTGCGGCTTTGGACATCATTCCGGCGATCCAGGCAGTTACCTTCGGGCCATACTGGTTTGATGCTGTTGGCTGAGGATCGGATGACAGCGCAGCTTCAAGATCTTGAATGTCGGTGTCCTGTACTGCGTTCGCCGTAAGGACCATGCGAAGCGAATCTATGTCCTGAACACCGATGTGGAATGTGACGGTTGAAGACTCAGCGGAGCCAACAAGGTTTGCCGAGCCGCCATATACGGTTGTGTTGAAGATTTGCGTCACGCGCTGTGCTCCTATTGGACTGGCCTGTGTTCCGAGTTCTCCGGCCTTTGGATCCAGCTTCCAAATTTCGATGGCGAAGTCCAGCACTCGATTTCGTACAGAGTTGACGACTTCGATGTGCGCCATAGTGCCAAATTCGCCCCAAGCTTGGATGCAGTTGTAGCCCTTGTAGACCTTGCTTCCAAGGAACATGGCCAGGTCGCCGGTGACTACCGTTAGAACGCCATTCTTGTTCTTGCCAAGCAGCCCTTCGATTGACGCGATGCTTTGCCTGCACTCGTAGTCTTCGTACTTCTTACGGATTTCCGAAGGAAGAACTGCAAATGGAATAGGTGCGTTATTGATCGCCGAACCAAAAGGCCCTGCAAAGTGACCTTTGAGTTGGACGGGCCATGTGCGGTATTCCGGAACAGGTACTTGGTCGGGGTAGCCGTTGGCTTCATGTGCCACCCACTGCTCGAGCTCCACCGTCTGAAGGCGAGCTGCAAGGAGTTTGCACTTCCGCAGAAGCGCAGCAACATCGGTCGAAGAATCAACGGCGAGGGTTTGAATCTCTTCGAGAAGTGTCATTGGCTTCTCTGATGGCTAACGTTCGAGGCGAGCCGCTCGGAAAGAGCGCAGCTCTTGGAGAGTCGGCTCCACGGAGGGGTTAGGCCTCATTTTGCGAAACTCTTGTGCCATTGCTCAACGAATGATCTCTGATCCGCCACTGATGACACTTGGTCAATGATATTGGCTTCGAATGTTTGCACGAGATCCTCCAAGTCTCCCATGGGCTTGCCAAGTTGCAGTCGATAGACAGACAAACCAGAGCCCATGTCGCGAGCCATGCTGGACGGATAACTTGTTTTGTTTGCGCCATTTACCAGAGGAAGAATGCCCCTTGCCTCCAACTGCAGCCGCACTTTGTCGAGCGCAGCAAAAAAGTCCCTATCCGTTCCCTTGAGCTCCTCCCCATTGAACTTGACGATCAACCTGCACGGTTCGTCAAGACTTGCCATCGAATCATCGAAGCAATAGAAAAGTGCCTCAATCTGGCTACCGTCCGCCTGACGCAGTAGTGCACGGTATTCGGCCCTTAGAACTGGTTCGCGCTTTAACTTCATACGAGGCCTAACGTGTTCTCGGGAGACTGCCGCTGCTGCTCAGGCAGGCCCGTTGCGCCACAACATATCCCTGGTTGAATTCCGCAAGTGATTGACTCATATACGGTTTTCAAGGAATTGACGGGCGAAACGGTCATTAAATTTCCGACAAAAACGGCGCACCGTTACAAGCTCTCGTCGCCGGGAAACGGCTGCGGCGACGCATCGGATGATGCCAGCCATGGTTCACCCGAACTTGGTGAAAACTGCCCGCGCCCCAGCCGAATCAGTGGCCGCTGTGCGCACGAACGCTGTCGGGCGGCGCGCGAATGGACGGCTGCTCCGGGTCGGTAGCTGGCATTGCACGCCCACATCGTGAACCCCAGAGGTCCGGCACCGCGCGTCGGGCTTCGACTGACCCACGCCATGTGTCTACGCGCTGGTTGCGGGCCGCATTGGTGGCGGCTGGTCTCCCCGTGAGTCCCAGCCGGGATTTGCCTTCGGCGAAACCTGCGGTTTTCGTCCCGGCGGCCGACCTACTTTCTTGCGCGCGCAAGAAAGTAGGCAAAGAAAGCGCCCCTGTTCCGTCGCCCCTCGCTGCGCGAGGGGTGCCCTGCGTGCCGTGTCGCTTGCATGCGGCACGGGCTCCTGCGCTTCTCGGCTCCTCCAAAGGGGAACCCCGGAACAGCCAACAGCCAAACCCGACATCCTGCTGGCGCGGGCTGTTTGGTATGCCCCCTTTAGCACCGCCGAGCAGCGCAAGGCCTTGAGGGCGTGCGCGAAGCGCACTTCGTGAACTGACTCCGTGCGGCTGTTTGACCGGAGCGTAGCGAAGGGAGTTCCGCACGGGCCCGCAAGGCCTGAGCAGCGCAGGGAACCCGCAGCTTTGCTGCGGGCGGTGCGGTCGGGGGGAGCTCTTTGCTTACTTTCTGGCGGCCCAGAAAGTAAGTCGCCCGCCGGGGCGAACTCCCGGCGCGATGCAACGGGTCGAGCCAGTCGTCACCAAGACATCCCCAACAACCATGCGCCGGTCGATTGGCGTTCAGGGCGGGCGGCATCACGCCCCTGTCGTCCTAGACATTGACCGAACTCATCTGCGCCTGCGGATAGCGCGTGCCTTCGATCGCATGCGTCGCCAACAGCGCCGCGATGCGCTCGCGCCGGCCTTCGTCCAGGCGGATCTGCGCCGCCTGTGCGTTCTCGTCCAGCCGCGCGATGCTGCGCGTGCCGGGGATGGGCACGATGTCATCGCCCTGGTCCAGCAGCCAGGCCAATGCGAGCTGGGCCGGCGTGCAGTGCCACCCCTCGGCCAGCGCCTTGAGCGAATCGGCCAGCGCCAGGTTGTGGTCCAGGTTCTGCCCCTGGAAGCGCGGGTGGATGCGGCGGCGGTCGTCGGGGGCGAGCTGGTCGGCAGAGCGGATCGCGCCGGTCAGGAAGCCGCGGCCCAGCGGGCTGTAGGGCACCAGCGCGATGCCCAGCTCGCGGCAGGTCGGCAGGATCTCGGCCTCCACATCCCGGCTCCACAGCGAGTACTCGGTCTGCACGGCGGCAATGGGATGCACCGCGTGCGCGCGGCGGATGGTGGCGGCCGACGCCTCGGACAACCCCAGGTGGCGCACCTTGCCGGCCTTGACCAGCTCGGCCATGGCGCCGACGGTGTCCTCGATGGGCACGGTCTTGTCGACGCGGTGTTGGTAGTAGAGGTCGATGTGATCGACGCGCAGGCGGGCCAGGCTGGCGTCGCAGGCCTGGCGCACATAGGCCGGGCTGCCGTCGATGCGCACGACCGCGCCGTCGGCCGCGCGCACATGGCCGAACTTGGTGGCCAGCACCACCTCGTCGCGCCGCTGGCGCAACAGGCTGGAGAGCAGGCGCTCGTTCGCGCCGCTGCCGTACATGTCGGCCGTGTCGAGGAAGTCGATGCCGACATCCAGCGCATGGTTCAGCACGGCGAGCGACTGCGCTTCGTCGGCCGGGCCGTAGAACTCGGACATGCCCATGCAGCCCAGGCCCAGGGCCGAGACCTCGGGGCCGGCGGCGCCGAGACGGCGGCGGGGGAAGTTGGTGTGGGTCATCGCTACTCCTTGCATCAATCATCGACGGAACGGGCCGGAGCTTAGGAAACCCGGCCCGCTGCCGGCCAGCACAAAGCTGGCGGATGCTTGCCTGATCGTCCGATCCCGCACCGGTTGGCCTGCGCGTCATGGCCTGCGGTTTGCACAATCGCGCCATGCACCCTGACGACCTGCAGCCGCTGCGCGAGCGCACCATCCAGCTGGCCCTGGCCCACGCGCCGGGCGACGGACAGCACCCCACCGCGCTGCCCTGGCTGCGCCTGATCCGGGCCAGCGCGCCGGCGCTGCCGGTGCCCGCCATCTACGAGCCCGGCCTCGTGCTGGTGCTGCAGGGGCGCAAGCAGGCGCAGCTGGGCGGCCGCATCGTGCAGTACGACGCGATGCACTGCCTGCTGGTGCCGGTGACGGCGCTGCCGCGTGGCCGCGTCGTCGAAGCCAGCGCCGACAAGCCTTACGTCTGCCTGCGCCTGAGCTGCGACACCCAGGCCCTTGCCGAGCTGCTGCTGGGCGCGGACGCGACACCGGCCGACCGCGACGCCGACACGGGCCTGCAGGTCGCGCCCGTCACCGCGCCGCTGCTGGACGCCGCGCAGCGGCTGCTGCAGCTGCTGGCCCAGCCGCAGGACCTGAATGCCCTGGCGCCGCTGGTGCAGCGCGAGATCTTCTACCGCGTGCTGACCGGCCCGCTGGGCCCGCGGCTGCGCGCGCTGGCGCAGGGCGACGGGGTGGCGCGGCGGCTCAATCGCGTCATCGAGCGGTTGACGCGGCAGTTCGACCAACCCTTCTCCATCGCCGAGCTGGCCGCGCTGGCGCACATGAGCCCGTCGACGCTGCACCTGCGCTTCAAGCAGATGACGGCGCTGTCGCCGTTGCAGTTCCAGAAGTCCCTGCGGCTGCAGCATGCGCGCCGGCTGCTGCTCGGCGACGGGCTGGACGCCGCCAGCGCGGCCCACCGCGTGGGCTACGAGAGCGCGTCGCAATTCAGCCGCGAGTACCGGCGACTGTTTGGTGCGCCACCGCGGGAGGACGTCACACTGCGGCGAAGCGCAGCCGGCTAGAATCACCAGCCTTCCGAGGAGCGTTGCAACCTCAGCACCCCTGAGGCCAGGCTCGGAACCTGATCCCCCTGCAACTGCGCTCACCCGCTGACCGATGGTCGGGGTGAGGCATTGACTCCCTCGACACGCGTCAGCGGCTTCATTCCCCGAAGGAGCCGTCATGACCGCCAACCTCCCCGCCCACATCGTCAAGGACCTGTCGCTGGCCGACTGGGGTCGCAAGGAAATCAACATCGCCGAGCACGAGATGCCGGCGCTGATGGCGATTCGGCGTGAATACGCCGCCTCGCAGCCGCTCAAGGGCGCGCGCATCACCGGCTCGCTGCACATGACCATCCAGACGGCCGTGCTGGTGGAGACGCTGCAGGCACTGGGCGCCGAAGTGCGCTGGGCCTCGTGCAACATCTTCTCCACGCAGGACCACGCCGCCGCCGCGCTGGCCGTCAAGGGCACGCCGGTGTTCGCCTACAAGGGCGAGACGCTGGAAGACTACTGGGACTACACCCACCGCATCTTCGAATTCGCCGGCAAGGGCGAGGCCGGCGAAGGCCCGAACATGATCCTGGACGACGGCGGCGACGCGACGCTGCTGATGCACCTGGGCCAGAAGGCCGAGAAAGACCTCTCCGTGCTGGCCAACCCCGGCAGCGAGGAAGAGCGCATCCTGTTCGCGGCCATCAAGAAGAAGGTGGCTGAAGACGGCACCTGGTACACCCGCAAGAGCGCCGAGATCATCGGCGTGACGGAAGAGACCACCACCGGCGTGCACCGCCTGAAGGAAATGTCGGCCAAGGGCACGCTGCTGTTCCGCGCCATCAACGTGAACGACTCGGTCACGAAAAGCAAGTTCGACAACCTCTACGGCTGCCGCGAATCGCTGGTGGACGGCATCAAGCGCGCCACCGACGTGATGGTGGCCGGCAAGATCGCCGTGGTTGCTGGCTACGGCGACGTGGGCAAGGGCTCGGCCCAGGCACTGCGCGCACTGTCGGCCCAAGTGTGGGTGACCGAGATCGACCCGATCTGCGCGCTGCAGGCCGCGATGGAAGGCTACCGCGTCGTGACGATGGAATACGCCGCCGACAAGGCCGACATCTTCGTGACGACCACCGGCAACAAGAACGTCATCCGCCACGAGCACATGGCCGCGATGAAGAACAACGCCATCGTCTGCAACATCGGCCACTTCGACAACGAGATCGACGTCGCGTCGCTCGAGAAGTACCAGTGGGAAGAGATCAAGCCGCAGGTCGACCACGTCATCTTCCCCAGTGTTGATGGCAAGCCGGGCAAGCGCATCATCCTGCTGGCCAAGGGCCGCCTCGTGAACCTGGGCTGCGGCACGGGCCACCCGAGCTATGTGATGAGCTCGTCCTTCGCCAACCAGACCATCGCCCAGATCGAGCTGTTCGCCCACAAGGACGCCTACGACATCGGCAAGGTCTACGTGCTGCCCAAGCACCTGGACGAAAAGGTCGCCCGCCTGCAGCTGACCACGCTGAACGCCCAGCTGACCGAGCTGACCGAGGAGCAGGCTGCCTACATCGGCGTGCCCAAGGCCGGCCCGTACAAGCCCGACACCTACAGGTATTGATGAGCCCCTCGTCCACTCTCGCCCTGCTGAACGCAGGCGTGCCTGGCCGGTCTTGCAGACCGCGCTTCGGCCTGCGCCTCAGCCCTTCGGCAGGCACGGGGCGTCCACTGGACGCCCTGTGTCCGGCCTCAGCCCCCGAGGGGACGGCGATGCTCGCGGCGTCGAGCCGCGAGCACATCGCCCAAGGCGGGCCGGCTAGGGAGCGGCCCGGCGCTCGTCCCGCAGGTTTCGTGCGCTGCTCGCGCAGCGTTGACGTCCATGAGAGCTGACCAGCTCCTCGTCGCACAAGGCCTGGCGCCCACGCGCTCGGTGGCCCAGCGGCTCATCAGCCACGGCGCGGCCGAGTGGGCCTCGCCCAGCGGCTGGGCCGCGCTGAAGAAGGCCGGCGAGGACCTGCCCGAGACGGCGCAGCTGCGCGTCACCGACGACGCGGAGCTGCGCTATGTGTCGCGCGGCGGGCTCAAGCTGGAAGGCGCGCTGGCGCACACGGGTTTCGACGTGGCGCACCACACGGTGCTGGACGTGGGCCAGAGCACCGGCGGCTTCACCGACTGCCTGCTGGCGCGCGGTGCGCGGCATGTCGTCGGCATCGACGTGGGCCACGGCCAGCTGCATGCGCGGCTGCAGGCCGACGCGCGCGTGACCGCGCTGGAAGGCCTGCACGTGCGTGACCTCGACGGCACGCTGCGCGCTCACGCGCCGACGGGCGGCTTCGCGCTGATCGTGGGCGACCTCAGCTTCATCTCCATGGTGGGCAGCCTGCCCGAGCTGCTGCCCTGGCTGGAGGCGCACGGCCACCTGCTGGTGCTGATCAAGCCGCAGTTCGAGCTCGGCCCGCAGGCGCTGGACAAGCGCGGCCTCGTCAAGGACGAGGCCGACTACCCTCGCCTGGAAGCCCGCGTGCGCCTGGCCTGCACGGCGCTCGGGCTCAAGGTGCTGGACTACTTCGACAGCCCCATCACCGGCGGTGATGGCAATCGCGAATTCTTTCTACACGCGTCCCGATGAACACGTCTGTCTCCTTCGAATTCTTCCCGCCCAACACGCCGGTCGGCGTCGAGAAGCTCAAGACCGTCGTGCAGGAGCTGGGCGCGCTCAAGCCCCAGTACTTCAGCGTCACCTACGGCGCCGGCGGCGCCACGCGCGACAAGACGCTGTCGGCCGTGATGGACATCGCCGGCGCCGGCTTCGAGGCCGCGCCGCACCTCAGCTGCGTGGGCTCCACGCGCGAGAACATCGCCGAGATCCTGGCCACCTACCGCGCGCAGAACATCCACCGCGTCGTGGCACTTCGCGGTGACCTGCCCAGCGGCACGGCCACGGCCGGCGAGTTCCGCTACGCGTCGGAGCTGGTCAGCTTCATCCGCGAGACGCAAGGGAAGGACTGGCACATCGAGGTGGCCGCCTACCCCGAGGTGCACCCGCAGCAGCGCTACGCCGCGCGCGACCTGCAGCACTTCGCCGACAAGATGCGCGCCGGCGCCGACGGTGCGATCACGCAGTTCTTCTTCAACGCCGACGCCTACTTCCACTTCGTCGACGAGGCCCGGCGCCTGGGCGTCACGCAACCCATCGTGCCGGGCATCATGCCCTTCCACAACTACGGCCGCATCGCGCAGTTCGCGCAGCGCGACGGCATCGAGATCCCGCGCTGGGTGCAGATGAAGATGGAGGGCTTCATGGACGACGCCGCCAGCATCCGCGCCTTCGGGCTGGACGTGGTCACGCGGCTGTGCGAGCGCCTCATCGCCGGCGGCGTGCCGGGCATCCACTTCTATACGCTCAACCAGAGCGCACTGACGCTGGAGTTGTGCAAACGCCTCGGCTTCGGCCCACAAACTTGATCCAACACAAGTTGCAGCACTGATCGGCCGCAACGACAGGCGCGACTTTGTGTTGCCTCAAATGGCGGAGGGCTGACGAAGCGTTCAATGACGACATCGGGACACGTCCCAGTCACCAGGAGTCATTGATGAAGTTCGCTACCACCCTCCGTCTGGCCGCCATCGCCGCCGTCGCCTTCGCCCTGCAACCCGCCCAGGCCGATGAGGGTCCGCTGATGGTCCGCGTGCGCGCACTGCACCTGGACTCGGCCAACAAGGACAGCACCGGCCTCGGTCTGTCGATCAACAACAAGACCTTCCCGGAAGTCGACTTCAGCTACTTCTTCTCGCCCAACATCGCGGCCGAGCTGATCCTGACCTATCCGCAGAAGCAGACGATCTCTTCCAACGGCACCGAGATCGGCTCCCTGAAGCACCTGCCGCCGACGCTGACGCTGCAGTACCACTTCAACCCCACCGGCACCTTCCGCCCCTATGTCGGCGCCGGCGTCAACTACACCAACTTCTCGTCGGTGGAGTTCGCCCCTGCCGTGCAGGCAGCACTCAAGCCCGGCATCAAGCACAACAGCTACGGCCTGGCCCTGCAGATCGGCGCCGACATCGAGATCGCCAAGAACACCTACCTGAACTTCGACGTGAAGAAGGTGAAGCTGGACACCACCATCTACTCCAACGGCGCTTCGGCCGGCAAGTTCAAGGTGGACCCGACGCTGGTCGGCGTGGGCGTCGGCTACCGCTTCTGACCCCGGCTGCGCTCATGTAAATGAGCGTTTCTGGCGAGCGCAAGTCACCGCTCGTCAGCAGAATGCGCGGCCATGAGCCGCCGCCTCCTCGCGCTGGCCGCGCTGTGCATCGCCGCCGTGTCCACGGCCCAGACGCCACCGGCCAGGCCCACTCCCAAACCGCCCGCCATGGCGGCGTCCGCCGGCGCAGCGGCCAGCGCCCCGGCGCCGGCCGCCAGCGGTGTGCCCAACCGCCTGGAGCGCGTGGAAGTGAGTGGCGGCCCCACCGCCAACAGCCGCCGGCGCAACAGCACGGCCAGCAAGATCGTCATCGAGCGCGAGGACCTGGACCGTTATGGCGACACGGTGCTGGGTGACGTGCTGCGCCGCCTGCCGGGCGTGACCATCGGCGGCCGGGCCGGCCGCGGTGGCGACATCCGCATGCGCGGCCTGGGCAGCGGCTTCACGCAGATCCTCGTCGACGGCGAGCGTGCGCCGGCCGGTTTCGCCGTGGAAGACCTGCCGCCCGACCAGGTCGAGCGCATCGAGATCTACCGCGCCCCCACCGCCGAGACCGGCGCGCGGGCCATCGCCGGCACGATCAACATCATCCTGCGCGAGCCATTGCAGAAGTCCAACCACGAGGTGCGCGTCACGCTGGGCCAGGACCGCGGCGAGCCGCAGGCCGACTTCAGCTGGACGCGCAACCTCAAATGGGGCGGCCCCAACGGCGACGACGTGGCCGGCGCCCTCTCCACCAACGGCGGCGTGCACCGCCGCTTCAACAACATCGACTCGCACAACCGCGTCACCGACACGGACACGGGCGACGTCACCGACGACATCGCGCAGATCGGCACCAGCATGGGCCGCAGCGCCAACCTCAACGGCAATGCCCGGCTGCGCTGGAAGTACAGCGACACGCTGAGCTTCAACATCGCCCCGTTCTTCGCGCTGTCGCAGAACAAGGGCAGCAGCCAGAACATCGCCGAGGGTTTCACCACCGGCCTGGACCCGCTGACCAACCAACCCGTCACGTCCGACTATCTGCGCGATGTGCATGGCAACTCCGACGGCCACATGCACAACGTGCGCGTGAACCTCTCGGCCAGCTACCGGCCGCAGGTGGGCGAGACCTGGGACATCCGCGTGGGCCGCGGCAGCTTCAAGAACGTCAGCAACAGCGAGCGCCGCGAAACCAAGACCGCCAACGGCGCCACCAGCGAGCGCGTGCAGGACGATCACAACAGCGCCACCGAGGACCAGACCACGCTGAGCGGCAAGTGGAGCCTGAAGACCGCGCAGGAACACCAGTGGGTGACGGGCCTGGAGACCGAACGCAGCGATCGCCTGCAGCTGCGCGACACCACCGTCAACGGCGCGGTCATCCCCGGCCTCGTGAAGTTCGGCAACACGCTGGGCTCCAGCAACCAGCGCTTCGCCACCTACACGCAGGACGAGTGGAGCCCGACCAAGCAGTGGTCGGTCTACGCCGGCATCCGCTACGAGCGCATCGAGACACGCGCGGACGCCGCCGGCACGCTGCCCGAGACGCGCAACGTCTCGCAGGTCACCTCGCCGCTGTTCCACCTGCTGTGGAAGCCCGAGGCCTTGCCGAAGGACCAGGTGCGCCTGAGCCTGACGCGCAGCTACCGCTCGCCCAACCTCAATGACCTGGTCGCCCGGCCCAGCATCAACTCGACCTACCCCGAGGGCCCCAACCGCCAGACCGATGCCGACCGCGCCGGCAACCCCGACCTCAAGCCCGAACTGGCCACCGGTGTGGACCTGAGCCTGGAGCACTGGCTGCCGACCGGCGGCATCGTGTCGGGCAGCGCCTTCGTGCGCGACATCAAGAGCCTGATCCGCAGCCAGGTGCTGCTGGAGAACGTGAGCTGGGACACGTCGCCGCGCTGGGTCAGCCGGCCGCGCAACATGGAAGGCGCGCGCACGATGGGCTTCGAGTTCGAGGTCAAGGCGCGGCTGGACGAGCTGTGGGAAGAGGCACCACCCGAGCTGCAGCTCATGCTGCTGCGCTTCAACGTGGCGCTGTTCAAGAGCGAGGTCAAGGGCATTCCCGGCAGCAACAACCGGCTGGACCAGCAGCCCAAAGGCAGCCTGAATGTCGGCATCGACCACCGCTGGAAGGCGCTGGGCCTGAACTTCGGCAGCGGCTTCAACTTCAACTACGTGCCCGCCAGCCGCGTGCAGCAAACCGAGGCACTGCGCCGCGAGGAAACCGCGCGCCGCCAGTTCGACGCCTACCTGTCCTGGGCCAGCGGCGCCGTGCGCGACGGCATCAACTGGCGGCTGTCCATGGCCAACCTGTTCCCGCGCGATGCCTCCGTGTCGACCGAGGGCATTGACGTGGCCAACCATCGCCTCACCGAGAGCTGGTCCAACAACAAGACCTTCCGCGTCATCTCGCTGCGCGCCGATCTGCGCTTCTGACGCGCCCTGCGGCCGTCGGTCGCTACACTGCGCGCCGGGTGCCGGCCCGGGTCTCGGGGCGGCAGGACTTCTGCGATGGTCGGGCCGCCTCGCGCATGACCTGCGGGCCTCGCACGAGAGCCCCTGAGAAAGGCACGCCATGTCCGACGCCGTCATCCAGCACATCGCCCTCGCCCTGTTCGGGCTGGCACTCGCGCACACCTTCGCCGCCAAGCAGTTCGAACGCCTGTCGCACCGCTTCCCGCGCCATGCGGGCCTGTTCCACCTGCTCGGCGAGGTGGAGGTGGTGTTCGGGTTCTGGGCCATCGTCCTCATCCTGGCCATGGCCGTGATGCAGGGTGGCAGCCCGGCGCTGGCCTACGCGGAATCGCGCAACTACACCGAGCCGCTGTTCGTCTTCGTCGTCATGGTGGTGGCCGCGTCGCGGCCGGTGCTGCGCACCGTCGTGTGGGCGGTGGACACGACGGCCCGCCTGCTGCCCCTGCCCACCGCGCTGGCCGGGGCATGGCTGGGCATGGCGGCCGTGCCGCTGCTGGGCTCGGTGATCACCGAGCCAGCCGCCATGACCATCGCAGCACTGATGCTGGCGCCGCAGGTGTTCCGCCGCGACGTGCCGGAGCGCATCAAGTACTTTGCGCTGGGCGTGCTGTTCGTCAACGTCTCCATCGGCGGCACGCTGACCTCCTACGCCGCGCCGCCGGTGCTGATGGTGGCAGCCACCTGGCAGTGGGACAGCGCCTTCATGTTCACCCACTTCGGCTGGAAGGCCGCGCTGGCCGTGGTGGCCAACGCCACGCTGGCCACCGTGCTGCTGCGCAAGCACCTCGCCACCCCGCCTTCGGGCGCTGCGGCGCAGGCCGAGCCCCCCGTCCCACTGCCGCTGGTGCTGGTGCACCTGGCGCTGCTGGCCGGGGTCGTGCTGTTGGCCCACCACCCGGTGGCCTTCCTCGGGCTGTTCCTGCTGTTCCTCGGGGTCACACAGGCCTATGAGCGCCATCAGAGCCCGCTCATCCTGAAGGAAGCGCTGCTGGTGGGCTTCTTCCTGGCCGGCCTGGTGGTGCTGGGCGGCATGCAGGCCTGGTGGCTGCAGCCCATCGTCTCCAGCCTGGAGCCGCTGGCGCTGTTCTTCGGCGCCCTGGGCCTCACGGCCGTCACCGACAACGCCGCGTTGACCTACCTCGGCTCGCTGATCACCGGCATCTCCCAGGATGCCCAGTACATGCTGGTGGCCGGCGCCGTGGCCGGCGGCGGGCTGACCGTCATCGCCAACGCGCCCAACCCGGCCGGCGTGGCGCTGCTCAAGCGCGGCTTCGAGGACGAGTCCATCGGCGCAGGCGGCCTGCTGCTGGGCGCGCTGGGGCCCACGGCGCTGGCGGCGGCCGCCTTCCTGCTGCTGTGAGCGCCACCATGCCTGCCCCCCGCATCCTGTTCTTCTGCATGGGCAACATCTGCCGCAGCCCGACGGCCGAGGGCGTCATGCGCGCCAAGCTGGCCGCTGCCGGCCTCGACGTCGAGGTGGACTCCGCCGGCACGCACGGCTACCACGTCGGTGCGCCACCCGATGAGCGCAGCCAGGAGCATGCGTTGAAGCGCGGCTACGACCTGAGCCCGCTGCGCGCCCGCCAACTGCAGGCACGTGACTTCGAACGCTTCGACCTCGTGCTAGGCATGGACGACGACAACCTCGCCCACGCCGCCCGCCTGTGCCCGCCCGCACGGCGGGACCGCCTGAAGCTGCTGATGCGCTACGCGCCGCAGGCCGGCAACCCGCATGTGCCGGACCCTTATTACGGCGGCGAGGCGGGGTTCGAGGACGTGCTGGATCTCGTCGAGGCCGCGTGCGACGGGCTCATCGCGGCGCTGCGCGACGGTCGGCTACCGGGCGTGCAGCGGCGCTGATGGCAGCCGCTAGCCGCGCGCGCCGTTCATGCGTTCTACTTGACGATGCCGCCCCGATCCGCCATGCCAAGACCTGCCGACAGCGCCCCAGCGATCGACCGAAGTGCCGAGTCGGCGGCCGATGACGCAAACCGGTCGCCGGCCGCTGCCCGGCGGCCTGCCGCGCTGCCCCGGCATCTCGACCTGAACCTGCTGCGCGCTTTCGAGGCCCTGATGCTGGAGCGCAACGTGACCCGCGCGGCCACCCGCATGGCGCTGAGCCAGCCCGCCGTCAGCGGCATGCTCAACCGGCTGCGTGCAGCATTCGACGACCCGTTGTTCATCCGCAGCCAGCGTGGCATCACGCCGACGCTCAAGGCGCAAGGGCTGGCCGAGCCCATCCATCGCATCCTGGCCGAGGCCGATCAGCTGTTGCTGCCGGACGAATTCACCCCCGCGACAGCCGCCTTCACCGTCACGGTGGCCGCCACGGACTACGCGCTGCGAGCGGTGGTCACGCCCTTCGTCGTCGCGCTGCGCGCGCAGGCGCCGGGCATCAAGGTGGCGGTGCGCCCGCTGGACGAGGCGACGGTGCTGGAGCGCATGGAACGTGGCGAGCTAGACCTCGCGCTGCTGACGCCGGAGAGCACGCCCCCCGAGCTGCACGCCCGGCGCCTGTTCGACGAGCGCTACGTCGCCGCGATGCGCGCCTCCCACCCCTGCGCCGCGCTGGCGGACTGGTCGCTGGATGACTTCTGCGCCCAGGACCACGGCATCGTGTCACTGCAGGGCGGCGGCTTCACCGGAGCGACAGATGCTGCGCTGGCGCTGGTGGGGCGCCAGCGCCGGGTCGTCATGTCCGTGCCCAGTTTCGTGATGCTGCTGGATCTGATCCGATCGACCGACCTCGTGGCGCTGGTGCCCGAGCGCCTGATCGACGACCCACAGGGGCTGTGCGTCAAGGCGCCACCGCTGCCGGTGGCCGGCTTCACGAAGCTGCTGGCCTGGCACGGCCGCACCCATGGCGATGCCGGCCACCGCTGGTTGCGGCAGCTGCTGGTCGACGCTTGCGCGCGCCCGGAGCCGGCCGGCCCGGCGCGGCGCTGACGGCCGACCGCGCTCGCACGCAGCGCCCCACGGTTGACGCCGCGCCTCGCCCGCTCACTGGGCCGAGGCACTGCCCGGGCCACGGTAGCGCGACAGCCAATGGGCATAAGGGGCGGGCAGCACCCAGTCCGGGCGGTCCACGCCCAGCGCATGGGCGAGCTCGCGCGGGTAATGCGGGTTGGCCAGATGAGCGCGCCCGATCATCACCAGGTCCATCTGTTCCTCGACGATGACGCGCTGGGCCGTCTGCGGGTCGTCCAGGCACCAGCTCGACGCCACCGGCAGGCCCGCCTCGCGCCGCACGCGCTCGGCGATCGGCGCCATGAAGCCGGGAGTGGCCCAGGGCACCGCCGTGTTGGGGATGACGAAGTTCATGCTGACGTTGAGCAGGTCCAGGCCGGCATCGCGCATGCGGCACACCGCCTCGATGGACTCCTGCAAGGTGGCTTCATCACGGCCATCGAACTCGATGACGCCGAACCGTGCCGTCAGCGGCAGGTGCTCGGGCCAGACGGCGCGCACGGCAGCCACCGTCTCGAGCAGGAAGCGGGCTCGGCCTTCGAAGTCGCCGCCGTACCCGTCGTCGCGCCGATTGCTGTGCGGCGAGAAGAAGCTCTGCGCCAGGTAGCCGTGGGCGAAATGCAGTTCGAGCCACTCAAAGCCCGCCGCCAGGGCCCGCCTCGCAGCAGCCACGAAATCCGCCTGCACACGGGCGATGTCCTCCAGGCTCATGGCCTGGGGCGTCCGGTTCAGCGTCTCGCCGAAGGCCAGGGCCGACGGCGCCAGCGGCGTCCAGCCGCGCGGGTCGGAAGCGGGGATGTGGTCATCACCCTCCCAGGGGCGGTTGGCACTGGCCTTGCGGCCGGCGTGACCGATCTGGATGCCCGGCACGGCGCCACCGGCCTTGATGCCGGCCGCCACGCGCTGCAGGCTGGCGGCCTGCGCGTCATTCCAGAGACCCAGGCAGGCCGGCGTGATGCGGCCTTCGGGCGACACGCCGGTCGCCTCGACGATCACCAGCCCCGCACCGCCGCGCGCCAGCGCCGCGTAATGAACCTGGTGCCAGTCATTGGCCACGCCGTCGACGGCGCTGTACTGGCACATGGGCGGGATGGCGATGCGATTGCGCAGCGTCGTGCTCTTGAGCGTGAACGATGAAAAGAGAGAAGACATGCAAACGTCGAGATTCGAGATGAAGGATGGATACGCGGGCGCGCATGCGGCGCCCGGCGCTCATTGGCCGCGCAGGGCCTGCAGAGTCAGACGCGCCGCCGCCTCCGAGGAGGCAGGGTTCCGCCCGGTCACCAGTTGCCCGTCGCGCAACGCAAAGGGCTGAAAGTCCGGCCCCTTCTCGTAGCGGGCCCCCAGCTCGCGCAGCCGACTCTCTTGAAGACCGAACCCATCGCTCAGCTCCCCTTGGCCTGCCGCGTTGCGGCCACGAGCCCGTCCAGCCAGTCCTGGTGGCCGTTGATCATGGGGTTGGGCTTGGCGCGCGCCAGTTCGGCCGCCGGCCGACCTTGCTGCGTCTCCTGCGTGAAGATGCGCACGCGGCCACCGGACAAGTCCTCGACCAGCCACGCGTGATGCACGTCCAGCCGGTCATCGGCGCCGGGCTCGCCGGCCCAGCCATGCCATGCCACGCGGCCGGGCTGGCCGTCGGCGGGAGGCACGAATTCGTTGCACTGCGCCTCGACCGGGAAGCCGAAGGTCTCGAAGTAGAAGCGATCGCCCGCCGCCAGCACCGGCCCGCCACCGTGGAAGCGGACATTGGCCGAATTCGCGTAATACGTAGGCCAGTGCGACGGCGTTGCCAGGAACGGCCACACCTCGGCGGCCGTCAGGCCGGCCACGATGACCTCGTTGGAGCAGAAGTTGTCGGTGAAGCCCGGGACGTAGCCCTCGGGCCAATGGATGGCGTGCATGGTCGTGAAACGGCTTTGTTGAAAGTGCCGTCATGATCACGAGGCGCCACTTATTCGTCCAATCGCGAGTTGAAATCGTCGCCATCAGCAACGCTGATAAACAACCCACCTCGCCGGCGCCGACATGGGCATCGGCACTCGCCCGCCGTATCAGCCCCGGTGCGAGCGAAGCGCAAGTCCGACCGTGCGTCCCATGAGTCGCCCTGCGCGCCGTGCTACGCCCCCCGCCCGGATCGGGAGGTCAAGCCTGAACCGGCTGGCCGCTGTCCTTCAACGCCAGCTTGTTGTTGCCCCAGCACTGCTCATAGGCCCAGCCCGTCAGCTCCTCGGCCACGGCGCGGGCCTCGGCCGGGGCGTCGGCGATGCGGCCGCCCGCCTTGATGCGGGCGATCTCGGCCAGCAGGATCGCGTGGTTCTTGCGGTCCAGCTTCATCTGCGTCGTGTAGTAGATGCCGCCCAGGCCCAGGCCGATGACGCCCAGCGTGAAGATGCCGATGATGGCGTCGATCGCCGAGGCCGGCTGTGTGGCCTGGCCCGAGGCGAAGCCGAACTCGCCCAGCAACCAGCCCATCGCGAACACGATGACCGAGCGGGTGATCTTGCCGGCGAAGGTCATCGCGCCGGCGTAGATGCCTTCGCGGCGGCGGCCGGTCAGCACCTCGTCGACGTCGGCCAGGAAGGTGTAGACCGTCCAGGGGATGTAGTAGACGCCGCCGGTGCCCAGGCCGAACACGGCCGTGATGGCGAACAGCGCGATGGCCGTCGTCTGCTTGGACCAACCCAGGTAGTACAGCGCCGTGTAGGCCAGCACGCTGCCGCAGACCACCAGCAGCGCGATGCGGTAAGGCCGCGCGAAACCGAACTTGATGCAGATGCCGATGAACAGCATCGTCGAGATCAACTGCATCACCGAGCTGAAGCTGTTGAGGTAGCCGACGACCGACTTGTCCTGCCCCATCACGAACACGATGAAGTACGTGAAGATGGACGCGAACAGCCACTCCGCGCCGAACCCGAGCAGATACATGCCCAGGTGCTTGCGGAAGATCTTCAGGTGGAAGGTGGACAGCATGTCCGCGCCCAGCTTTTTGAGCGCCTGCAGCAGGCTGCCCGCGCGCTCCTGAGCCACCTCGTGCGGCGCCCGCTCCCAGGACGACAGGTACAGCGCCGTCATGGCCGCGCACATGATGACGGCGTAGATGATGCCCATCAGCAGGAAGGGCGTCGGCGAGTCCTTGCTGTAGACCAGGAACAGCTGGGCCGGGATGAACGCCGCCAGGAAATTGGCCGCCTTGCCGAACATGGCCTTGGAGCCCGTCAGCTTGGAGCGCACGGCGAAGTCCGTCGTCATCTCGGTCGCGAGCGTCTCGTACGGCACCATGATGGACGTGTAGACCAGCTCGAACAGCGCGTACATGCCGAGGTAGTACCAGAACCCGAAGCCCTCGATCCACATCAGCGGGTACAGCAGCACCAGCGGAATGCCCAGCAGGATGAAGAAGCGCCGCCGCCCGAACCGCCGCCCCAGCCGCGTGTTGTAGAAGTTGTCGCTGATGTACCCCATGACGGGGTTGCTGATGGCGTCCAGGATGCTGGCCACCGAGAAGATCGCGCTCGCCTCGACGATGGTCAGCCCGCAGAACGTCGTATAGAAGTACAGCAGCCAGGCCCCCGCGATGGCCAGGGCACCGCTGCCCAACAGGTTCGCACTGCCGTAGCTCAGCGTGTGCTTCAAAGAAATCGCTCTGCTCATGCTGCCTCTTGCATAAATGGAATCTCGTTCCATTTTTTGTGGTATTTGGTTTTGAGTATGCCACCTCCATCGCCGCGCCGACCTGCGGGGAACCCCGACCCGGCGGCCGTCGCCACCGCGAGCCGAGGGCGCTGGCGCAGGTGTTTTTTCAGTGGCCGATATTTGTTCGAGGAGCGAACAAATTACGATCCCATCTCCGAGAACAAGACCCCGTTGGAGACATGAACCCACTCAAGCCCCTGTTGGGCGCGCTGCTCGGCGCCCAGATCGCGCTCGCCGGCACGCCGGCATCAACCGACCAGCCCTACCGCTGGCGCCCCGTGGCCATCGTCGGCGGCGGCTTCGTCAGCGGCATCGCCTTCCAGCCCGCCGTGCCAGGCCTGGCCTATGCCCGCACCGACATGGGCGGCGCCTACCGCCGCGACAGCGCCACCGGCCCCTGGCAGCCGCTGCTCGACGGGCTGCCGCTGAAGGACGTGAACCTGATGGGCGTCGAAAGCCTGGCCGTCGACGCGAACGACCCTGACGCTCTCTACCTCGCCTGCGGCACCTACACCAATCCGCTGGTGCCCAACGGCGCCGTGCTGCGCTCGCACGACCGCGGCCGCACGTTCCAGCGCACCGAGCTGCCGTTCAAACTGGGCGGCAATGAGGGCGGGCGCGGCAACGGCGAGCGCCTGGCCGTGGACCCCAACGACGGCCGCGTGCTCTACCTCGGCAGCCGCCTGGCCGGCCTGTGGCGCAGCACCGACAGCGCACGCAGCTTCCAGCGTGTCGACGCCTTTCCCGACAGCGCCTGGCAGCGCCACGAGTCCGACGGCCCACCGCCCAGTTGGGGCGGCAGCGACGGCAAGGCGACGATCAACTTCGTGCTGTTCGACCCGAGCAGCGGCACGCGCGGCCAGCCCAGCCGCACGATCTACGCCGGTGTGTCCGTCGTCGGCCGGCCGGGGCTGTGGGTCAGCCGCGACGCCGGCGCCAGCTGGCAGCCGGTGCCCGGCGGCCCGGCGCAGCACCGCCCCATGCGCGCGGCGCTCGCCAGCGACGGCCGGCTCTACATCGCGTACGCCAGTGACCCCGGCCCGCACCGCATGAAGGACGGATCGGTGTGGCGGCACGACCCACGCACGCAGACATGGGCCGACATCACGCCCGAGCGCCCCAGCGCCGCCCAACCCTTCGGTTACGCCACGATCACCGTGGACCCCACTCATCCGCAGCGCCTGCTCGCCAGCACCGCCGGCCGTGCCAAGGGTGACGAGCTGTTCCGCAGCACCGACGGCGGCACGACGTGGCAATCCCTGTTCGCCACCGCCCGGTTCGACGCCGCCGCCGCGCCCTATGTGGCCGACACCCATCTGCACTGGCTCTACGACGTCAAGATCAATCCCGCCAATCCCGACCACGCGCTCTTCACCACCGGCTACGGCGGCTGGGAGACGCTGGACCTGACCGCCGCCGACAAAGGCCAGCCCACGCACTGGCGCGTCATGGCCGGCGGCATCGAGGAGACCGTGGCCCTCGCGCTGCACAGCCCGACCCAAGGCGTGCCGCTGGTGACGGCCATCGGCGACTACTCCGGCTTCGTGCACACCGACCTCGACAAACCGGCGCCAGGCAACCCCAAGCCGCCCTTCTTCGGCAACACGCACGACGTGACCGGCGCGGAGCGGGCGCCCGAGGTCATCGTGCGCATCGGCCACGCCCGCGACGGCGGCAAGAACCTCGGCTACTCGCTGGACGGCGGCAAGATCTGGCGCGAGCCCAAGACCGTGCCGGCCGGCGCGACCACCGGCGACGGCTTCATCGCCGTGTCCGCCGACGGCAAGGCCTGGGTGTGGACACCCAAGGGTGCCCTGCCCCACGTCACGCACGACCGCGGTGACACGTGGACGGCTGTGCAAGGCCTGCCCGTCGGCACCCGCGTCATCGCCGACCGCGTGAACCCGCAGCGCTTCCACGCAATGGCGCTGTTCGACGACCAGCTCTTCACGAGCAACGACCGTGGCCTCACGTTCACGAGCCGGCCGCTCGCGTTGCCGGACGGCCCGGTCCTGCGCGCCGCCGCTGGCGGCCACAACCGCAGCGACCGCGGCGACGACCGCGGCGGGCAGGACCGCCTCTACGCCACGCCGGGTCGCGAGGGCGATCTCTGGGTCGCGGCCTTCCACGGCCTGTACCGGGCCGGCGACGGCAAGGCCTTCAAGCAGCAGCCTGGCGTCGACGAGATCCACGCCTTCGGCTTCGGCCGCGCGGCGCAGGGTGCGAAGGAACCCGCCCTCTACCTCGTCGGCACCGTGTCAGGCCGCTACGGCCTGTTCCGCTCCACCGACGCCGCGAAGACCTGGCAGCGCATCAACGACGACGCCCACCAGTGGGGCCTGATCCTGCAAGTCAACGGCGACCCCAAGGTCTTCGGCCGCGTTTACGTGGGCACGCACGGGCGGGGAGTGCTGTACGGTGATCCACAGGCCCGGGCTGGGGCCGGCAACGCTGCGCGGCCTTGAGGGGCGCGCTGTTGAGGAGGTCTTGGCGACGGTCGGCTTGACCCGTTGCATCGCGCCGGGATTTCGCCCCGGCGGGCGACCTACTTTCTTGTGTCGACAAGAATGTAGGCAAAGAAACGCCCCCGGACCGCACCGCCGCCCGCTGCGCGAGCGGTTCCCTGCGCTGCTCAGGCCTTGCGGGCCCGTGCGGAACTCCCTCCGCTTCGCTCCGGTCAGACAGCCGCACGGAGTCAGTTCACGAAGTGCGCTTCGCGCACGCCCTCAAGGCCTTGCCCTGCTCGGCGGTGCCGAAGGGGGCAAGACGAATACCTCGCGGCAGCCGGCTTCGGCGTTTGGCTGTTGCGGGGTTCCCCTTTGGAGGAGCCGAGAAGCGCAGGAGCCCGAGGCGCGAGCGAAGCTCGCTTCGTGAACTGACTCCGCGCAACTGTCTGACCGAAGTGAGCGCAGCGAACGCAGGGAGTTTTGCGCGGGCCTCGGGTTCCGACGCAGTGAGGCAGGGCCGAGCGCAGCACCTGCGTGCTGCGCGACGCCTGCCGAACGCCGTGCCGCATGCAAGCGGCACGGCACGCAGGGGACCCCTTCGCGCAGCGAAGGGGCGACGGAACAGGGGCGCTTTCTTTGCCTACTTTCTTGCGCGTGCAAGAAAGTAGGTCGGCCGCCGGGACGAAATCCCGGCTGGGACTCACGGGGAGACCAGCCGCCACCAATGCGGCCCGCAACCAGCGCGTAGACACATAGCGTGGGTCAGTCGAAGCCCGACGCACGGTGCCGGACCGCTGGGGTTCACGATGTCGGCGTGCAATGCCAGCTACCGACCCGAAGCAGAAGTACGCCTGGGCCAAGGGAGCCGCCGCGAACCGGATGTTCAACGTTTGACATGAACGGTGGATTGACGACGCAGTCGGCAAGACATCCGCTCGATGGAATGGTTATATTGCTGCTGCATAAACGAACCCAGCCACAAGAAACGCAAGAAAGGCGAGGGCTTGACCTGCCGCAAAGTACCCCTGCCAGTTCAGGCTATTAATGAGGATGATGTGGCCGACCTGCGGATTCCCCGCATGTTTCTTCAACTGACGCTTTGCCAGCCACGTAGCCCACCAAGGCAGCGGCTTATAGAACTCCGAAAGCACGCGATCAATACGAATCCCAGTCTGAAGATCTATTCCCCAGAACTTCGCGCCTTGCCGGATCTTTTCCTCCTCCACCTCGTAGCGTGCAAGGTGCTCTGCAAAAGTCTTTCTGACTGCCTCGCCCGTCTCTTTCCCGATATGAGCCCGCAGACCTATCAGCTTTGAGAGAAGGCCAAACAAGCACGAGAGGCAAAGCAGAGCGCCACACCAAGAAAAGCCTCTCGCTCCGAGTAGCGGAAGAACCTTGTCTGAGTTAGCTATGAGAAATGAGGCAACCGCTGCGGCCCCGACCAGCAGCCATGTCGAAAATTCTTCCAGTGGTTTCGACGCCTTGCTTGCGGCTTCGAACATTGACGAGACGATCGCGTTCTCGGTGTTCTCCCTGGCAAGCCGGTTCCACTCCCGCAACGGCTCTGTTCGTGGGTCGTGAGTCATAGCAATCTAACTATTGGTTTATCCGGCAGCCCGTGCCGCAGAACTCCGCCGCCTGCTGCTTAACTAGGCTCGCATGATTCGCCATAAAGCGTTGTTGCGCATGGGAAATTTGTCCAGCGGACAGGGTGTGGACGGTCATTAAATTGAAGTGAAAAGCGGCGTGGACCGGCGCGACTTTGCCAGCCGCTCGGACCGCGCGCAATGGAGGTAGCAGCCCCGTCGTGACATGGCCACCGATTCCGTGTGGGGCACCGGGTTGACCTCCGCATACCAGTCGTCTGCGGACGACCGCTCCTGGCCGAATCCAGCCACCAAAGCTGCCCGGTTCGCGTCACCGCCCCGACGAGCAGAGCGCATCAATCGCCGGTGGCCGCGAACGCATCCCGCGTCAGGTTCTCCGGCGCCTCGCCGCCCGCGCGGCAGGCCACGTCGTCCTCGATGCGGATGCCGCCATAACGTGACAGTCGATCGACGGTGGCCCAGTCCACATGGCCGGCGTTCTTCGACGCGCGCAGCTCGCGCAGCAGCATCGGGATGAAGTACAGCCCCGGCTCGATGGTGACCACCATGCCGGCCTGCAGCGGGCGCGTCAGGCGCAGGTAGCGGTGGCCGGCGGGCTTGGTCGCCACGCCGCCCGTCTCGCTGGCCATGAAGCCGCCCACATCATGCACCTGCAGGCCCAACAGGTGGCCGATGCCGTGCGGGAAGAAGGGCTTGGTAACGCCCTCTTCCACCATGGCCTCTTCGCTCATCTTGACGATGCCGGCGTTGCGCAGCAGGCGTGCCGTGCGGCGGTGGGCGCTGAGGTGGATGTCGCGATAGTCCACGCCTTCGCGCACCTCATCGACGAGGCCCAGTTGCTCAACCTCCATCGCCGCGATCAGCGCGGCGAACTCGTCGTGGCCCGGCGCACTCCAGGTGCGCGTGATGTCGCTGGCATAACCGTTCACCTGAGCACCAGCATCGATGAGGAAGCTGCGCGACTCGGCCGGCGGGCGCTCGTCCTGGTACTGGTAGTGCAGCACGGCCGCGTGCTCGTTGAGGCCGATGATGTTGGTGTAGGGCAGGTCGCGGTCGGTGTGGCCGCTGGCGACGAGGTAGGCGCGGTGGATGGCCGCCTCGCTGCCGCCGGCGAGAAAGGCCTGGTGCGCGGCCCGGTGCGCGGGCACGGCGCGGCGCTGGGCGGCGCGCATCTGCGCCAGCTCGTAGGGCGTCTTCACGCCGCGCGCCCAGTGCAACAAGTTCAGCAGCGGCTCGGGGTTGTTGGGGGTGAGGCCTGGCAGTGCCGCATCCGCCTCGCCGACGATGGCCGTGCGCGGCGTGACGAGATCGGCCAGCGCCTGGGCGGCGTCCTCGGGCTCGCGGATGACGACCAGCTCGACGGCGTCCACCCACTCGCCGCTGGGCGCGCTGGGCGGCACATGCCAGTAGTCATCGGGCTGGAAGTAGACGACGCGCGGCTTCTTGCCGGGCCGCACGGCGATCCAGGAATTCGGATGGCTGGTCAGCGGCAGCCAGTGCTTGAAGTGCGGGTTGGGCTGGAACAGGTACGGCCGGTCATCGAGGAAGGCGAACTTCTCGATGCCGGACGCGATCAGCAGCGCATCGAAGCCGGCGCGCTCCAGCGCGGCTTCGGCCTGGCGCTGCAGCGTGTTGAGGTGGTCAAGATAAAGGCTCATGCGCCGCTCCAGGGATCACTTGCGTACGTAGGTCAGCTTCTTCGCGCCGGCTTCGCAGCTGCCGATGACCTTGGCGTCACCGACCTTGTCGCTGTCGACGATGGCGATTTCGTAATCCTTGACACCTTTTTCGTCGAGCTTGGCGGCGATCTCGGCCTTCAGCTCTTCACAGGGCTTGGTCTGGGCCTGGGCAGCCTGGGTCAGCAGCAGCGCGGCGGTCGTAAGGGTCAACAGGGCGGGCTTGAACATGGTGAGTCCGTGAGTGGTGATGAGACGTTCGGATTGTGAGGCAGGCCGCTTGTCTTTGTTGCCTATGCGAAGAGCCTTGCGACTCCTCGCAGTGCCGCGGGAATCCGCCCCGCGAGGGCGGGTAACTTTTCTCTGCCACGCCAGAGAAAAGTCACCAAAAGAGAGGCGCCAACGCAATCCGCACTCGAGCAGGGTGCCGCGCTCGCAAGCTCGAAGCGAGACATGCCCGCAACGCGAGCCGCTGCGCTCTCGCCCACCACTTGTGCCGGGCACCACGGCTCGGACCTTCATGCCGCTTAACGCGCGGCTGCACGCCGGCGCTGGGCAGCCTGAAGACCTAACAGCCGCGCCGCCCGGGCGGCGCTGCATTCGGCTGTTTTGGTGAGCACGGCGTGCAGCCGCGCGTCGGACGGCGAGCTGGCGCGATGGCTGGTGTTCGTCACAAGTCAGACGCGAGAGCGCAGCGGCTCGCATGGGGGCGGTGGCTTGGGCTGTTGCACGCCGCGCCACGGCCGTTTGGTGCTCGTGTGCGGTTCAGCGCCTCTTCTTTGGTGACTTTCTTCTGGCAAGACAGAAGAAAGTTACCCGCCCGCCGGGGCGGACTCCCGGCAATGCACCGCGCAGCCGCGATGTCGGCCAAGGCAAGCCGCAACCATCACCCTTCCCGATCCCACACCACCCCCTCCTCCGTCAACATCGCATCCAGCGGCACATCCAGCGCGCTGGGCTTGAGCAACGGCAGGAAGCCATGCGCATACCCGATGCCCACCGCCACCGGGCGCGGCGACATCTCGGCCAGCGTCTTGTCCATGAAGCCACCGCCGTAGCCCAGCCGCAACCCGCAGGGGCCGAAGCCCAGGCAGGGCACCAGCATCAGCTGGGGCTGGAATTCCTCGGTGCCCTTGGGCTTGGGGATGTGGAAAGCGTCTTCCTCCATCGGGCAGCCGGGGTACCAGACGTGAAAACGCAGCGTGCCATGCACCTTGTCCACGACCGGCAGGCCGATGCGGCGCTCCGGGTGATCCTCGCTCCAGCGGTACAGCGCGGGCAGCGGGTCGAACTCGCCCTTGATGGGCCAGTAGGCGCCGATGGTGGTCTCGCGGCGGCGCAGCAGCCAGACCCGCAGCACCTCCTGCAGGTCGCCGGCCAGCGCCAGGCGGTTGGGCAACGCCAGACGTTGCTCGATGAGCTTGTGCCGGATGGCGGAGCGGTCATTGGCGTCCAAGGTGGGTGCTTCCTCGCGGGCCGGTGAATGCAGCCATTGTGGGCCACTCGGCGGCCTCGGTAGAGTCGCGCCTCGAAGCAGTCCCCAGGGAAAGACGACACATGTTGAACCGGATCAACCAACTCAGCGAATCCAGCGGCGAACTCAGGCCGGGCAAGGGGCTCATCAGCGGCGTCATCGCATTCACCCTGGCCATCCTGTGTTTCCTGGGCGTGCTGGCCTTCCACTTTCCGCAGTACCTGACGACACCTCAGCTGCGCCAGTCCTACGACGTGGAGGTCATCCGGCGCCTGCTGTACTGGAGCCTGGTCATCTCGGGCGCGCTGGCGCTGTTCAACATCGTGTTCAGCCGCGCGCGCTGGCTGGCGCTGTGGACCTTCGTGCTGCTGGGCCTGGCGCTGGCGCTGGGTGGCCACAAGGTGGAGGTGGACCCGAACTTCCCCGACCACACGCCCTACATCGGCTTGGACTGGTTCATCCTCGACCTGCTGGGCTCCACGCTGATCTTCGTCTTCATCGAGAAGCTGTTCGCGCTGCGCCGCGACCAGCCGGTGTTCCGCCCCGAGTGGCAGACCGACTTCCACCACTTCATCGTCAACCACCTGGCCGTGGGCTTCGTGCTGCTGGCCACCAACCTGCTGGTGCACAAGCTGTTCGGCTGGGCAGCCAAGGACGGCATCCGCGCCTGGGTGCAAGACCTGCCCTTCGGCGTGGCCCTGTTCCTCATCATCCTGGTGGCCGACCTGGTGCAGTACTGGACGCACCGGGCCTATCACGAGGTGCCCACGCTGTGGCGGCTGCACGCCGTGCACCACAGCGTGAAGAGCATGGACTGGCTGGCCGGCTCGCGGCAGCACATCCTGGAGCTCATCATCACGCGCACGCTGGTGCTGGCACCGATCTTCGTGCTGGGCTTCAGCAAGGAAGTCATCGACACCTACATCGTCATCGTCGGCTTCCAGGCCGTGTTCAACCACGCCAACGTCAGCGTGCGGCTGGGCCCGCTGCGCTACGTCATCGTGACGCCCAACTTCCACCACTGGCACCACTCGCAGGACAAGGAGGCGCTGGACAAGAACTACGCGGCTCATTTCGCGTTTCTCGACCACCTGTTCGGCACCGCCGTGCAGTCGGAGCGCAAGTGGCCGGAGCAGTACGGCGTGCTGGGCGACTACGTGCCCGACGGCTTCGTGAAGCAGCTGCACTTCCCCTTTACCTGGAAGGGTTGAGGCCGCCATGGACGCCTTCACCGAACTCTGCGTGGAGATGCTGTCGCCGCTGGGCCCCGTGCGAACGCGGGCGATGTTCGGCGCCCAGGGGCTCTACGTGGACGGCTTGTTCATGGCCATCGTCGATGACGGCCAGCTGTTCCTGAAGGCCGACGACTCGACGCGAGAGCGCTTCGTCGCCGCCGGCTGCGCGCCGTTCACCTACCCGACCAAGGACGGTGAGCGCACGGTGATGAGCTACTTCCGCCCGCCGGAAGAAGCGCTGGAATCGCCGCCGCTGATGCTGCCCTGGGCGCGGTTGGCGCTGGAGGCCGCGCTGCGGGCGGCCAATGCCAAGGTCAAGAACTCAGGCCCGGCCGTCGCGAAGCGGGCGGTCAAATCAACGGCCAACAAGCCCGCCGCCAAACAGCCGGCCGCCAAAAAGACCACGGCCCGGCGCGGCTGAGCCGGGCGGCACCAGCAGCTCGAACTCCGCTGCCGGCCAGCCTTCCAGCACGGCCGTCTGCCCCGGCGCCAGCGCCACGGCGTCACCGGCGGCCAGCCAGCAGTCCTCGGCCGGGCGGTCGGCGGTGCCGGACAAAGTCAGCCACACCCGGCCACGCTGCACGGCCAGGCGGCGGGCTTCTGCGGCGCCGGCCAGCGTCAGCGCCCGGCCGCCGGCCAGATGCCATACCGATTGCGCATCGCTCATGATGTCTCTCCTGCGTTGATATCAGGGATTCTGCTGAGAAGCCCCAAGGCGGTCCAATGAATGCGCCGCAGCGATTGATACGATCCGCGCATCAATCGCGCCCGCCCGCCACGCGCATGTCCGACCATCCCGTCCCCCGGCAACGCCCGCTGTCCATCGGCCCGTTGCGCGCCTTCGAGGCCGTCGCCCGGCTGCTGTCGTTCCGCGCGGCGGCCGAGGAGTTGAGCCTCACGCAGTCGGCCATCAGCCGGCAGATCCAGGCGCTGGAAGAGGAGATCGGCTGCACGCTGTTCCTGCGCGGCACACGCAAGGTGGAGCTGTCCGGCGAAGGCGCCGTGCTGCTGCCCACGGCCGTGTCGGTGCTGTCCAAGCTGGACCAGACGGTGCGCCAGATCCGCCGCACCCGCGGCCGGCGCATCGTCAACGTGACGACGTTCGCCTCCTTCGCATCGCTGTGGCTGATCCCGCGGCTGGAAGCCTTCCAGCGCGCCAACGAAGACATCGACATCCGCGTCTCCGCCTACGACCGCCGCGTGGACCTGGAGGACGGCGAGATCGACCTCGCGCTGCGCTACGACGACCGACCCTCCGTGCCGCCGGATGCCGTGCAGTTGTTCGAGGAGCTGCTGTCACCCACCGTCAGCCCCTGGTATCTGCAGAAGCCGCCCGCGCCGCTGAAGAAGCCCGCCGACCTCGCCCGCCACGCGCTGGCCGAGGAGGACGACGCCCGACCCAGCGCCGAGTACCTGGGCTGGCGCCGCTGGCTGACCGCCCAGGGCGAACCCGACCTGCAGCCGCGCCGCTGGCTCTACCTGAACTTCACCTACCAGCAGGTACAGACCGCGCTGACCGGCCAGGGCGTTGCGCTGGCGCGGCTGCCGCTGGTGCACGAGCAGCTGCAACGGGGTGAACTGGTCGAGCCCTTCGGCAAGGCCGGCCGCCTGGGCAGCCCGTTCAGCTACTGGCTCATCGTCGGCCCCAACGCGGCACGGCGGCCCGAGGTGCAGCAGTTCGCCGACTGGGTGAAGGAGCAGGCGGCGATCACGCGGGATCAGTTGGCGGGGGTGTAGAGGCTCGCCTCAGCGGAACGATCCGGCACGGCGCTCCAGCGCCTTGGCATGGGTTGAGCCATCCCCGGCGGGCACCCGCCACGCCCCTCAGTGAGACGCCACCACCGCCCGCGGCTCGGCGACCACCCTCGCCAGCGCCTGCGCCAGCGCCCGCTGCGAGCGCAGCACATGGCTCACGCCGGCCTCGCCCAGCCACTGCTCTTCCTCGTCGGTGTGCGCCAGCACGGCGCAGCGCAGTTCCGGGTTGAGCTGGCGGGCCAGCGCCAGCAGGGCGGGCACACCGCGCACGTCGGCCAGCGCCACCACCAACCAGGCGGCCTGGGCGATGTGGGCCTGCACCAGCGTCATGGCCTCGGCGGCGTCGCCCAGCACGGCGGCCTGGCCGGCGCCGCGCAATTGCTCCACCACGTCACGGTCGCGGTCGATGACCACCAGCGGCCGGTCGCCCAGCAACTCGTGCAGCGCCGTGCCCAGCGTGCCGTGGCCCACCAGCACGATCTGCCCCGACAGCGCCGTGCTGGGCGTGTCGGCCGGCAATTCGGCCAGCGGATCGTCGCGCGCCTCCAGCTTGCGCGCCCAGGCCGAGCGCTTCAGCACCCAGTGGCGCAGCGGCTCCACGCCCGCGAAAAGCAGCGGGTTCACCGCGATGGAGACGATGGCACCGGCCACGACCAGGCTGGTCGCCTGCGCGGGCACGAGGTGCAGGCTCTGCCCCAGGCCCAGCAGGATGAAGCTGAACTCGCCGATCTGCGCCAGGCTCACGGCCACCGTCAACGCCGTGGACAGCGGGTACTTCAACAGCAGCACGAGCACGCCGGCCGCAAAGGTCTTGCCGACCAGGATGACGGCCACGGTCGCCAGCACGGCCAGCGGCTGCTCGATCAGCACCTTGGGATCGAACAACATGCCCACGGCGACGAAGAACAGCACCGCGAACGCGTCACGCAGCGGCAGGCTTTCGTGCGCGGCGCGCTCGCTGAAGGCCGATTCGCGTAGCACCAGGCCGGCGAAGAACGCGCCCAACGCCACGCTCACGCCGAACAGCGCCGCCGCGCCCACCGCCAGGCCCACGGCCGCGGCCACGGTGGCCAGCGTGAACAGCTCGCGCGAGCCGGTACGGTTGACCTGCCACAGCAGCCACGGCAGCAGGCGCCGCCCGGCGATCAGCATGACGGCCACGAAGGCCGCGACGGCCAGCAAGGTCGTGACGACGGTGACGGCCAGGCTGCTGCCGCCCGCCCCCTCGCCCTGCCCGCCCAACACCGGGATCAGCACCAGCGCCAGCACCATGGCCAGGTCCTCGACGACCAGCCAGCCCACGGCGATGCGGCCGTTGCCCGTGTGCAGCAGCTCGCGTGACTCCAGCGCGCGCAGCAGCACCACCGTGCTGGCCACCGACAGCGCCAGGCCGAAGATCAGCGAGGCCCCCAGGTCCCACCCCCACCAGAAGTGCGCCAGGCCGGCGCCCATGGCGGTGGCCGCCACCATCTGCACCAGCGCACCAGGCAGCGCGATGCCCTTCACCGACATCAGGTCGCCCACGGAGAAGTGCAGGCCCACGCCGAACATCAGCAGCATGACGCCCACCTCCGACAGCTGCTGCGCCAGGTGCACGTCGCCGACGAAGCCGGGCGTGTACGGCCCGATCAGCACCCCCGCCAGCAGATAGCCCACCAGGGCCGGTAAGCGCGCCCACTGGGCCAGCAGCCCGAGCACGAGTGCGAGGCCGAAGGCCGCAGCCAACGTGGAGATCAGGGTCATGCCGTCGTGCATCGTGCGGGGGTCCTTTCAGGCTTCAGTCGGGGGTGATGAGCTCGCGCTCGGTGAGGATGACCGTCAGGGCGCGGTCATGCGCCTCGACGGGAAATGACGCCTCGGCCGCAGACCACGCCAGGCCGACGGTCGTCACGCCGGGATGGGCGGCCAGCCAGCGATCGAAATAGCCGCCGCCGTAGCCGAGCCTAAAGCCTTCGCGCGTGAAGCCGACGCAGGGCACCAGCACGACATCGGGCACGGCAACCGCGCCGCTGCTGGCCGCGATGCCGCATTCGTCCTGCACGGTCGGCACGCTGCCGTCCCAGCGGCGAAACAGCATCTCCGCCGGGTCGCGCCTGGCGAACGGCAGCGCACGGGGCCAGGGCTGAACGCCGACATCGAACTCACCCGGCAGCGGCCAGTAGACGCCCAGCAGCTCGGGCTCCAGCTGCGCCAGCAGCGGCGCCAGCGCTTCGCGCACGGCGTGCTGCGCCGCCTGGAACACCGCCGTGTCGGCAAAGGCGCGCCGCGCGGCCAGCAGGCTGCGGCGAAGGTCGGCTCGGTCGGAAAGGGCGGCTGCGGTCATGGGCGCGCTGACGTGGAATTGCGCGTATTGGAACCCATCGTGAAAACCCCAAGCCTCGGGCCCGGTGGGTTAAATTGAACCGATGGCAAGCGCAGTGAACGGCAAGCAAGGCAGCAGGGGTGGGTACATGTGGAGGGCCGCAGTGGCGCTCGCGATGGTCGTGTCGCTGAGCGCGGATGCGGCCCCCCCGCCCGCCCCGGTCGACGGCGAGCTCGCGGTGCAGGCCCGCGACGCCTGGGTCAAGCGTGACCGCAAGCGCCTCGCGGCCCTCGTCGACACCGCCCGCGCGCAGAGCCACCCGCTGGCGGGTTGGGTCGAGTATTACGAGCTGAACGCGCGGCTGCTGGAGGTGCGCCAGCCCGAGATGGACGCCTTCTACGCCCGTTTCCCCGGCAGCTATGTCGAGGACCGGCTGCGCAACGACTGGCTGCTGGAGCTGGGCCGCCGCCGCGACTGGGCGGGCTTTCGCCGCGACCACGCGAGCTACCAGATGCGCGACGACCGCGAGGTGGCCTGCTATGCGCTGCTGGCCGAGCACCTGTCGGGCAACCGCGTCGGCGTGGAGACCGCGCGCGACGCCTGGATGGCGCAGAAGGATGGCGACGACGGCTGCAACTGGCTGGCCACCACCTTCGTCGAGGCCGGCCTCTTCAAGCCCGAGCTGCTGTGGGCCAAGGCCCGCCAGGCCGTCGAGCAGGCCCGCCCCCGCGCCGCCAAGCAGGCCGTGGCGCTGCTCTCCAGCAAGCTGCTGGACCAGCGCCTGGCCGAGCTGCAGGACAACGCCGGCCGCTACCTCACCCGCAAGGCCCGCTCGGCCCCGCGCCAGGAAGCCGAGCTGACGGCGCTGGCGCTGGCCCGCGTGGCCGCTGCCGACCCGAGCCAGGCCGGCGATGTCATGCAGGAGAAATGGCCGCAGCTGCCCCGCGACCTGCAGGCCTGGGTGTGGATGCAGATCGGCCGGCAGGCCGCGCTGCGGCTGCAGGACGACGCGCTGCCCGCGTTCGAGCGCGCCCGCAAGCTCGCACCGGAACTGCCATGGAGCGACGACACCCTCGCCTGGACGGCGCGGGCCGCGTTGCGCGCCAAGCAGCCGGCGGTGGCCTTGCGCGCCATCGAGCAGATGAGTGCCGCCGAACAACGCGAGCCCGGCTGGGTGTACTGGCGAGCCCGCGCCACGCGCATGCAGGGCGACGCCGCCGCCGCGCGCGCCCAGCTCGCCGCACTGGCCACCGCCACGCCGGGCGCAGCGCTGAGCTACTTCGGCCGGCTCGCCGCCGAGGACCTGGCGCTGCCCACCCCGCTGCCCGCCGCTCCCGCGCCACTGACGGCCGACGAGCGCCGCGCCGCGCGCAACCACCCGGGCCTGGCGCGGGCACTGCTGGCCATGAGCGCAGGCCTGCGCAGCGAAGGCGTGCGCGAGTGGAACTTCTCGCTGCGCGGCATGAGCGACCGCCAGTTGCTGGCCGCTGCGCAAGAGGCCTGCGACCGCGAGGTCTGGGACCGCTGCATCAACACCAGCGAGCGCACCAAGGCCGAGATCGACATCACCCAGCGCTACCCGCTGCCGCACAAGGCCGAGCTGCTGCGTGAGGCCCAGGCCGCCGCGCTGGACCCGGCCTACGTCTACGGACTGATCCGCCAGGAATCGCGCTTCGTGCTGGACGCGCGCTCGCATGTGGGCGCGGCCGGCCTCATGCAGGTCATGCCGGCCACGGCCAAGTGGACGGCCAAGAAGGTCGGCATCGACTACAACGCCGCGCTGATGCACGACCGCGACTTCAACCTGCGCATCGGCACCAGCTACCTCAAGCTGGTGCTGGACCGCTTCGAAGGCGCGCAGGCGCTGGCCGCAGCGGCCTACAACGCCGGCCCCGGCCGGCCCGCCCGCTGGCGCGACGGCCCGGTGCTCGAGTCCGCCATCTGGGCCGAGAACATCCCGTTCAACGAGACGCGCGACTACGTGCGCAAGGTGCTGCTGGGCGGCGCCGTCTACGCCCAGATCCTGGGCCTGCCGGCCACCAAGCTGCGTGAACGCCTGGGCGCCAGCATCGGCCCGGCCGGTGCCCGCGATGCCGACGTCAGCGACGTGCCGCCGGCAGCGGCAGCGGCGGGATCGGGCTCGTGATTCGCGCATCAATCCGTTGCGGATTGATCAACACACGCCGCGAGCCCGCCACCTAAGCTCTGTGCCCTAACAGCGAGGCCCCATGAAGCTCTACATCGGCAACAAGAACTACTCGTCCTGGTCCATGCGCAGCGGCGTGCTGCTGGCGGCGTTCGGCATTCCGTTCGAGGAGGTCAAGCTGCGCTTCGACTTCACGCCGGGCTCCGAATGGAGCCGCGCCATCTCGGCCATCACGCCGACGAAGCGCGTGCCGGTGCTGGTGGAGGACGATGGCTTCACCGTGTGGGACACGCTGGCCATCACCGAGTACATCGCCGACCGCCACCCCGAGCTGCCCATCTGGCCGGCTGACACGCAGGCCCGGGCCCGCGCGCGCAGCCTGTGCGCCGAGATGCACGCCGGCTTCACGCGGCTGCGCAACGTCTGCCCGATGAACATCGAGGCCTTCTTCCCCGATGTCGGCGCGAGGTTGTGGGCCGAGGACGAGGCGCTGCGCGCCGACGTCACGCGGCTGGGCGCGGCCTGGTGTGACGCCTTGAAGCACAGCGGCGGCCCCTTCCTATTCGGCAGCTTCAGCGCCGCCGATGCCTACTTCGCCCCGGTGGCCGTGCGGCTGAGCCGTTTCGGCCTGCCGCTGTCGGAGACCGCCGCCGCGTACCGAGACACCGTGCTGGCGCACCCCGCCGTGGAAGACTGGATCGCCGACTCGCTGCGCGAGCAGGACTTCATCGTCGAGGACGAGCCTTACCGCTCGGCGCGGGCATGAGGCCCCCACGCTCGCTTTCGATCACTGCCCCCCGAGGGGGCGCGCGGCGCCTTCGGGCGGCCGGGCGGCGCTGACCATGCTGGAACTGCGCCCCTGCTGCGAGCACTGCGCCACCGCGCTGCCGCCAGCCTCCACCCAGGCCCGCATCTGCAGCTTCGAATGCACCTTCTGCGCGGCCTGCGCGGAAGGCCTGCTGGGCAACGTCTGTCCCAACTGCGGCGGCGGCTTCGTCCCGCGGCCCATCAGGCCGGCCCACAACTGGAAGGGCGAGAACTACCTCGGCGCCCACCCGGCGCGGACCGAGCCGAAGCTGCGGCCGGTGGATCTGGCGGCGCATGCAACCTTGGTGGAGGCGCTGAGCGGCGTGCCGCCCGAGAGGCGGTAGCGGTAGCGGTCGCGGGTGAGTCACCGCCGGGCAGCCACGTCCAGCCAGCGCAGAGAATCACCGCGATGCCAAGTTTTCAAACCTACCTCGTCGGCGGCGCCGTGCGCGACCGCCTGCTGGGCCTGCCGGTGCAGGACCGTGACTGGGTCGTCGTCGGCGCGTCGCCGCAGGACCTGCTGGACGCCGGCTACCAGCCCGTCGGCAAGGACTTCCCGGTCTTTCTGCATCCCGACACGCACGACGAAGTGGCACTCGCGCGCACCGAACGCAAGACGGCGGCCGGCTATCACGGCTTCGCTTTCCACGCCGCGCCTGACGTCACGCTGGAGCAGGACCTCGCACGCCGCGACCTGACGATCAACGCGATGGCCGAGGACGCGCATGGCGCCATCGTCGACCCCCACGGCGGCCAGCGCGACCTGCAGGACCGGGTGCTGCGCCATGTGTCGCCGGCCTTCGCCGAAGACCCCGTGCGCATCCTGCGCCTGGCGCGCTTCGCGGCGCGCTTCGCCGACTTCACCGTTGCGCCCGAGACCGTCGCGCTGATGCGCGCGATGGTGGCCGCCGGCGAGGTGGACGCGCTGGTGGCCGAGCGCGTGTGGCAGGAGCTGTCGCGCGGGCTGATGGAGAAGCAGCCGTCGCGCATGTTCGCGGTGCTGCGCGAGGCGGGGGCGCTGGCCAAGCTGCTGCCCGAGGTGGAGGCGCTGTTCGGCGTGGCGCAACCCGAGGCCCACCATCCGGAGATCGACACCGGCGTCCACCTCATGATGGTGCTGGACCAATGCGCGCGGCAGGGCGCGCCGCTGACCGTGCGCTACGCCTGCCTGTGCCACGACCTCGGTAAGGGCACGACACCCCCCGAGGAACTGCCCCGCCACATCGGGCACGAACAGCGCAGCGAAGAACTCGCCAGCCTCGTCAGCGCACGCTGGAAGGTGCCGGCCGACTGCCGCGAGCTGGCCGAGCTGGTGGCGCGCGAGCACACGCATGTGCATCAGAGCAGCGGCTTCAGCGCCGAAGCGCGGCTGCGGCTGATGGCGCGCTGCGACGCCTGGCGGCGGCCCGAGCGTTTCGCCGAACTGCTATGGGCCTGCGAGTGCGATGCCCGCGGCCGTCTGAGATTCGAGAACCGCGACTATCCGCAGCGCGAACGGCTGCTGGCCGACCTGCGCGCCACGCAGGCCGTGGACCTCGCTGCGGCGAGCGCGGCGGCCATCGCGCGCGGCGCCAAGGGGCCCGACATCGGCCACGCCGTCATGCGTGCACGCCTGGCCGCCATGCCCGCCTGAACACGCCATGACGAATGGCACCCGCCACGGGCCGCGGCATTAGCAAACAGACCCAGCGCCACGCCGGGATTTGCACAGCTTCATCCGCGCAGCCCCGTCTGCATCGCTAAAGTGAGCCGCTTTGCCTCGCCGCGCGACGCGGACGCCGGGGCAGCAGTAAACGTCGGACAAGGGCATGAAGATGAAGTGGGCAAGAAGTAGCAAGGCCAGGCTGGGTGTCATGTGCTTGATGGCCGGCCTGGGGGCTGGCCTGCAGGGTTGCAGCCCCGCCGGCGGCCAGGCCGCACCGGCGAGTGCGCCCCCGGCGCCGGAAGTCGGTGTCGTCACCGTGGCTCCGGGGCATGCCGATCTGGCGACCGAGCTGCCCGGCCGGCTCGAAGCCTTCCGCGTTGCCCAGGTGCGTGCCCGCGCCGCCGGCATCCTGCAAAAGCGCCTGTTCACCGAAGGCAGCGACGTGAAGGCCGGCCAGGCGCTGTTCGAGATCGACGCCGCCCCCTACCGCGCCACGCTCGCCAGCGCGCAGGCCACACTGGCCCGCGCCGAGGCCAATCTCGTGCAGGCCCAGGCGCTGGCCGACCGCTACGCGCCGCTGGCCAAGACCCAGGCCGTGAGCCAGCAGGAGGCGCTGAATGCCCAGGCCGCCGCGCTGCAGGCCCGCGCCGACGTCGCCGCCGGCAAGGCCGCGGTACAGACAGCCCAGATCAACCTCGGCTATGCCGCCGTCACGTCGCCCATCGCCGGCCGCATCGGCCGCGCCCTCGTCACCGAAGGCGCGCTGGTGGGCCAAGGCGAGGCCACGCCGCTGGCCGTCGTGCAGCAGGTCGACAAGCTGTATGTGAACTTCACGCAGTCGGCCGCCGAGGTCATGCGGCTGCGCCAGGCACTGGCCGACGGCCGGCTGCAACGCGCCAGTGGCAAGGAGGCCGCCCAGGTGCAGGTGCTGCTGGAGGACGGCAGCGTCTACGCCGAACCCGGCAAGCTGCTGTTCTCTGACCTGAGCGTGGACACCACGACCGGCCAGATCACGCTGCGCGCCGAGCTGCCCAATGCCAAGGGGCAGTTGTTGCCCGGTCTGTATGTGCGCGTGCGGCTGACACAGGCCGCCGTGGACGCGGCCATCACGCTGCCGCAGCAGGCCGTGACGCGCGGCGCCACCGGCGAGAGCGTGCTGGTCGTCGCGGAGGACGGCAGCGTCACCGCGCGGCCCGTGAAGCTGGGGCCATCGCAAGGTGGCCGCGCCCTGGTGCTGGACGGCCTGAAGGCCGGCGAGAAGGTCGTCGTGGACGGCCTGCAGCGCGTGAAGGCCGGTGGCAAGGCGCGCGCCGTGCCGTGGGCCGCCCCGGGCTCGGCGCCGGCCGCGCCTGCTTCTGCGGCTTCGCGCTGAAGAGGACCGAGCACTCATGGCGCAGTTCTTCATCAACCGACCCATCTTCGCGTGGGTCATCGCCCTGTTCATCACGGTCCTCGGGGCCGTGGCCGTCACGCAGCTGCCGATCGCGCAATACCCGCCGGTGGCACCGCCGTCCATCGTGCTGTCGGTCACCTACCCCGGCGCGTCCGCGCAGACGCTGGAAGACTCGGTCATCAGCGTCATCGAGCGCGAGATGAACGGCTCGCCCGGCCTGATCTACATGGAGGCCGTGACGCAGGCCGACGGCACCGGCTCGATCACGCTGAGCTACGACCCCTCCACCAACCCCGACCTGGCCCAGGTCGACGTGCAGAACCGCTATGCGCGCGCGCAGCCGCGGCTGCCGCAGGCCGTCATCCAGCAGGGCGTGCGGGTGGACAAGGCCAACCCCAACTTCCTGCTCTTCATCATGATGTCGAGCAGCAACCCGGACTTCGATCCCATCGCGCTGGGCGACTACGCCTCGCGCACCGTGCTGCCCGAGATCCAGCGCGTGCCGGGCGTGGGCCAGGGCCTGCTGTTCGGCACCGAGCGCGCGATGCGCATCTGGCTGGACCCGGCCAAGCTGGTGGGCTACAAGCTCGCGCCGGCGGACGTGAACACCGCCATCCAGGCGCAGAACGCCCAGGTCAGCTCGGGCTCCATCGGTGACCTGCCCAACGTGGCGGGCCAGACCATCGCCGCGACGGTGGTCGTGCGCGGCCAGCTCACGAGCGCGGAGCAGTTCGGCAACATCGTGCTGCGCGCCAACGCCGACGGCTCCACCGTGCGGCTCAAGGACGTCGCCCGCATCGAGCTGGGCGCCGACAGCTACACCGGCCGCCAGACCCGCCTGAACGGCGTGCCCTCGGTGGGCATCGGCGTGCAGCTGGCGCCCTCCGCCAACGCGCTGCAGACCGCCAAGCTCATCAAGCAACGGCTCAAGGACCTGACACCCTACTTCCCGGCCGGCGTGAAGGCCAGCATCCCCTACGACAGCTCGCTGTTCATCGACATCTCGATCTCGCAGGTCGTCGAGACGCTGATTGAGGCCGTCGTGCTGGTGTTCCTGGTGATGTTCCTGTTCCTGCAGAACATCCGCTACACGCTGATCCCGACACTGGTGGTGCCCATCGCGCTGCTGGGCAGCTTCGCGACGCTGCTGGCTTTGGGCTTCTCGATCAACGTGCTGACGATGTTCGGCATGGTGCTGGTCATCGGCATCGTGGTGGACGACGCCATCGTGGTGGTGGAGAACGTCGAGCGCATCATGAGCGAGGAGGGGCTGTCGCCGCTCAAGGCCACGCGCAAGGCGATGAGCCAGATCTCCGGCGCCATCATCGGCGTGACCGTGGTGCTGATCTCGGTGTTCGTGCCGCTGGCGTTCTTCAGCGGCTCCATCGGCAACATCTACCGCCAGTTCTCGGCGGTGATGGTCTCGGCCATCGCGTTCTCGGCCTTCCTGGCGCTGTCGCTGACGCCGGCCCTGTGCGCCACCCTGCTCAAGCCGGTCGAGGCCGGTCACCACGTCGACAAGCGCGGCTTCTTCGGCGGGTTCAACCGCGGCTTTGCGCGCATGGCCAAGGGCTATGAGGGCTGGGTGACGAAGTTCATCCACTCGACCGTGCGCATGGGCTTCGTCTACGCGGCCGTCATCGCGGCCGCCGTGGTGATGTTCCAGAAGCTGCCCACGTCCTTCGTGCCCAACGAGGACCAGGGCAACATCCTCGTCAACGTGCAGCTGCCGCCCGGCGCCACGCAGGCGCGCACGCTGGAGGTCATGAAGCAGACCGAGGACTTCATGCTCAAGCAGCCCGAGGTCGACAGCATGGTCGGCGTGGTCGGCTTCAGCTTCTCGGGCTCCGGCCAGAACGCCGGCCTGGCCTTCGTGACGCTCAAGCCCTGGGACGAGCGCCACGGCGCCGAGCATTCGGCGCAGGCGCTGGTGGCCCGCGCGTTCCCGGCGCTGAGCAAGATCCGCGACGCGGTCATCTTCCCGACCAGCCCGCCGCCCATCCGCGACCTCGGCCGCGCCAACGGCTTCGCGCTGCGCCTGCAGGACCGCACCAGCCACACCCGCGCCGAGCTGCTGGCCGCGCGCAACCAATTGCTGGCCGCCGCCGCCAAGAACCCGTTGCTCACCGCCGTGCGGCCCGACGGGCTCGAAGACGCGGCCCAGGTGCAGCTGGACATCGACCGCGAGCGCGCGATGGCGCTGGGTCTGAACATGAGCGCCGTCAACGCGGTGCTGGGCACGTCGCTGGGTTCCAGCTACGTGAACGACTTCCCCAACGCCGGGCGGCTGCAGCGCGTCATCGTGCAGGCCGACGCACCGGCCCGCATGCAGCCCGAAGACCTGCTCCAGCTCAACGTGCTCAACAGTGCCGGCCAGCCGGTGCCGTTGAGCGCGTTCGCCACCAGCAAATGGATCACCGGCCCGCTGCAGACGGTGCGCTACAACGGCTACCCGACGATGCGCATCGCCGGTGAGCCGGCCAAGGGCGTGTCCACGGGCACGGCCATGGCCGAGATGGAGAAGATCGCCGCCACGCTGCCCGACGGCTTCGGCTACGAGTGGACGGGCCAGTCCCGCGAGGAAAAGCTGTCCGGCTCCACGGCCTTCATCCTGTTCGGCTTCTCGCTGCTGGCCGTGTTCCTGTGCCTGGCCGCGCTGTACGAGAGCTGGAGCATCCCGCTGGCCGTGCTGCTCGTGGTGCCGCTGGGCATTCTGGGCGTGGTGCTGGGGGCCAACTTCCGCGGGCTGGAGAACGACGTCTACTTCAAGGTCGGCATGATCACCATCATCGGCCTGTCGGCCAAGAACGCCGTGCTCATCATCGAGTTCGCCAAGGATCTGCAGGCCCAGGGCCACAGCATCTTCGACGCCGTGCGCGAAGCGGCGCACCTGCGCTTCCGCCCCATCGTCATGACCTCGCTGGCCTTCATCCTGGGCGTGCTGCCACTGGTGCTGGCCAGCGGCGCGGGTTCCGCCAGCCAGCGCGGCATCGGCACCGGTGTCATGGGCGGCATGATTTCGGCCACGCTGCTGGCCGTGTTCCTGGTGCCCGTGTTCTTCGTCGTCGTGCGGCGCTTCTTCCCCGGCAGCGAACGCCAGCGAAGGCGCGACGCCCACGAGGCCGAGGAAACCCCAGGGAGCCAGGCATGAAGTCCGCACTGACCCTCCTCACCACGGCCGCGCTGCTCGCGGCCTGCGCCGGCCCCGAGCCGAAGAAGCCCGCCGCCGCCGAGGCCGCACAGGCGGCGCTGCCGGCCGCCACCTTCCCCGGCGCTGAGCTGGCCGCCACCGGCGGCACCGCCGCAGCAGCCCTGCCCTGGGCCCAGGCCTTCCAGGGTGCGCGGCTGCAGCGGCTGATCCCGCTGGCGCTGGCCAACAACCGCGACCTGCGCGTGGCTGCGGCCAACATCGAGAGCGCCCGCGCCACCGCCCAGGCCCGCAACGCCGACCTGTGGCCCACGGTGAATGCGGGCCTGACCGGCTCGCGCTCGCCCAACAGCAGCGGCGGTATCAACAGCAGCTATCAGGCCGGGCTGCAGGTCTCGGCCTACGAGCTGGACCTCTTCGGCCGGCTGCGCAGCCTGGACGCAGCCGCCCAGGCCCAGCTGCTGGCGGCCGAGGCCAACCAGCAGGCCGTGCGCATCGCGCTGGTGGCCGCCGTCGCGACGGCCGAGATCGCGCTGCAGGCCGACGAGGCGCTGCTGAAGATCACGCGCGACACGCTGGCCAGCCGCGAGCAGTCGTTGCAGCTGCTGCGCCAGCGCTTCGAGGGCGGCGTCATCGGCGAGATGGACCTGCGCTCCGGCGAGTCGACGCTGCAGGCCGCCCGCGTGGCCTTCGCGCAGACGCAGCGTCAGCGCGCGCTCGACGAAAACGCGCTGGTGCTGCTGCTGGGCACCGCGCTGCCGGCCGACCTGCCGCCGCCGACCGGCGAGCTGGCCGACTTCGAGCCGCTGGCCGAGCTGCCGCCCGGCGTGCCCAGCGAGGTGCTGACGCGCCGCCCCGACATCCGTCAGGCCGAGCAGGCCCTCGCGGCCGCCGATGCCAACATCGACGCCGCGCGCGCCGCGTTCTTCCCGCGCATCACGCTGACCGGCATGTACGGCACGGCCAGCAGCCACCTGTCCGACCTGTTCAAGCAGTCGGCCTGGAGCTTCGCGCCATCGCTGGTGCAGCCGCTGTTCGACGCCGGCCGCAACCGCGCCAACCTGGCCAGCGCGCGCGCCGCCCGCGACGCGGCCACGGCGCAGTACGAAAAGGCCATCCAGAGCGCGTTCCGCGACGTGGCCGACGCGCTGGCGGGCCGCGCCACGCTGGCCGAGCAGCGCACCGCGCAGGCCGCCCAGGTGGACGCCGAGGCCCGCCGGCTGGCGTTGTCGGAACAGCGCTACCAGGCCGGCATCGCCAGCTCGCTGGACCTGCTCGACTCGCAGCGCTCGCTCTTCACGGCCCAGCAGGCGCTGGTGCAGGTGCAAAGCCAGCGCGCGCAGAACCTCGTGGCCGCCTACCGCGTGCTGGGCGGCGGGCTGTGACTTGGCGCCCGGCCGGGTGGCGTCGCGCCCGCGCACGCGCCGCCCTGCCGGGCATCAGGCTGGATCGGCCGGCGACGCGGCCGATCACCTCCCTCCCGGCCGTTCGGCCCGAGGTCGACCGGGTTGCGCAGGCCTGTGGCGGCTGGCGCGCAAGCCTCTCGCCTGCACCCGCCGGCCACCGAGAGATCTGGCGCTCCGCCGGGCAGCCGTCCTCGTCGCCCCAGCACCCGCTTCCCATCCGGTACCGTGTTCCCTCCTCGAAAGTCGCCCCGAACGACAGCTTGACAACGTTGTCAATCGCCTGGCATGATTGCCTTGAAAGCGCTTTCAGTTGACCCTTCCTCGGGTCGCCTCGCTGTAGAAAGCTCATCACCATGCGTCAACTGCCTTCCACCCTGCTGCTCGCTGCCGGCCTCGCGGCCAGTCTGTCCGCCCACGCCGGCCCGCCGGCGATCTATGACGAAGGCGCCGACGCCAAGGCCGCCGTGCGCGCCACGCTGGCCGACGCCGAGAAGGCCGGCGTGCCGGTGCTGGTCGTCTTCGGCGCGAACTGGTGCGGCGACTGCCGTATGCTGGACGCGACCTTCAAAAACGGCCCGAGCGCGCCGCTGATCGCCAAAAGCTTCAAGGTCGTGAAGGTGGACGTGGGCCGTTTCGACCGCAACGTCGACATCGCCGAGAGCTACCGCGTGCCGCTGAAGAAAGGCATCCCGGCCGTGGCCGTGCTGTCGCCGCAGGGCAAGCTGATCTACGCGACGGAAGGCGGCGAACTGGCCAACGCGCGTTCGATGGGCGACCAGGGCGTCTACGACTTCTTCACCCGCATCACCGCCCAGGCCAAGTGACCCCACCGTCCCTCAGCGGCGCTTCGCGTGCGCTGCGCATCCAGTTCTTCGTCATGGGCGTGCTGTTCGCCACCTGGGGCGTGCACGTGCCCATCGTCAAGGCCCATTACGGGCTGGGTGAGCAGTCGCTGGCGCTGGCCATGCTGGCCAGCGGCATCGGAGCGCTGGCCGCGCTGGCCTACGCCGGGCGCATCGTCGGCCGCTTCGGGCCGCGCGCCGTTGCCGGCGTCATGGGCTGCGTGAGCTGCGTTGCCATCGCGAGCCTGGAGGTGTCGACCCAGTACGCCGCGCTGCTCGTGGTCATGCTGGTGTTCGGCAGCTTCGGCAGCCTGTTCGACGTGTCGCTGAGCACCGAGGCCAGCGAGATCGAGCGCCTCACGGGCAAGCCGCTGATGAGTGGCTTCCACGGCATGTTCAGCCTGGGCGGCATGGCCGGCGCGGGGCTGGGCAGCGCGGTGCCGGCGCTCGGCCTGTCGCCGCAGGCTCACCTGCTGACGGCCACCGGTGCCTGCGCGCTGGCCGTGATCGTCGCGAGCCGCGCGATGCTGCCGGTGCCCGATCACGCCGGCGAGGAAAAACACCCGCTGAGCCTGCCCCGCGGCCCGCTGGCGCTGCTGGGCACGTTGGCCGCCATGGGCCTCATCGCCGAGGGCGCGATCTACGACTGGAGCGTGCTGTTCATGAAGCAGGAGCGCGCCAGCGATGCCAGCACCGCGGCGCTGGCCTACGCCGCCTTCAGCGCCGCGATGGCTGCGGGACGCTTCGCCGGCGACTGGGTGCGCGCCCGTGTCGTGCCGCGCCGCCTGCTGCGCGCCAGCGGCGCGCTGGCCGCCGCCGGCATGGCGCTCACGCTGGCCGTGCCATCGCCGGCGGTGGGCTTGATCGGCTACGCGCTGGTCGGGCTGGGCCTGTCCAACGTCGTGCCCATGCTGTTCAGTGCGGCGTCGCAGGTGCCCGGCGTGTCGCCGGCGCACGGCATCGCTGCGGTGTCGGGCGTGGGCTACCTCGGCATGATGGCCGGCCCGCCGCTGATCGGCCTGATCGCCGAGCACACCTCGCTGACGGTGGGGCTGCTGGTGGTCGTCGTGTTCGCGATCTTCATGGGCCTGTCGGCCAAGCGCGCGCTGCGCGGCTGACCTGCTGCGGCCGTCGGGCCGCCGTCAGGGCCCGGCGCGCAGCTGTCGCGACGCCACCGCCTGCGCGGCCTCGACCTGCGCCGCACTCAGGCCCAGGTCGCGCCCGGCGCGGCTGTCGGCGCCCAGGCTGGCCGGGTCCCGGCCGGTGAGCCGCCCGAAGATCACCAGCGCCTCCAAGTAGCTGCCCCAGGCGCTCAGGTGGTGCCGGTCCGAGCCCCACAGGCGGAGCTTGCCGTCGTCGATGGGGCCATCGGGGTTGCGGCTGGCCACGCCGTCCTGCACGGCCCGCAACGTCGCGTCGCCGACCGGCAGTACCCCGGCGATGCAGCCCGCCCGCGCCGCCTGCGCGTAGCCGGCACGCAGGTCGGCCTGCATCGCCTCCAGCGTCTGCCCGGCCCAGCGGCCGCCCGGCGTGCGATAGACCTGATCGGCACGCGCCCAGGTTTCCAGCAGATAGACGCGTGCACCGGCATGGCGCTCGTGCACGGCCGCCTCGATGCGGCCGGCCGCCGCCACGAACGCCCCGGCATCGCCCGGGTGGTGAGGGTCCAGCAGGCTGTTCTCCTGCAGCACGACGGCGTCCCAGCGCTGGCCGGCGATCAGCGGCAGCTTGCGGTCGGCATGAAAGCGCAGCGTCTGCCCACTGACCAGCTCGCTGCTGACCTCCACCTGCAGGCCGGCGTCGTCGGCCAGCTGCTTGAACAACGCCGGCACGCCGCCGTAGCCCGTGCCGTTCAGGTCCGTCACACGGTCCGCGTGATAGCGGAGCACCGGCGCCGCGTGACCATGCAAGAAGCTGTTGCCGACGAACAGCACCCGCTGCGGCCCGGGCGGCAACGGGTCGGCCGAGCGATCGCAGCCACCGGCCGACGCGGCCAGCGCCGCGCCCATGAGCGAAGCCGCCAGCAGCGGGCGGAACAGGCGGAACAGCGTCAGGCGGGGCATGGGCGTCAATCGGCGGGCGTGCAACTGCGGCGCAAGTCTGGCCGCCCGCCGTTGCCGGGCTGTTGACGGTTTGAAAAGCGCCGTGTGCGGGCGCTCAGGACGGCTTGGCAGGCTTCGCCGGTGCCACCGGCGACGCCGCCACGCAGGCCTTGGCCACCGACAGCCCGCGCAGGAACGCCCGGCGCACACCGCCGGCCGTGATGGCCGCACTCACCTGCCGCGCGTAGCGCTCGGCGCCGCTGAGCTTGCGCACCCAGCCACGGAATGGAATGACGCCCTCGGCCGTGCGCTGCAGCGCGCCGGTGGCGGCGTCTTCGCCGCGCTCCAGCAGGCCCGGGCCGCCCTTGCCGGCGGGTGCATCCAGATCCGGGCCCAGCACCTCGTCCAGCGCCCGGATGCCGGCGGCCAGGGCCGGGCAACTGGTGTCGGCGGGTTCGGCGTAAGGGGCCGCAGCGGCGGCCTTCAGCACGTCCGGGATGTCGGCGCGCACGACGTTCAGGTCGCTCAGCGGCGTCGTCGCCGCGTTGGTGACCTTGTCCTGGCTCGAGCTGGCACAGCCGGCCAACATGAGCGCGGCCGCGACGGAAAGGGTGAGGGGATGTAGACGCATGGCGGGCCGATCATCTCAGGTCGGCGCCTCGGCGGGCTCCGGCGGCGGCGCTCAGTCTGCCGATCGACGGCGCAGGCGCCCAGGGCCGATGGACGTGGCCGCCACCGTCACCGCCCAGCAGATCCAGGCCGTCCAGAACGTATGGCTGGGGTAATGCGCGCCACGCAGCATCTGGCCGGCGCCGTACACCACGCCCAGCGCCACCACGCCCACCAGCCAGGCCCGCGCGGCGCCCGGGTAGGCACGCGCCAGCACCCAGCCGCCGCTCAGGAAGGCGAAGGCCGCGCTGGCATGCCCGGACGGGAAGCAATGCCCGCCGCCCCCGTCGCGCAGGCCGAAGGCCCAGTGCGACACGTAGCGCGCCGTCCCGCCAAATTCGGCCAGATCCCAGGGGCAGCTCGTCAGGCTGACACGCTTGACCAGCGACACCGCCGCCAGACACAGCAGCGTGACCACCAGCCACGTGACCCGTTCACGGCGCGTGAGCGCCGGCAGCCACCGCGCCGGCTGCAGGTTGACGAGCACGATGCCCACCACCGCCACCCACGACAGCAACCGCCCGCCCTGATGGATGAGCTGTGACGTGAACCAGGCCTCGCGCAACGCGAAGCCCGACGCACTGCCAACATGCCGCATGACCCACAGGTCGAGCCCGCTGGCATCCCAGGCCAGCAAGGTGGCCAGGCCGGCCACGACCGCCACCACGCCGGCGGGCAACGTCGCGGGTCGCGAAGGGTGGGCATCCAGAATGGTGTGCATCGCTGGAATTGTGTGGATGCCCCCTGTGCGAGCCTTGCAGTTGGCTGGCTGCCGGCCTAGGGGCAGACCCGCATATGCCGCAAATTCACGGCCCCGGGGCTGCCCGCCAACGCGTTGTCTACACTGGCCGGATGAGTTCTTCCGTCTTTGCCGCCGAGAGCGCCATCCGCATCGGCCGCCAGGCGCTCGAGGTCGAGGCCCGCGCGCTGGCGCAGCTGGCTCCCCGACTGGGCGACGCCTTCGCCCGCGCCGTGCAAACCATCCTCGGCTGCCAGGGCCGCGTGGCCGTCATGGGCATGGGCAAGAGTGGCCATGTGGGCCGCAAGATCGCCGCCACGCTCGCCTCCACCGGCACGCCGGCCCTGTTCGTTCACCCCGCCGAGGCCGCGCATGGCGACCTGGGCATGGTGACGGCCGGCGACATCGTGCTGGCGCTGTCCAACTCCGGCGAGAGCGACGAGCTCAACGCCATCCTGCCGGTGCTCAAGCGCCTGGGCATCACCATCCTGGCGATGACCGGCCGCGCCGAGTCCAGCCTGGCCGCCCACGCCGACGTCGTGCTCGACAGCGCCGTGGCCGAGGAAGCCTGCCCGCTGCAACTGGCCCCCACAGCCAGCACCACCGCCCAGATGGCGCTGGGCGACGCGCTGGCCGTGGCGCTGCTGGACGCACGCGGCTTCCGCGCCGAGGACTTCGCCCGCTCCCACCCCGGCGGCGCTTTAGGCCGCAAGCTGCTCACGCACGTGCGCGACCTGATGCGCAGCGGCGACGCCCTGCCCCGCGTGGCCGCAGGCACGCCCTTCACCGAGCTGATGCGCGAGATGAGCGCCAAGGCGCTGGGCATGGCGGTGATCGTCGACGCCGACGACCGCGTGCAGGGCATCTTCACCGACGGCGACCTGCGCCGCCTTGTCGAGCAGGGCCGCGACCTGCGCGCACTGACCGCCGCCGAAGTGGCCCACGCCAAGCCCCGCACCGTCGGCGCCGATGCGCTGGCCGTCGATGCGGCCGACCTGATGGAAGCCGCGCGCATCACGGTCGTCCTCGTCGTCGATGCCGAGCGCAAGCTGCTCGGCGCGATCAGCATCAACGATCTGATGCGGGCCAAGGTCATCTAATGGCTGCGTTGCAATTCCCGACGGAACTCCTCGTCAAGGCCCAAGGCAGTGGCCTGGGTATCAAGCTGGCCATCTTCGACGTCGACGGCGTGCTGACCGACGGCCGCATCTACATCAGTGAGCGCGGCGAGGAGTTCAAAGCCTTCTCCACGCTGGACGGGCATGGCCTGAAGTCGCTGCAGCAGGTGGGCATCACGCCCGTGGTCATCACCGGCCGCGACAGCCCCGCCGTGCGCCGCCGCGTCGCAGACCTGGGGCTGAAGCACGCGCTGTACGGCATCGCCGACAAGCTGGCCGCCGCCGAGCCGCTGCTGCAGCAACTGGGCCTGCCCTGGGGCGAGGTGGCCGCCATCGGCGATGACTGGCCCGACCTGCCGCTGCTGTCCCGCGCCGGCTTTGCCTGTGCGCCGCCCGGCGCCCATGCCGAGGTGCTGGCCACCGCGCACCACGTCACCCGCGCCTCGGCCGGGCATGGCGCCGCGCGCGAGTTCTGCGACCTGCTGCTGATGGCTGCCGGCCACTACGAGCGCCTGCTGAACGCCCACCACGCCACGCTCGACGGCGGCCGGACCGCGTGATGCCGGCCACCCTGCCTGCGCCCACGCCGCGCCGCCGCCCGCCCCAGCCCTGGACGTGGCGCGTGCAGAGCCTGCTCTCCAACTACCTGCCGCTGCTGCTGATGGCCTTGCTCGCCAGCGGCACCTGGTGGCTCGTGAAGAACACGCCGCTGCTGGGCGACCCCGGCGAACCCGCGCCGCCGCGTCACGTGCCGGATTACCGCATGGCCAACTTCGAGATCCAGCGCATCGGCGCCGACGGCCGGCTCAACGTGCAGATCGCTGGCGCCGAGCTGCGCCACTACCCCGACACCGACACCGTCGAGATCGACCAGGCCCGCGTGCGCGCCGTGGCTCCCGACGGCACGCTGGCGATTGCCGAGGCCAAGCGCGCCCTCAGCAATGGCGACGGCAGCGACCTGCAACTGCTGGGCGACGTGCGGCTGCGCCGACTGGCCACGGGCGCGAACGAGAACAGCCCGGCCCTGATGGAAGTGCGCGGCGAGTTCCTGCAGGCGCTCTCCAACAGCGAAGTGCTGCGCTCCCACCTGCCCGTGACCATCCGGCAAGGCGGCACAACGCTGAACACGCAGAACTTCGAGTACCGCCACTTGACCGGTCGCGTCACCTTCAGCGGCGAAACGCAGGGCAGCATTGCCGCCCGACCCAGCAAATGAGGCACCCCTCGCCCAAACTCGCGTCGCTGCACGCGAGCGAGTCTGGTCGGCCCCGCGTGGGGACGGCAATGCTCGCCGGCTGGACCGGCAAGCACATCGCCAGCGCGGCCCGGCGCTCGGCCCACAACAGGATGGATCACTGAGATGACTGAGCTGGTCTTCATCACCGGCGCATCGAGCGGCATCGGCCAGGCGCTGGCGCTGCGCTATTACCAAGACGGCGCAAGGCTCGCACTCGTCGCGCGCCGCACGGCGGACGTCACGCGCTGGGCCGCCGAGCAGCGGCTGGACATGGCGCGCCTGCGCGTCTACGGAGCCGACGTGGTCGATCTCGACGCCATGGCACGCATCGGCCGCGAGTGCACCGAGGCGCAGGGCCTGCCGGATGTGGTCATCGCCAATGCGGGCGTCAGCATCGGCATGGACACCACCTACTTCGACGATCTCGACGTCATGCGCCGCACGTTCGCGATCAACAACGTCGGGGTGGCGGCCACCTTCCACCCGTTCCTCGCCGCCATGAAGGCGCGCGGCTCGGGCACGCTGGTGGGCATTGCCAGCGTCGCCGCCATCCGCGGCCTGCCGGGCCATGGCGCCTACTCGGCCAGCAAGGCCGCCGTCGTCGCCTACTGCGAGAGCCTGCGCGGCGAATGCCGGCCGCACAACGTGCGCGTCGTCACGCTGCTGCCCGGCTACATCGACACGCCGCTGACCCGTGGCAACCGCTACAGCATGCCCTTCCTGATGCCGGTGGAGGACTTCGCCGACCGCGCCGTGCGCGCCATCCGTGCGCAGGTCAGCTACCGCGTCATTCCGTGGCAGATGGGCGTCGTCGCCAAGCTGCTGCGCGTGCTGCCGAACTGGCTCTACGACCGTGCACTGGCCGGCCGCGGCCGCAAGAAGCGCGCGGCGGAATAACCGCATCGCGCGTGGCGTGGCTACACTGCGCGCCTCGCACCGATTGCAGCCGCACCGAAGCGGCCGAGGAGGTCACCATGCTGAAGGTTCTTCACCCCTGCTGACGCCCGCGCGCTGACGCCTAGCCAGCCCGCGCCTGTGCCGCCCGTACCGGGCGCCCTGCATTGCGCCGACCTGATGCCGCAGGCATCCGCGTCGTTGCGCCTTCGGTCTCTTCCTACGATGACATTCCGCCTCCTCGGCCTGGGCCTGCTCGCCCTGGCCCTGCCCACCTGGGCCGACCACCCCGTGGCCCTGCGCCTCGCGGCCGGCACCACGCCCCCGGCCATCGATGGCCGCCTCGACGAACCCGCCTGGCAGCAGGCGCCCGTCTACGAGCAGTTCGCGCAGTTCCTGCCCACCGACAAACTGCCGGCACGCTGGCGCACGACGGTTCAGGTCCTGGTGACCGACGACGCACTCGTCTTCGGCATCCGAGCGTGGGACCCCGAACCCGAGCGCATCCGCGCGCCGCTCGCCCGGCGTGATCAGGTCAAGGCCGACCAGGACTTCGTCGCCGTCTTCATCGACCCGGTGGGCCGCCGGCGCACCGCGCAGTACGTGCGCGTCAGCGCGGCCGGTGCCATCGACGACGGCCTGTTCGCCGCCGAAGAGGCCAGCGAGGACGCCGCACCCGACTTCGACGTCGAGGCCGCCACCGTGCGGCTGGCCGATGGCTACAGCGTCGAGCTGCGCTGGCCGCTGGCGGCACTGCGCTTCCCCTACCAGGCGTGCACCCAGGCGGCGGGCCTCCGACAGCTGCCCCCCGAAGGCGTCGGGCCGACCTGCGCCGACGGCCTGCCCTGGCGCGTCATGGTCACGCGCAACATCCCGCGCGAAGACCGCACGCTGAACGTCAGCGCGCCGGCGCTCACGAAGGACGCGCTGCACTTCATCGCCGAACTGCAGCCGCTGGACGGCCTGGCCGACCTCGTCGAACAGGTGCGCGAACGCAGCTTCATCACCTTCCGCCCCGAGCTGACGCTGCGCAGCACGCAGGGCAGCGACGAGACCGGCACCCGCCGCAGCCGCGAGGCATCACTGGGCGCCGAGCTCAAGTGGCGGCCACGCGCCGACTGGGTCATCGACGCAACGCTGAACCCCGACTTTTCGCAGGTGGAACTGGATGAGCCACAGCTCGCCGGCAATACGCACTTCGCGCTCAGCGTGCCGGAGAAACGCCACTTCTTCCTGGAAAGCGCCGACGTCGTGGGCCCGACGCAGCCCGACGAGTCCGGCGAGAACCGCAGCCTCGCGGCCTTCTACACGCGCGCCATCACCGACCCCGACTGGGGCCTGCGCGCCACCTGGCGTGGCACCGGCGCCGAAGCCACGGCGCTGCACCTGCGCGACGCCGGTGGCGGCCCGGTGCTGCGCGCCAGCGCCTTCGCCACGCGCACGGGCGAGCAGCCGCGCGACTCGCAGGCCAGCTTTGCGCGCGGGCGCCGGCAGTTCGGCGAGAACGGTCAGCTGGGCCTGGCCGGCCTGGTGTCCCTGCGCGACTTCGGCGACGGCCTGACGACGCGTGTCGTCGGCAGCGACGGCGTCTGGCGGGCCGGCGACAACGATCAGTGGCGCGGCCATCTGCTGCTGTCGGCCACCACGCTGGGCCTGGATGCCGACGGCCAGGTGCTGCGCGTACCCACCGACCGCGGCCACCGCGCCTGGCTGGGCTGGCGCCATCTCGACGCGGACTGGTTCGCCAACGTCAACGTCGAGGAGATCAGCCCGCGCTTCGCCAACGACAACGGCTTCGTCAACCAGAGCGGTATCCGCCGCGCCTCCGCCTTCGGCTACCTGCGGCTGGGCGAACAGGAGCTCGCCGGCCTGGCCTTGCACGAGAGTGAAGCCCAGCTCACGCTGCAGGAGACGCGCACCCTCAGCGACCCGCTGCTGGGCGTCGCGGCCGGCCAAGTCGTCGAGCGGCAGCTGCGGCCCGGCTTCTGGTTCGCTGCGGCGCGCAACACGGGCGTCTGGGGCCATGTCGGGCTGGACCAGCATCGCGCCCGCAGCGGCGGCACGCTGCATCCGACACGCACGCTGCTGCTGGGTGTCGAATCCAATCCCGGCGAAATGCTGAGTTATGTCACGGCCGAAATTGAATGGGGCCGCCGGCTGGATGTGGAGGCCGATCGTGTTGGCAACGGGCTGCAGGCACAGACCGAGGCCAAGCTGCGCTTCGCGCTGCCCGGCGGCGGATGGCTGGAGTTGGAGCAACGGCTGGGCCTGGGCTATGTCAACGCACCCGACGGTCAGCGCGCCTTCACGGACCGCAGCGCCCAGAGCCTCGTCGTGTGGCACCTCAGTGCGCGCGACTCGCTACGCCTCATCCACCAGCAGACTCACTTCACACGTCGGGCCGACGCCGCCGCCAACCTCTCCGCCGCTGACAGCCGCGAACGCCAGCTGGCACTGATGTTCCAGCACCGCGTGGGGCTGGCGCGGCTCCTCAGCGTCGGGTTGAACCGGGCCAGCGAACGGCCCGGGCGACTGCGCAGCCGCGAACTGTTTGCCAAGCTCGCGCTGGGTTTTTGACGGCACGGGCAAAAGAAAAGGCGCCCGAAGGCGCCTTGTTCAGCGTGATGTTGCGAAGGGCTTAGTAGCCGCCACCGCCGTAGCCGCCGCCACCACCGGAGCGGCCACCACCACCGTAGCCACCGCCGCCGCCGGAGCGACCGCCACCACCGTAGCCGCCACCGCCGCCGCCGTAGCCGCCGCCACCGGAACGGCCACCGCCGCCGTAGCCGCCACCACCGCCGCCGCCGTAGCCGCCGCCACCACCGCCGCCGTAGCCGCCGCCAGAGCGGCCACCGCCGCCGTAGCCGCCGCCACCACCGCCGTAGCCGCCGCCGCCGGAGCGACCGCCGCCGCCGAAGCCGCCCGGACGCTCTTCACGAGGACGCGCTTCGTTCACGACGATGGCGCGGCCTTCGAGGGCCTGGCCATTCATGCCGTTGATGGCGGCTTGCGCCTCGGCGTCGGAACCCATCTCAACGAAGCCGAAACCCTTGGAACGACCGGTTTCGCGGTCCATCATGACCTTCGCGGAGGTCACCGTGCCGAACTGGCTGAACGACTCTTGCAGCGATTCGTCACGCACGCTGTAGGCCAGATTGCCCACATAAAGCTTGTTTCCCATGGGGAAGCCCTTCTCTAACTCAAAACCAATAAACCATGTGGAGCTTCAACCCATCGTGAACCATTCAAGCGAAGGTGCGGCGTCCAAACACAGGCGAATCATTATGGTGTCGGGGTTAACAATTGCACGCAGCCCCTTTGACAAGTGTTGTTTTTCAGAGCTAGCACAAACCCTGTCGGGTCCCGTTTCTCATGTTCATGTCATCGCTAATACGGCGCTACCGATGAGTTTCCAACCCCTTTCCGCCCTCTCTCGCGTGCTGGCCAGCGTGGACGCGCCAAGGAATTTGCGCGCGCTTTACGCATTGCTTGCTGGATTCTGTCTGGCCGGACTGCTGCTGGCGTCAGCGCAGTCCGCCGTCGCACGCGGCGACACCCTGCTGAGCGCCGTCTGGCTGGGGCTCGCCCTGGCTGTCGCCTTTTTTGGCGTCAACACCACAGGCCTGCTGCTGATGGATCAGGCCCGCGGCCTGCCCATCCGCGACCCGCAGGACGCCCTCGCCGACGCGCTGCGCAGCGCCCACCGCGTGCTGCTGACGCTGCTGGCCTGCCTGGCGCTGGCCGCCGCCGGCGTGGCCGTGCTGGCGGGCCTGCTGTGGGCGACGCGCTGGCCCTGGGTGGGCGCGCCGCTGATGGCCGTGGTGCTGCCGGTGGGCGTGCTCCTGCTGGGAGGCCTGGCCTTCATCATCGTCGTGCTGGTCGGGCCGCTGGCGGGGCCCGCCGTGTGGGCCGGGCAGCGCAGCAGTGGCGTGCTGGCCTTCCTGCGCCGGCGGCTGCGGCATGGCCTGCCGGAGACTGCGCTGCTGATGGCCGCCGTCTACCTGCTGGTGGCGCTGACCACGGCGGCGGTCAGCTTCGTCGTCGTGACCGGCGGCAAGCTGCTGGCGGGCCTGGCTATCCTGGGCGCCGGCATCGAGTTGCCGGCCCGGCAGTTGCTGGCGGGCCTCACCGGGCTCGGGCCGCGCAGCTTGAGCGCCAACGGCGTCGCGCTGGAGGGCGGCAACCTGGGGCAGGCGGCACTGATCGGCGGCGGCGTGGTGTTCGCACTGGCGCTGGTGCTGCCGACGCTGGTCTGGCTACGCGGCTGCTGCGCCGTCTACCTTGCGCTGACCGAGGACGACTGAGATCCGAAGCGGGCAAGCTGCGGCGTGAATATTCACCCAGCGCTGGACTTTCGCGAGCATTGATGCTCGTCGCTTGAGTCTTCACTCACGGGCGCCTTCAGCGCCCCTGACAGCGCGGGCTCAGGCCACATCGGGCCAGGCGATGCGGTCCAGCAGCGCCCGCAGCTTGGCGGCCTTGGCTGCGTGGATCTGGGCCGCCCAGGCCACCCGCCCCTGCAGATGCCCGCGCCAATCGGCGTGACCCTCGCGGTTCTGTGACGCCGGCCCCTCCAGCACGCAGCGGTGCAGCAGCGCCTTGAGCCGATCGAACTCCCGGCGCGGCAGGTTGGGATGCGCGTTGACGACGATACCGCACACCGACTGACGCTGCGCGGTGCCCAGGTTGCGGGTCTTGCGCGGGTTGATGGCGAAGCCCTCGTCGGCAGCGATGGCCGCGACCCAGGCTGCGATGGTGGCGGCCGGCAGCGACGCCGGGCCCGAGATGACCAGGTCGTCGGCATACCGGCTGTAGCGCGCACCGAAGGCCTCCGCCAGGCCGCTGAGCCGCGCATCCAGGCCGAAGGCGCAGAGGTTGGCGACGGCCGGTGACGTCGGCGCGCCCTGCGGCAGATGGGCGTCACGCAGGCGCTGGCGCTGCTGCCAGCTCAGGCGCGGCTCGTCGCGCAGCCAGGCCTCGGGTGTCGAGGTCGTGCACAAGGCCGTCAACGCCCGGGCCACGGCGCTGGAGTAGCCCAGTGTCACGAACAGCGCGTGCACGCGGGCCGCGCGCACCGTGGAGAAGAAGTCGCTCAGGTCGAAACGCAGCACCCGCCCCTGCCCGGCATGGCGCGCCGCATGCTGCACGACCGAGCGGCCCGGCACATAGCCGAACGCCGCGTCGTGCGGCGGCAAGCCGTGAAGCAACTGGCCGAGCAGGCGCCGCTGGACGGCGCGCAGATGCGGTGCCGGCACCTCCAGCAGCCTCCAGCCCGCGCTGCGCTTGGCGCACAGCCGCTGCTGGTAATGCTGCTGCACCAACGGCCGGCGGCGCTGCCAGTCGGCCGGCAGCGTCAGCCGCCACAGACCGGCGGGCGACAAGCCCAGGCCGCGGGCCAGCGCCCCCACGGTGGGCCAGTGCGGGCGCTCCAGCCCGGCCGGCGCGTCCACCAGCGTGTCGGGCGGCCGCAGCAGCCAGCGGCGCACGGCGGGGCAGGAACGGTCGGCGCAGGCCTGCGCAAACCCGGCGTGGGCCTGGACGCGCCGCGCCAGCGACGGCACATCCAGGCGCCGCCACACCTCGCCCGGGATGCGGGCCATCGCCCGTGCCAGGTCGGCCAGCCAGGGCGGCCGCGCCTCCAGTCGGACGTCCAGGCAGGCCGCCATGCGGGCCGCCAGCGCCGGCTCGGCGCGCGCGCCCGCCAGCATCGCCAGGGCCAGCGCGCGGGCGGTCGTCCGGCCGGCGTCATCCATGCGGTGTCTCCATGGTCTTGAAGAAGGTGCGGCGCTGCCCGAGCGACGGGTGATGCGTGAGAGGGCGGGCGCCTGCGCGCCCGGTGTTCTCGCGCCCCGCAGGACGAGAGATTCAAGACCCCCGGGGGTGCCCCGGAGTGCCAGGCCCGAAGGCTGGCGAAGGCCTCGGACAGGGCCGCACCGCCATCCTAGCCGCGACAATGAGGGGCATGGATATCTACAAACCCCTTGTGGCCCTGCTGGCCATCGTGAACCCCGTGGGCGTGGTGCCCTTCTTCATCCATTTCACCGGCAGCTTCTCGCGTGAGCAGCGGCGCAAGACCATCCTCGTCAGCGCCTGCACGGCCGGCATCGTCATCGCACTGAGTGCGCTGTTCGGGCTGAAGATCATCGAGTTCTTCGGCATCTCGCTGGCCAGCTTCCAGGTCGGCGGCGGCTGCCTGCTGCTGATCAGCTCGCTGCAGATGCTCAATGCCCAGCCCGCCGAAGCCCGCAAGGAAGACGTCTCCGAGGGCAGCAGCAAGGCCGATGCCGGCGCCAGCATCGCCGTCGTGCCGCTGGCCATCCCGCTGCTGACCGGGCCGGCCACCATCTCGACGATGGTGATCTACGCCGACAAGACCCGCGTCTGGTGGGAGCTGGCCGTGCTGTGCGGCTATGGCGTCGTCGTCGCCGCCGTGACCTTCCTGACCTTCTCCGCCAGCAGCCGCATCGCCAAGGTGCTGGGCCAAACGGGCATCAACATCATGACGCGGCTCATGGGCCTGATCCTGGCCGCGCTGGCCGTGGAGCTGTTGGCCGACGGGCTCATCAAGCTGTTCCCGGTGCTGTCCATGCGGACGATGAGCTGAGCGGCCATGCGCCTGAGCGAGCTGCCCCGCATCTGGATGGCGCCGATGGCCGGTGAGGCCGCCAGCGCTGCGCTCGTGGCCGCCGTCTGCAGTAGCGGTGGCTTCGGCCAGCTGGGGGCGGCCTACCTCAGCCCCGCACGCATCGCCGAGGTCGCGGCCGACATCCGCGCCCGCACCACGCAGCCCTTCGGCATCAACCTGTTCTGCCCCCAACCCTGGGTGCGCGATGACGAGGCGCTGGACGACTACCTCTCCCGCCTCGCCCCCTGGCACACCGCGCTGGGCCTGGCGGCGCCGACGCGGCCGGAGCGCTTCGAGGAGGACTTCGAGGCCCAGCTGGCCGCCACCGTGGCCGCGCGCCCGGCCGTGATCAGCTTCGTCATGGGCGACCCCGGCGCGGCCCGCGTGGCGGCGCTGAAGGCGCAGGGCTTCCTCGTCGTCGGCACCGCCACGCAGGTGGCCGAGGGCCTGCTGCTGCAGGCCAGCGGCGTGGATGCCGTCGTCGCGCAGGGCTACGAGGCCGGCGGCCACCGGGGCGGCTTTCTCGGCACGGCCGAGGGCGCGCTGATCGGCACGATGGCGCTGGTGCCGCAGCTCGTCGACGCGCTGGGTATTCCCGTCATCGCGGCCGGCGGCATTGCCGATGCACGCGGCGTCGCGGCGGCGCAGGCGCTGGGCGCCAGTGCCGTGGCGGTGGGCACGGCCTTCCTGCTGGCCGATGAATGCCCGCTGTCGCCGGCCTACCGCGCGGCGCTGCTGGCGGCGCGTGACGCCGACTCCACGCTGACACGCGCCTTCTCCGGCCGACTGGCGCGCGGCGTGGCCAACCGCGTCACGCGCGCGCTGGAGGGCGCCGACCTCCCCGCCTTCCCGCAACCCAACGCGGCCAGCCGCCCCATGCGCCAGGCCGCCGCCAAGGCCGGCGATGCCGACTTCATCAGCCTGTGGGCCGGCCAGGCGCTGCCGCTGAACCGCGCAGGCAGGCCGGCGGCCGATCTCGTCGCGGCGCTCGCGAAAGGCTGGCGCCCTTGACGGCCACGCTGCTGCTGCTGGAGGACGACCCGGCCATCGCCGACACCGTCGTGTTCGCGCTGCAGCGCGAGGGCTATGCCGTCGAACACCGCAGCTGGCTGGCCGAGGCGCGCGAGCGACTGCACCAGGCGCCGGCGCCCGCCCTGCTCATCCTCGACATCGGCCTGCCCGACGGGCACGGGCTGGACCTGTGCCGCGAGCTGCGCGCCGGGCCGCTGCGGCATCTGCCCGTCATCGTGCTGAGCGCGCGCAGCGAGGAGATGGACCGCGTGCTCGGGCTGGAACTGGGCGCCGACGACTACCTCGCCAAGCCCTTCAGTCCGCGCGAGCTGGTGGCGCGCGTGCGTGCGCTGCTGCGCCGCGCGCAGGCCGCACCGGCGCCGGTGTCGCCCTCGGGCTTCGTTGTCGACGGCTCACGCGTGCGGCTGGACGGCGCGCTGCTCAACCTCACCAAGCTGGAGCTGGGCCTGCTGCTGAAGCTGCTGGGCGCGCCGCAGCGCATCCACTCGCGCGACGCGTTGCTGGACGCCGTGTGGGGCACGAGCGCCGACAGCGGCGACCGCACGGTCGACACCCACATCAAAACGCTGCGCGCCAAGCTGCGCGAGGCCGCACCGACGCGCGATCCGATCAAGACGCATCGGGGCCTTGGGTACTCGCTGGAGCCCTGACGTGAAGCCGCCACGCTCGCGCCGCTCACGGCCCGCCGCCGCGGCAATTCAGCGCCCACGGGCGGACGAGCAGCACTGACATGCGCCTGGGCCTGCGCGTCTTCTTCGGCTTCTTCCTGATCGCCGGCCTCAGCGCCGTGCTGCTGCTGAAGGTCTTCCTCGCCGAGGTGAAGCCCAGCGTGCGCGAGGTCATGGAAGACCTGATGGTGGAGACGGCCAACCTGCTGGCCGAGGTGGCGGTGGATGAATTGGCCGCCGGCTCACCGGCGCCGGACGGCCGGCTGGCGAACCAGCTGCGGCGCTACGCGCAGCGCGACGTGGATGCCGTCATCTGGGGCCTGCGCAAGCAGCGCCTGGACCTGCGCATCTACGTGACCGACGCGGCGGGCCGCGTGGTGCTGGACTCCGGCCAGCCCTCGGCCGTGGGCCAGGACTACTCGCAGTGGAACGACGTGGCCCGCACGCTGCGCGGCGACTACGGTGCACGCGCCAGCCCCTACGGCCGCCACGACAGCACCGTGCTCGTGGTCGCCGCGCCGGTGCTGCAGGCGGGCCGCACGCTGGGCGTCGTCAGCGTGGCCAAGCCGGTGGCCAGCGTGCAGCGCTTCATCGACCGGGCCGAACGCCGCGTGTTCCTGGCGGGCGCCGCGCTGCTGGCCGCCAGCCTCATCGTGGGCGTGGCTGTGACGCTGTGGCTGGTGGTCACCGTGCGGCGGCTGCGGCGCTACGCGCAGCAGGTGCAGGCCGGGCAGAACCTCGCGCCGCCGGCCGTGCCTGGCGAGCTGGGCGACCTGGCCCACGCGATGGACGACATGCGCCGCCGGCTGGAGGGCCGCGAGCAGCTGGAGCACGACGTGCGCGCCCTGACGCACGAGCTGAAAAGCCCGCTGGCCGCGCTGCGCGCCAGCGGCGAGCTGCTGCAGGACGAGCTGCCCGCCGCCGACCGCCAGCGCTTCGCCGCCCAGGTGCTGGACCAGACCGCCCGGCTGCAGACGCTGGTGGAGCGCGTGCTGGCGCTGTCGCAGCTGGAGGCGCAGGTGGGGCTGGGCGAGCGGCGGCGCGTGGCGCTGGCCGCCTGGGTTGACGCGCAGCTGGAACGGCAGGCGCCGCGGTTGGCGCAGCAGCGGCTGACCGTGGCGTGGACGGCGCGCGAGGACGTGGTCATCGACGCCGACGCGGCGCTGCTGGAGCTGGCCTTCGGCAACCTGCTCGTCAATGCGCTGGACTTCGCACCCGCCGGCTCGACGCTCGAATTGGCCGTCAGCACGACACCCACAACGGTGCGTCTCGCGCTGCGCGACCACGGGCCCGGCGTGCCGGCCAGCGTGTTCTCGCAGCTGGGCCAGCGCTTCTTCTCCACGGCCCGGCCCGGCAGCCTCGTCAAAGGCTCGGGCCTGGGCCTGGCCATCGCCCGCCGTGTGGCCGAGCTGCACGGCGGGCGGCTGGAATTCGAGGCGGCGGAGCCCGGCCTGCGGGCCACGCTGGTGCTGCCCGCTTCACACTGACTTCACACCGCTCGTCATCGCCTCACGGCGTCTCGCGATGCTGGTGGCATGAACAAAACCTTGCTCACCAAGCTGGCCATCCTGGCCGCCGTCACCCTCATCCTGATCATCGTGCTCAACCAGATCGGCGGGCTGGTGCGCGAACGCCAGGCTCGCCAGCAGGAGGCCGCGCAGAGCGTCGAGCAGTCGCAGGCCGGGCCGCAGACGCTGCTGGGGCCGCTGCTGACACGCAGCTGCAGGGAAAACTGGGCCGTCAAGGATGGCTTGCAGCGCCGGGCTTTCACGGTGGTGCTGCCGCCGTCGCAGCTGCAGGTCAGCGGGCGCGTGACGCCCGACCCGCGTTACCGCGGCCTGTTCAAGATCAACAGCTATGCCGGCAAGCTGAGCATCCTGGCACGCTGGGACGACTTTGACCGGCTGACGCCGCCGGCCGAAAACGCCGGCGGCCGCGTCGACTGCGGCGCCGTCGCCGCGATGTTCTCCACCAGCGATGCGCGCGGCCTGCGCGACGTGCAACTCAAGCGCGATGGTCAAGCGCTGGCCGTGAAGCCCGGCACGACGAACGCGGCCCACGCCGCGGGGCTGCACGCCGTCATCGCCCTGCCGCGCAGCGGCGAGACGCTGGAGTTGAACCTGACCGTAGACCTGATCGGCACGCAGCGCCTGGCCGTCATTCCCGCTGCCGGCAGCACGGCCGTGAACCTGCAGTCCTCGTGGCCGCACCCCAGTTTCGGCGGCCGTTTCCTGCCCGCCGAGCGCGAGGTGGGCGAGAGCGGTTTTTCGGCGCGCTGGCAGGTGTCGGAGCTGGCGAGCAACGCGGCGGCCGATGTCGCAGCCGGCAAGGCCGGGCTGGACACGCTGGCCGTCGACCTCATCGACCCCGTGAACCCCTACGTCATGTCCGACCGCGCGATCAAGTACGGCCTGATGTTCATCGCGCTGACCTTCGTCACCGTGGGCCTGACCGAGCTGCTGACCGGGCGGCGCGTGCACCCGGTGCAGTACCTGCTCGTGGGCCTGGCGCTGAGCCTGTTCTTCCTGCTGCTGCTGAGCCTGTCCGAGCACCTGCCGTTCGTCGTGGCGTACCTGATCGCCGCCGGTGCCGCCGCGCTCGTGCTGACGCAGTACGCCGCAGCCATGCTCGGCACCTGGCTGCGCGGCCTGGCCTTCGGCGGCGGCATAACGCTTCTGTACGGCGCACTCTATGTGCTGCTGAGCCGCGAACAGACGGCCCTCGTCATCGGCGCCGTGCTGCTGTTTGCGGTGCTGGCAACTGTCATGACCGTGACCCGCCGGATGGACTGGTATGGCATCAGCGCTAACAGGCTGTCACAGGCCGGTTGATTTACGCTTGCGAGAGCCGCGCACCGTGCGGCACCTTGCAGCTATCCATGTCCCAACAAGGCTTCGATTACATCATTGTGGGCGCCGGCACCGCCGGCTGCCTGCTGGCGAACAGGCTCAGCGCCAAACCAGACAAGCGCGTGCTGCTCATCGAAGCAGGCGGCAACGACGATTACCACTGGATACACATACCGATGGGTTATCTCCACTGCATCGGTAACCCCCGCACGGACTGGTGTTTCAACACCGAACCGGAGCCCGGCCTCAACCGCCGCAAGCTGCGCTATCCGCGTGGCAAGGTGCTGGGCGGCAGCTCCAGCATCAACGGCATGATCTACATGCGGGGCCAACGCCGCGACTACGAGCACTGGGCCGACCTCACCGGCGACGACACCTGGCGCTGGGAGCGCGTGCTGAACGCCTTCCGCCGCCACGAACACCACTGGCGGCTGGATGACCCGAAGTCAGCGCCGGCAGGTTTTGCCGAGCTACACGGCCACAAGGGCGAGTGGCGCGTCGAGCAGCAGCGCCTGCGCTGGCCCATCCTCGATGCGTTTGCCGCTGCCTGCAATGAGGCCGGCATTCCCTCCACCGGCGACTTCAACGCCGGCAACAACGAGGGCGTGGGTTACTTCGAGGTCAACCAGAAGAAGGGCCTGCGCTGGAACGCGGCCAAGGCCTTCCTGCGGCCCACCTGCCTCGGCCGCCCCAACTTCGAGCTGTGGACCGGCGCACAGGTGCGCAAGCTGCGCCTGCTGCGCGACGACGCGGGCCTGCGCTGCGGCGGCGTGGAGGTGCGCACGCCGCACGGCGTGGAGCAGCCGTGGCTGAATGTGGGCGGCGAAGTCATCCTCGCAGCGGGCAGCATCGGCTCGCCGCAGATCCTGCAGTTGTCGGGCCTGGGCCCGGCCGAGGTGCTGCAGGCGGCCGGCGTGCCGGTGGAGCGCGAACTGCGCGGCGTGGGCGCCAACCTGCAGGACCACCTGCAGATCCGCACCGTCTACAAGCTGCAAGGCGCCCGCACGCTGAACACGCGCAGCGCCTCGCTGCTGGGCAAGGCCTCGATCGCCATCGAATACGCGCTGCGGCGCAGCGGCCCGATGAGCATGGCCCCCAGCCAGCTGGGCGTGTTCACCCGCAGCGTGCCCACCAAGGTGTGGCCCGATCTGCAGTTCCACGTGCAACCGCTGTCACTCGATGCCTTCGGTGAGCCACTGCACCGTTTCGACGCGATCACCGCCAGCGTGTGCAACCTCAACCCCACCAGCCGCGGCAGCGTGCACATCCAGTCGGCAGACGCCACCGTCGCCCCGGCGATCCGGCCCAACTACCTGTCCACCGACGCTGACCGCAAGGTGGCCGCCGACAGCCTGCGCATGACGCGGCAGATCATGTCCCGGCCGGCGCTGGCCCGCTTCCGGCCCGAGGAGCACCGCCCCGGCCCGCTGGCCCAGACCGACGACGAACTCGTCCGCGCGGCCGGCGACATCGCCACCACCATCTTCCACCCGGTCGGCACCTGCCGCATGGGCCGCAAAGACGACCCCGGTGCCGTCGTCGACGCCCGCCTGCGCGTGCGCGGCGTCGCCGGCCTGCGCGTGGCTGATGCGAGCGTCATGCCGACCATCACCAGCGGCAACACGGCGTCGCCGACCTTGATGATTGCGGAGAAGCTGGCGGGCTGGATGACCGCGTGACGGCGACTCCGGTCGGCAGACGGGTCGGCGCACGGATCACGCAGAACAGGTCCTGACCGGCACCAGGCCCATGGCCCTCGTGGCGTTGCCAGCTCCTGGGCGGGCAACGTGGCAACCGTGCTCGACAATCCCGGCCGTGGATTCGTCTTCTCCCAATCAGCCCCGCGTGCTCGCCGTCATCCCCCCGATGACGCAGCTGAACACGCCCTACCCGTCCACCGCCTACCTGACCGGCTTCCTGCGCTCGCGCCAGATCGCCGCGCATCAGGTGGACCTCGCGCTGGCGCTGGTGCTGGAACTCTTTTCTCCCGCCGGGCTCGCGCAGATCCGTGAAGCCGTCCAGGCGCTGCCCGTCGCGAAGCACACGCCGCAGACCGCCTGGTTCGACGGTGAGTTCAGTTCAATCGCGGCCGCCACGCCGCGCGTGCTGCGATTTCTGCAGGGCCAGGACCCGACGCTGGCGCACCGCATCAACACGCGCAGCTTCCTGCCCGAGGGCGCACGCTTCGCGTCGCTGGACCATTACATCGGCGAGGAAGGCGAAGACCCGCTGGCCTGGGCCTTCGGCGCCCTGGGCCTGCAGGACCGCGCCCGCCACCTGGCGACGCTGTTCCTGAACGACCTGGCCGACGTGCTGCGCGACGCGGTGGACGAGCGCTTCGAGTTCGTGCGCTACGCCGAGAAGCTGGCCGCCGCTCAGGCGCACTTCGACCCGCTGGCCGAGGCGCTGGCCGAGCCACCGCATCTGATCGACCGCACGCTGCAGCGGCTGACGCTGGAGGCGCTGGAGCAGCATCGGCCCGACGTCGTGCTGCTGTCGGTGCCCTTCCCCGGCTCGGTCTACGCGGCGCTGCGCATCGCGCAGGCGATCAAGGCCGCGCGGCCCGAGGTCGTCACCGTGCTGGGCGGCGGTTATGTGAATACCGAGTTGCGCGAGCTGAGCGAGCCGCGGCTGTTCGAGTTCGTCGACTACGTGACGCTGGACGCCGGCGAGCGGCCGCTGCTGGCGCTGCTGGAGCACGTGGCCGGCAAACGCTCCAAGACCCGGCTGGTGCGCACGTTCTGGCGTGACGGCCATGAAGTCAGGTACACCAACTTCGTCGAGCCCGATGTGCCCTTCGACGACGTCGGCACGCCGACCTGGGACGGCTTGCCGCTGGACCGCTACCTGTCGCTGCTGGACATGCTCAACCCGATGAACCGGCTGTGGAGCGACGGGCGCTGGAACAAGCTGACCGTGGCGCATGGCTGCTACTGGAAGAAGTGCAGCTTCTGCGACGTCAGCCTGGACTACATCTCACGCTACGAGGCGGCATCGGCCGAGGTGCTGGTGGACCGCATCGAGGCCATCGTGGCGGAGACCGGGCAGACGGGCTTTCATTTCGTCGACGAGGCCGCGCCGCCCAAGGCGCTCAAGGCGCTGGCCGAGGAGCTGCTGCGGCGCGGTGTGGCCATCAGCTGGTGGGGCAATATCCGCTTCGAGAAAACCTTCACGCCCGAGCTGTGCCAGTTGCTGGCCGACAGCGGCTGCATCGCGATCTCCGGCGGGCTGGAGGTGGCCAGCGACCGGCTGCTGAAGCTGATGAAGAAGGGCGTCAGCGTCGAGCAGGTCGCCCGCGTGACCAAGGCGTTCGCCGACGCGGGCGTGCTGGTGCATGCCTACCTGATGTATGGCTTCCCGACGCAGACGACACAGGACACCGTGGACGCGCTGGAGTACGTGCGCCAGCTGTTCGAGAACGGCTGCATCCACAGCGGCTTCTTCCACCGTTTCGCCTGCACGGTGCATTCGCCCGTGGGCATGAACCCGGCCGCATACGGCGTCACGCTGCAACCCCTGCCGGCCGACGCCCGCTTCGCCAAGAACGACATCGCCTTCATCGACCCCACGCCCACCGACCACGACGGCCTGGGCCAGGGGCTCAAGAAGGGGCTCTACAACTTCATGCACGGCATCGGCATCGACAGCGACATCCGCAGCTGGTTCCCGGTGCGCGTGCCGAAGACGACGGTACCGCGGCGGTTTGTCGAGCGGGCGCTCCAGTTCGACGGATCACGGGCATGAGCGTCCAAGCACCCACCCTGTTGGACAAGGTCGTTCAGCTCTTCGCCTTGGAGCCCGGGCGACACGACGAGGCGCACATCGAAGAGCATGCACACTTGCTTCTGCACGGCAACGCTCCAGATCTGCTGAAGACGATCCCGGCCCACATGGCCTGGTGCCTGCGGAATCCGGAGTCGACCTCGCTGGTCATCGACTACACGATTGATGCCTTGGCGAACACAGGCAGGGCCAAATCGCCTGTGCCGTCGTGGCTGGACTTCAAACACCGTTGCTCCACAGAGCAGAGGCGCGTTGTCGCGGACTTCCTGCACTGGTGCCTGGACACGGATCGGCTCGTCGACCGACAGCAGACCGAACGAGCGCTCAAGCACTGGGCCCCGTGAACCACATGTTCACCGCCACCTTCACCTTCGCCGCTGGCACCTACGACGACGAGTTCCACGCGCTGGACGCGCGCATTGCCGAGGTCGCCCGTGCCATCCCCGGCTACCGCGGCGAGGAGACCTGGGAGAACCCGGCGACCGGGCTGATCTCCAACGTCTACTACTGGGATTCGATGGAAGCCCTGCAACAGCTGATGGCCCATGCCACCCACCGCGAGGCCAAGCAGGCCCAGGCGCGCTGGCTGAAGGGCTACCAGGTCGTCATCGCCGAGGTGGTGAGCACCTACGGCGATGGCGGCATCGCGCATCCGCTCGCCGACATCAACCGCCGCTGACGACTGCCATGCAACGACGCCATCTGCTCTCGCTCGCCGCCTTGCCGCTGGCGGCCCATGCCGCCACAACCGTGCGCACCCGGGTGGACACCCCGCTGGGACCCTTCGTCATCGAGGTGAACCCCGCTGCCGCCCCCATCACGGTCGCCAACTACCTGGCCTATGTGGACCAACACCTGCTCGACAAGGCCTGGGTCTATCGCCTGGTGTCGCTGGCCAACCAGCCGCAGAACGCCCACAAGATCGAGGTCGTGCAGTGGGGCCTGAACCTCAAGGACGATGCGCCGCCGCGGCGCCCGCCCATCGCCCACGAGACCACACAGCAGACCGGCCTGCGCCACCGCGACGGCACGATCTCGATGGCGCGCGGCGCGCCCGGCACCGCGACGGCGGAGTTCTTCATCTGCATCGGTGACCAGCCGGAGCTGGACTTCGGCGGCCGGCGCAACCCCGACGGCCAGGGCTTTGCCGCCTTCGGCCAGGTCGTGCAGGGCATGGCCGTCGTGCGCGCGCTGCACGCCCGCGCCGGCACCGAGCAGTGGCTGGCCGACCCCATCGGCATCGGGCCCGTCACGCGCAGTTGACGCGTCATTGCTGCAATGCACAATCGCCGCATTCCGAAGGAGGAAACGGCGATGCGGCGAGTCGTGTTCAACCAGAAGGGTGGCGTGGGCAAGTCCACGATCACAAGCAACCTGGCGGCCATTGCCGCCGCGCAGGGGCAGCGGGTGCTGGTCATCGACCTGGACTGCCAGGGCAACACGACGCGCTATCTGCTGGGCGATGCCGCCGACGACACGCCGCCCGGTTCGGCGGAGTTCTTCGAATCGACGCTGCGATTCAGCGTGCGCACGCAGCCCACCGGCGAATTCATCGTCGAGACGCCGTGGGAACACCTGCACCTGATGCCCGCCAGCGCCGCGCTGGACGAACTGCACGGCAAGCTGGAGAGCCGCTACAAGATCTACAAGCTGCGCGATGCGCTGCAGGCGCTGGCCGACGACTACGACGAGATCTGGATCGACACCCCGCCGGCGCTGAACTTCTACACGCGCTCGGCGCTGATCGCCGCGCAGGGCTGCCTGATCCCGTTCGACTGCGACGATTTCTCGCGCCGCGCGCTGTATGGGCTGCTGGAAGCCGTGCAGGAGATCCAGGCCGACCACGCGCCCGAGCTGCATGTGGAGGGAATCATCGTCAACCAGTTCCAGGCACGCGCGTCGCTGCCGCAGCGTGTCGTGCAGGAACTGCTGGACGAGGGCCTGCCCGTGCTGGAGCCGTATCTCTCCAGCAGCGTCAAGGTCAAGGAGTCGCACGAGCTGTCGCGGCCCATGATCCACCTCGACCCGCGCCACAAGCTCACGCAGGAGCTCGTGGCGCTGTACGAATCACTGGGCGGCTGACGTCGCCTCGGCCCGGCCTTCGGCACCGAGCACCGCCGGCTTGCGGCCGATGGCCTCCAGCTGCGGCTGCACCTTGGCCTTGTCGCCCACGGCCACGACGATGAGCTGGGCCGGGTCCAGCCGCTCCTTCGCGGCCTTCAGCGCCGAGGCGGCCGTGACCGCGCCATACTTCTTCGGCAGGTCGGTGATGGCCGCGAGCGGCTGGCCGGCGGACCAGTTGCCCGCATAGCCGTTGACGACGGCGACGTTGGTATCGAACAGGCCCGGCAGCGACAGCAGCTGCGCATTGCGCACCCGGTTCAGCTCGGCCGCGCCCATGGGCTTGGCACGCATGCCTTCGATCTCCTTCCACATGTCCACCAGAGCGGCGCCGGTCACGTCGGTGCGCACACTGCCGCGAATGCCGAACTGGCCGCGCTCGCGGCCCAGCGTGTAGCCCGAGTAGATGCCGTAGGTGTAGCCCTTGACCTCGCGCAGCTGCGTGTTGATGCGCGAGGTGAACAGGCCGCCCAAAGCGGCGTTCATGACCTTCAGCGAGGCCGTGTCAGGCGCGCCGGCGAACGGCCCGGGGGCGACGACGGCCAGCGCCGTCTGCGGTGCGCCGGGCTTGTCGACCAGCACCGTGCGCGCCGCCACCGGCCGGGCGGGCGGCAGCCGCGTGTCGGCCGGCGCCGCGCCCTCGCCCTGCCAGGCGCCGAACAGCGGCTCCACCAGCGCACGCAGCTCGGCCTCGCTCAGGTCGCCGGCGACGACCAGCGCCGCGCGCTCCGGCCGGTAGTGGGCCTGCCAGAAGCCCCGCAGTGCGGTGGCGTCGATGGCCCGGATGCTGGCCTCGGTGCCCAGCGCATTGGCGGCGAGCGGATGGCCCTCGCCGTAGGTGACGCGGTTGCCCACGGCATTGGCCAGCAGCGGCGCCTGCTCGCGCTGTTGCGCCAGCGCGGCCAGGCGCTGCGCCTTGATGCGCTCGATGTCGGCGTTGGCGAAGGCCGGGTGCAGCGCCAGGTCGGCCAGCAGCGCGAAGCCCTCCCGGGCGGCCGCCTTGCGGCCCGAGAAATCCACACGCGCTTCTTCAGGCCCGGCCTGGGCGGTCAGCGTGGCCCCCAGCAGCGCGCTGCCTTCGGCGATCTGCTGGGCGCTGCGTGTCGTCGTGCCCTCGGGCAGCATGGCCGCCGTGAAGCCGGCCAGGCCGGGCTTGTCGGCCGGGTTCACCGCCTGGCCGGCGCGCAGCACGAGGCTGGCGCTGACGAGCGGCAGGCCCGGCTTGGGCGAGTGGATGACCGTCAGCCCGTTGGCGAGCGTGAAGCTCTGCGCCGCCGGCAGCGTCAGCGGCTTGGCCTTGGCCGCCGCGGGCGGCTTGGCGCGCCAGGCCTCCGGCGCGTTCAGCGCCTCGCGCTCGCCCTTGGCGACCTGGGTCGGCATGGGCGGGGTGGGCACCTCGGCCGCCAGCACCTGCTCACCGGGCTTGGCGATGACGACGACGCGGCGTTGCTTCTGCAGGTACCGCGCGACGGTGGCGCTGACGTCGGCCGGCGCCAGCGCGGCATAACGCGCCAGGTCCTGGCCCACATAGCCGGGGTCGCCGGCCATCTGGTTGTAGTGGTTGACGAGGTCGGCCAGCGAAGTGACCTTCTCCATGCGCTGCAGCAGCTGCGTCTCGATGGTGGCGCGGGCCTGCGCGACCTCGGCGGGCGTCGGCGGCTCCTTGGCCAGGCGCTCGATCTCGGCGTCGACAAGCGTCTCGATGTCGTCCAGCGACGCGCCGGGGCGGGCCACGACCTCGATGTCGAACACCGAACTCAACGACTGCGAGCCCTGGCTGACCTGCACGCTCTGCGCCAGCTGCTTGTCGCGCACCAGCAGGCCGTAGAGCCGGCTGGCCTTGCCGCCGCCCAGCACGTGGGCCGCGATGTCCAGCTCGGCGTCCCCGGGCTTGAACATGGCCGGTGTGTGCCAGGACAGGTTGAGCCGGCCGAGCTCGATGCGGTCCGTCACGACGAGGCGGCGCTCAGCGGTGATCTCGGGCGTGGCCACCTGCACCTCGGGCGGCTTGGGGCCTGCCTTCAGCGTGCCGAAGTACTTCTGCACCAGCGCCTTGGCCTCCTTGGGATCGAAGTCGCCGGCCAGCACCAGCGTCGCGTTGTTGGGCCGGTAATAGGTGCGGGCGAAGTCCTTCACGTCCTTGAGCTGGATGCTCTGGATGTCGGCGTGCGAGCCGATGACGGATGCACGGTAGGGGTGGCCCTCGGGGAACAGCGCCTGGTAGGCGGCCTCCTCGACGACGCCGTAGGGGCGGTTCTCGACGCTCTGGCGGCGCTCGTTGCGCACGACGTCCTGCTGGTTGGCCAGCGACACGGCGTCGATCTCGTCGAACATCCAGCCCAGCATGTCGGCCTTCAGCCACAGGCCCATGGCGAGCTGATTGGACGGCAGCGTGAAGAAGTAGTTCGTGCGGTCGAAGTTGGTGGAGCCGTTGGCGTCGGTGCCCCCGGCGGCGTCGACGAATTTGTCGAACTCACCGCGCGGCACGTGGCGGCTGCCGGCGAACATCAGGTGCTCGAAGAGGTGGGCAAAGCCTGTCTGCCCCTTGGCCTCGTTGCGCGGCCCGGCGTGCACCCACAGGTTGAAAGCCACCAGCGGCAGGCGATGGTCCTCGACGAGGATGACCTCGAAGCCATTGGTCAGCGTGAACTTCTCGTGGCGGATGGCGAGCCGGCCGGCCTCCGCGCTGACGGCGCCCTGCGGCGCCACGGCAGCGGCGGGAGCGGCCCAGGCGGGCAGGGACAGCGCGCCGGCCAGGGCCAGCAACGTGACGAGTCGGCGAGGGGCGGGAGCATTCATGGGCTTCAAGTCCTGACAGTGATGCATCGAATGGGGGCGCGCGGCATGTGGGTAGGCGCGTGAGGTCAGCCGGCGGCCGCTTTCACCATGGCGAGATCCAGGCCAGCAGCGCGAGCCAGATCGGCGCCGTGCCGACGTAGAGCACGGTGGACAGCACCGTGGCGGCGGTGACTTCCGGCTCCATCGTGCGGTAGCGCTGCGCGAAGATCAGCGCGTTGGAGCCCGTGGGCAGCGCGGCCAGCATGACGATGACGGCCAGCGGCAGGCCCTGCAGGCCCAGCAGCCAGTGCGCGATGCCGAAGACGACAGCCGGCATGAGCAGCAGCTTGGCCGACACCAGCCCCGACAGCCCCCGCCACGAGCGCGGCCAGCCGTAATAGGCCAGCGACATGCCGATCAGTGTCAGGCACAGCGGCACGACGGCCGTGCCGAGGTTCTGCAGCACTTCGTCGAGCACGGCAGGCAGCGGCCAGCCCGTCGCGTTCCAGGTCAGGCCGGCCAGCACCGGCAGCACGACGGGGTGGATGACGGTGTTGCGCACCGTCTGCACCAGCGTGGAACGGAAGGACCGCGAACTGCGGCCGCGCGCCACGTCCAGCTCCACGAGCGCGGTCAGCAGCGTCAGGATGGTCAGCGAGTGCAGGCTGACGACGGCGATGTGGATGGCCAACCCCTGCTCGCCGAACACGCCGGCCGCCACCGGCACGCCCACCTGCAGCGTGTTGCCGAACCCCGCCGTGATGGCCTTGACGCTGGGCAGCGTGACCGGCTCGCCCGGCCGCAGCCGCCAGCGCTCGAACAGGTAGATGAACGCCACCAGCACCAGCACCGGCACGAAGAAGGCGAACAGGAAGGCCCAGGGCAGTGCCGCCGTGTCCAGCCGCGCCGTCGTGCGGAACAGCAGCGCGGGCACGAAGATGTAGAAGGCCGCGTTGCCCAGCACGCGGGCGGGGTCGCCGTCGCTGCCCGCCGCGCCGCCGCCCAGCCAGCGCATGCGCCCCACTGCCCAGCCGATGGCCACGGCCACCAGGATGGCCAGCAGCTTGAACGCAATGGCCCAGGTCATCTCAGTGTTTTGCGGACAGAGCGCCGGGCCGCTCCCAAGCCGGCCCGCGTCGGTCAGGTGCGCGCGCGTTCAGCGCCGCGCGATTGGACGAGGGGCTCACAGTCACGCGAGTGGCAACCTCAACTCAAAACTGAACCGGCTGCCCTGCCCGGCGGTGCTCTGCACGACGATCTGGCTGCCCATCAGTTTGACGAGCTGCTGGCTGATGGACAGGCCCAGGCCCGTGCCGCCCAGGTGCCGCGAGTCCTCGGACACCTGCTCGAAGGCCTGGAACAGCCGCGCCTGCTGGGCCGCCGTCATGCCGATGCCGCTGTCGATGACGCTGAAGTACACACGCACCTGGCCGGGCACCGGCGGGTCGACGACACAGGCCGTGAGGCTGACCGCGCCGCCGTCGGTGAACTTGACGGCGTTGGACAGCAAGTTCAGCAACACCTGACGCAGCCGCTGGCCATCCGCCAACACCTGGACCGGTAGGCGCGGGTCGATGTCGACGGCAAAGGCCAGCTGCTTCTGCTCGGCCTTCAGTCGCACGTTGTCGCTGGCCATCTCCAGCAGCGCGCGCAAGTCCACCGGCATGGGCTTGAGGATCACCTTGCCAGCCTCGATGGCGGCCATGTCCAGCACGTCGTTGATGAGTTCCAGCAGATGCAGGCCCGAGTCACGCATCAGCTGCAGCCGCGCCTGCTGCGGCACGGGCATGCTGGGGTCCATCTGCATCAGCTGCGCAAAGCCGAGGATGGCGTTGAGCGGCGTGCGGAACTCGTGGCTCATCGTTGCGAGGAACCGGCCCTTGGCCTGGTTGGCGGCCTCGGCCCGCAGCTTGGCCTCGCTGAGTTCGGCCGTGCGGTCGGCCACCAGGTCTTCGAGGTGGTCGCGGTGGCGCGTCAGCTCGGCTTCGGCCTGGCGGCGCAGCGAGATGTCGCTGACCATGCCTTCGATGCGCCGCTGGCCGCCTTCGCCCTCCACCCAGTGCGCGCTGAGTTCCACCCACAGCGGCCGCCCGGCGGCGCCGCGCAGCTGCAGTTGCGCCTGCTGGATCTTGCCCTGCTCGTTGAGCACTTTCACGACGCGCAGCATCTCGTCGCGCCGCAACCCCGTCACCTCGCGCAGCCGGCGCCCCACCAGGCTGTTCGTGCCCAGCCCCAGCATCTGCGTCAAGGCGCGGTTCATGCCGAGCACCCGCCCCTGCGCGTCCGCCTGGAAGATGCCTTCGGTCGCGTTCTCGAACAGGCTGCGGTAGCGCGCCTCGCTGGCACGCAGCCCCTGGGAGCTGAGCTGCACCTGGTCGGCCGCACTGCGCAGCTTCAGGCTCATGGCGTTGAAGCGCGTCGTCAGCTCACCGATCTCGTCGCGGCGCTCGACCTGCTCCTGCGCGCCCAGGTCGCCCGCGGCCACGCGCTGGGCTAGCGCGCCCAGCCGGGCGACGGGCCGGCGCACCAGCCAGTGCACCAGCAGCGAGGTCGCGACGATGCTGCCCACCAGCACGACCGCCAGCAGTTCGACGACAAAGAGCCGCGTGCGGCGGATCTGCTCATCGACGCGGCCCCGGGTGAAGGTCAGCACGGCCGAGGCGATCGGCGCGCCGGTGGCTTCGGCCGAGGCCTGGTAGTGAATGGGGAACTCACGCCGCAGTGGCCCCACCGGCGGATGGTCGCGTTCGCGATGCCCCTGACCGCCGCGCAACCCCAGGCCCTTGAGCTCGATGGCATGCACCTCGGGGTCGGCCATGACGGCGTCCAGCAGGTTCTCGATGGCCACGTGGTCGAGGTTCCAGATCGGCCCGGCAAAGCCGCGCTCAATCAGCCCGGCCATGCGGTCCTCGCGCTGCCGCAGCGCCTGCATGAGCTCGTCCTCCTCGTAGGACGTCCAGCTCCAGCCGACCGCCAGCACGAGCAGACTCACCACCAGGGCGATGCCCGCCGTCAGGCGCGTCTGTATGCCGATGCTCAACGGCGGCCAGGCCATCCGCGCTCCCTTTGACCCGCCGACGGGGCGTCAAGGACGAGCATAGGCGCAATCAGCCCTTGGCCGCAGCCGTCTTCCGGGCTGCAGCCTTCTTGGCCGGCGCGGCCTTGCCAGCCGGCTTGCCGGCGCGCGGTTCGAACTCGAACACGACCTTGCCTTCCTTCTTGTCGTAAGCCAGGAAGGCCTTGAACTTGCGCCGCGTCTTGTTGGAGACGAAGTTCTCGAGCAGGTCGGTCTTGCCGTCGGCCAGCAGCTTGGTCACCTGGGCTGGCTCGATAGGCTGGGTCAGGATGACCTTGCCGGTCTTGAAGTCGCAGGTCACCTTCTCGCCCACCGAGTGCTCGCAGACGTAGTTGGCGCCGTGCTCGTAGACATGGCCCTGGCACTTGGGGCAGGCGCCCAGGCTTTGCTGGGCGGAGAAGTCCACCGGCTCGCCATCGTTCTCGGCCTTCTTGGCGTCCTCGCCGAAGTCGAACTCCAGCTTCCAGTTGGCGATCTCGTCGTCGTAGACCAGCGCCAGCTCGGCCGTGAACGGCCAACCCGCCTTGGAGCGGAAGCCCTCCAGCGGGCCGATCTTCTTGTCCCGCAGGAAGGTCTCCACCTCGGCCAGCTCGAAGCTGCGGCCGCCGGGGATCTTGCCGATGCTGAAGCCGCAGGCGTCGTCGCCGCCACCGCTCTTGCCGTTGCAGGTGAAGCGGCGGTAGTTCTCGCGCACGATGCCGCCGCACTTGGGGCACGGGGCCTTCAGCGTCGCGTAGTCGCCGGGGATGGTGTCGCGGTCATAGCCCTTGGCCTTGGCGACCATCTTCTCGGTCATTGCCGCGATCTCGGCCATGAACTGCTCGCGCTTGAGCTTGCCCTTCTCCATCGCGGCGAGCTTGGACTCCCAGTCGCCGGTCAGCTCGGGCTTGGTCAGGTCTTCCACCTCCAGGCCGCGCAGCAACGTCATCAGCTGGAAGGCCTTGGCCGTCGGGATCAGCTCGCGGCCTTCGCGCAGCATGTATTTCTCGGTGATCAGGCCTTCGATGGTGGCGGCGCGCGTGGCCGGCGTGCCCAGGCCCTTCTCGGCCATGGCCTCGCGCAGCTCATCGTCGTCGATGAGCTTGCCGGCGCCTTCCATGGCGCTCAGCAGCGTCGCTTCGGTGTAGCGGGCGGGCGGCTTGGTCTGCAGCGCCTTGACGTCCACGCTCTCGGTGCGCACGACCTCGTTCGGCTGCACCGGCACGAGGTTGGCGTCCTCGTCGTCCACGTCCTTGCCGTAGACGGCCAGCCAGCCCGGCTTCACCAGCACCTTGCCGTTGGTCTGGAAGTGATGCTTGTCCAGAACCTTGGAGATGCGCGTCGTGACCAGGAACTCCGCCGGCGGGAAGAACACCGCCAGGAAGCGCTTGACGACCATGTCGTAGAGCTTGGCCTCCACCTCGGTCAGCGCCTTGGGCGCCTGCAGCGTCGGGATGATGGCGAAGTGGTCCGACACCTTGGCGTTGTCGAAGACCTTCTTCGTCGGCTTGATGTAACCCTCCTTGAGGGCCTTGGCCGCGTGCTGCGACAGCGCCGCCAGCGGGCCGGGCAGGTCTTCCTGCGCCAGCATCTTGGCCGTGTCCTTGGCCACGGCCAGGTAGTCCTCGGGCAGGAAGCGCGAGTCCGTCCGCGGGTAGGTCAGCACCTTGTGCTTCTCATACAGCGCCTGCGCGATGGACAGCGTCGTCTTGGCCGAGAAGCCGAAGCGCGAGTTGGCCTCGCGCTGCAGCGTCGTCAGGTCGTAGAGGCCGCCGCAGCTCGTCGTGCTGGGCTTGCTCTCTTCCGTCACCACGGCCGGCTGGCCCAGCACCGCCTTGGCGATCTCGTCGGCCTGGGCTTGCGTCCAGAGCCGGTCGGCGCGGCGCTCGGCGTCGTCGTTCTTCTTCCACGCCGGGTCGAACCACTTGCCCTCGTACTGGCCGGCCTGGGCGTCGAAGTTGGCGCGCAGCTCCCAGTAGTCGCGGGCGACGTGCTTGCGGATCTTCTCTTCGCGCTCCACGACGACCGACAGCGTCGGCGTCTGCACGCGGCCCACCGTGGTCAGGAAGAAACCGCCGTCGCGCGAGTTGAAGGCCGTCATCGCGCGCGTGCCGTTGATGCCCACCAGCCAGTCGGCCTCGGAGCGGCAGCGGGCGGCGTCGGCCAGCGGCAGCATCTGCTCGTCGCTGCGCAGCTTCTCGAAGCCCTCGCGGATGGCCGCAGGGGTCATGGACTGCAGCCACAGCCGCTGGATAGGCTTGTTGAGCTTGCCCTTGGCCGGCTGCGCGTACTGCTCGATCAGACGGAAGATCAGCTCGCCCTCGCGGCCCGCGTCACAGGCGTTGATGAGCGCCGTCACGTCCTTGCGACGGATCAGCTTGGTCAGCGCGTTGAGCCGCCCCTTGTTCTTGTCGATGGGGTTGAGATCGAAGTGCGGCGGGATCACCGGCAGGTTGGCAAAGCTCCACTTGCCGCGCTTGACGTCGAACTCCTCGGGAGCGGCGATCTCCACGAGGTGGCCCACGGCGGAGCTGACGACGTACTGCTCGTTCTCGAAGTAATCGTCGTGCTTGTCGAACTTGCCGGCCACGGGAGTCAGCGCCCGCACGATGTCCTGCGCGACGGAGGGCTTCTCCGCAATGATCAGTGTCTTGCTCATCAGGTCTGTCTCTTCGTTCTTCCCGGCCGGGGACACCAAATCCCCTGCCTACAATCCGGGCCTCGCGCGCATGCCCACGCACGCGCGCACCCATGAAATCACCGTACCACAGCGCCGATGACGCCTAAAACCCCCCGCCGCAAGATCGAGGTCCGAGATTCCGGCGTGCACGGCCGGGGCGTCTATGCGGTGGCGCCGATCGCGGCGGGCACCAAGATCATCGAGTACACCGGCGAGCGCATCACCTGGGACGTGGCGGTAGACCGCCACCCCCACGACCCGGCGCAGCCCAACCACACGTTCTACTTCCACCTCGACGGCGGCCTCGTCATCGACGCGCTGTACGGCGGCAACGATTCGCGCTGGATCAACCATGCGTGCGAGCCCAACTGCGAGGCCGACGAGGTGGACGGGCGCGTGTTCATCCACGCGCTGCGCGACATCGAGCCCGGCGAGGAGCTGTTCTACGACTACGGCCTGGTGCTGGACGAGCGCCACACGGCCAAGGTCAAGAAGCAGTTCGCCTGCTGGTGCGGCGCGGCCACCTGCCGCGGCACGATGCTGGCGCCCAAGCGACGCTGACACGATGGAGCGGCGCCACCTCGACGAATGCGGCTCGACCAACACCGACGCGCTGCAGCATCTGCGTGAAGGCGGCGGCCCGCTGCTGCTGTCGGCCACGCGCCAGACGGCCGGCCGCGGGCGCCTGGGCCGCGCCTGGCAGAGCCAGCCTGCCCAGGAAGGCGCCGCCCTGACCTTCTCGCTGGCCCTGCCGCTGCCGGCCGAGCTGGATCTGTCAGGCCTGTCGCTGGCGGTGGGCTGCACGGTGGCCGAGGTGCTGGACCCATCGGCCGAGCGCATCCGCCTGAAGTGGCCCAACGACTTGTTCCTGGACGGCGCCAAGCTGGGCGGCATCCTCATCGAGACCGTGCCGCTGCCGGGCCAGTTGCGCGGTGTCGTCATCGGCATCGGCCTGAACCTGCAGCCGCTGCCCCCCGAGGCCGACCGCCAGGCCTTCGCCAGCGGCCACGCCGCGCTGGCCACGCTGGACCCCACCGCCACCGCCGCCACCACGCTGGACCGCCTGGCGCCGGCGCTGCGCGCGCTGCTGGCGGATTTCCAGACGCTGGGCTTTGCGCCCTGGCAGGCCGCCTTCGCGCGGCGTGACCTCACGGCCGGCGAGCGCGTGCGCGTCGGCGAACAGCTGGGCATCGCCCGTGGCGTGACGCTGCGCGGCGAACTGCTGCTCGAAACCCCCACCGGTCCTGTGGCCATCAGTGCCGGCGAGCTGAGTCTGCGATTGGAGAAGTCCCCTTGATGCGCCTCGTCGTGATCCTGCTGCTGGCAGCCAACGGGCTGTTCTTCGTCTGGTCCCAGGGCTGGCTCGACAGCGTGACGGGTCTGCCGGCCCACGCAGGCCACGAGCCGCAGCGGGTCGAGAACCAGCAGCACCCCGAGCGCATCCAGCCGCTGGGCGCCAGCGCCGTGGCCGCGCTCGCCCAGTTCAGCTGCCTGGAACTCGGCCCGCTGGACACCGACGCCGCGCTGACCGCTGCACAAACGGCACTGAAGAACGCCGGCGCCGAGTTCCAGCAGCGCAGCGCCGACCTGCCCGGCGTGTGGGTGGTGGCCACCATCAAGCTCGCCGACCCCGAGTTCCGCGCCCGCAAGGAAGCCACCTACAAGCAGCTGCGCATCCCGTTCGAGCCGCTGGACGGCCTGCCCGCCGAGCAGCCGGCCTTCGTGCTCAGCCGCCACCCCAGCGAGGCCGAAGCCGCCGCCGAGGCAGCCGCGCTGGACCGCCGCGGCCTGAAGGGGCTGCGCGTGCTGACGCTGAAGGCGCCGCAAGCCCGCTACACGCTGGTCGTCACCCAGGCCGACGGCCTGCTCACCGGCCGGCTCAAGGGCAGCAAGGACCCGGCCCTGGCGGCCGGCTTCAAGGCCTGCGCGCCGGCAACGGCCACATCAGCCGCTTCAGCGGCGTCCAGCTGACCGCCTGGTGCGCTGGCGCGGCAAGCCCAGTGCCGCCAGCGTCAGCCACGCCAGCCAGACGGCGCTCACCGCGCCCCCGCCGCCGCCCGACGAGGAGGTCTCCGTCGTCGTCCCGCTCGTCGGCGCCGACCCGGTCACGTTGACCGTGGCGGTCTGGTGATAGACGGTGCCGAGGTTGTCGGTGGCATCGGCGCGCACGGTGAAGGTGCCGCCGCCCGTGGGAACGATGGTCGCGCTGGTGGTGTTGGACGACGCGAAGCTGCCGACGATGCCGCCGCTCGCCACGACCACCCACGCCGTGGAGACGATGGCGCGGTTGCTCGGCAGGCCGATGGCGCTCGCCGTCAAGGTCAGCGTCTGGCCGCTCTGCAGACTGCGGGCCGGCGACTCGGTCAGCAGCAGCGCACCGCCACTGAGCTCCAGCGCCCTCGCGACCGCCCCGGCCGCATCCGCCATGCCCGCGCCGCAGGTGGTGGTGGTGCAGTAGCACTCGCCCTGGGCCACGCCGCTCGGCGCCTGGCACTGCAGCAGCCCGGGCTCACCACTCGACGGGAACGGGCGCGCGGTGCGCTTGAGGATGTCGGCCGCCTCCGCCGCGGTGAGGCCCGGCCGCACCGAAGCCATCAAGCCCACGATGCCGCTGACGATGGGGGTGGCGAAACTCGTGCCGACCGACGGCTTGCTGCCCGTGTAGGCGTCGTCTGCAGCCACCGGTGTCGTCGTGCCGCTGTTGGTCGTGCTGACCATGGGGTAGAGGCAGGGCTGGCTGGTGCCGGCATTCACGCAGTTGCCGCCCGGCGCGGCGATCGACACGTCGGTGCCCACGCTGGAAAACCCGGCCCGTGTGCCCACATGCCGCAGCGCCGCCACCGTGATGACGTTGGCGCAATTGCCGGGCGCGCCCACGGCCATGCCCTCGGAGTTGCCCGCCGCCACCACGACGACGGCGCCGGCCGCGTTCACCTGTGCGATCGCCTCCCCATAGAGCGCGCTGCAGCTGCCGCTGCCGCCCAGGCTGAGGTTGAGCACCTTGGCCTTGTTCACGTTGGTCGGCAGGCCCGGCATGGCGATGCCGGCGGCCCACTTCATGCCGGCAATGATGTCGCTGTCGTAGCCCCCGCACTTGCCCAGCACGCGCACCGGCAGCAGCTTGAACCGGCCGACGCCGGCCATGCCGAGCCCGTTGTTCGCCACCGCCGCGAGCAGGCCGGACACGCGCGTGCCGTGCCATGAACTGCCGGCCACGTCGTCTGCCGTGCAGGTGCTGCCGAGCGAGCCGGCCGCCACCTCGGCGGACGTGACCCAGTCGCCGGGGTCGGCGGGGTCCGCGTCCGCCCCGTTGCCATCGTTGGCAATCACCGTGGCGATGCTGGCCGGGCTGTCGAAGCCGATCAAGTCGTATCCGCTGACGAACTGGCCGGCCAGGTCCGGGTGATCCAGGCGCACGCCGGTGTCCAGCACCGCGATGACGACGCCGGAAGACCCGGGCGTGATATCCCAGGCCGCCGGCGCGTTGATGCTGGACACGACGGCCGGGTTCAAGGCGCCGCCCGGCTTCTTCAGGTACCACTGGTCGATGACGCGGTCCTGCATGCCGGGGGAGCTGGTCTCGGCGCTGGGCGACTCGCCGCCGAACAGCGGGTCGTTGGGCAGCGCCAGGTGCTTGCGCCGCTGGTCCACCACGGCGAGCTCCACCTCGGGGTCGGCCGCCAGTTGCTGCGCAAGCTGCGCCGCCGACAAGCCGTGCGCCGTGACGACATGCGTGCGCTCGTCGAGGCTGCGGCCGGCGGTCAACACCCGCCCGGCCCGCCCACCCAACGCAGTGGCCCGCGCCTGCGCCACCTCGTGCGCCTCGGCGCGGCTGGCATTCGCACCCATGGCCTTGGCGCGCACGCTGCCAGCCTGCGGCTTGAAGCGCACGATGACGCGGGCCTCTCCATCGGCCGGCAACGGGGGCTGGGCCAGCACCGGCCCGGCCAGCACGGTGACGAGCGTGATCAGCAACAGGCGCGAGGACATCATGGCAACGACTCCCGGCGGTGATGAGGCACTCAGTTTAGAGGGCCGTCAACGCCGCGCCAGGCCCTAAGCCAGCCCTGGGACCGATGCGATCGGGCCGCCAGCCTGCCCTGGCAGCCGCAGGTCTTCCCCGTCTTCTCCGTCTTCTCCGCCAACCGCTGGAAGGCAGCGCAGCCAAGCAACGCGACCAGCGCCTCAGCGCCTGACGTACCGTGTCGCCGTCAGCTTGTCCGACACCGCGCTGGTCTTGTTGTCCACGTAGCCGCGGCTGCGCAGTTCGATGCGGATCTCGGCGTCGGACGGGAAAGCATCACGGCCCTTCTGGTGCACCACCCAGACGGTCTTGCACAGCATCGTCGCGTGGAAGTCGGCCATGCGCTCCAGCTCGCCGGGCTTGCTGATGACGGCCACCAGCATGCGTGCCGCCTTCACGTTGCCGGTCAGGCCATGCGAGAGCGCCTCGGCGAGCGCCGGGTCCAGCGTGCCGACGGTGGGGCCGATCAGCAGCGCCGGGTTCTCGGCGCTGACGCCCAGCTTGGCGGCCAGCGTGGGCGGCGGCGTCTGCAGCTTGGTCAGCCACTTGCCGGCCTCCTTCTCGCCCAGCCCCAGCGCGACCGCCTCGTCGGCGGCCTCGAAGCGCAGCTCGTCGCCGTCGACACGCAGGTTCTGCAGCGCCGCGATGTCCCACTTGCGCTTGAGCGCACCGCGCAGCACGACGGTGGTGGACTCCAGCAGGGCGGTGGCCTCGGCGGTCTCGGCGCCCACACGGGCGGTGCAAAGGGCTTCACGTCCCATCGTCGTTCTCTCTTTCCTGGTCTTGAACACGGGCCTGCAAGGGCGCGCCGCCCGCCGTGCATTCTCGGGCCTGGCGCCGGCTCGCCCGCGGTCAGGCGCTGTTGAGGCGGCGATGGGCCGCGAGCGCCGCCCACAGGCGCACCAGCCCCCAGCCGGCCACGCCCGCCATCACACCACTCAGATGCGCAAAGGGCGCCACGGCGAAATCAAAGCCCGGCGTGGGGCGCAGGGCCGGCCCCAGCGGATGCTCCGTCACGAGCTTGAGCAGGAGCCCGGCCGCGATGGCGGCACCGATCAGCGGGTCGCGGCCGCGTCGCGTCAGCAGCGTCAGCACGGCAATGGCAACCAGCGCGTGCAGCACGCCCGACAACCCGGCATAGCGCAGCAGGTCGGGCCGCAGCAGCAGCCCGAGTTGCGTGAGCGGCAGGGCGGCGAGCGCGGCGGCCACATCGCGCCGGCCCAGGTCGGCCCGCCAGCCCAGCAAGGCCAGCACCGCACAGCCGGCCAGGTTGGCCGCCAGATGCGTGAGCGAGAGATGCACGAAGGCCGCCGTGACGACGCGCCACGGCTCGGCGGCCAAGTGGGTGGGCCGCCAATCGAGCCGGTCCGACGGCAGCACGGCGACGAGCAGCGACAGCACCGCGAACGCGGCGCACAGCAGCAGCCAGCAGGTCGCGGCGCGCCTAGCCAAACACGGCCTGCCAGAGCGCCCTGACGGCCTCGCGATGCGGCTGCAGCGGCGCGCACGCGGCAACATCCAGCGCCGTCGATTCCTCGTTGAGCCTGGCCTTGTGCTGCACGCGGCGCAGCTCGCGGTAGGCCGTGGCCGCCGCCTCGCCCACCCCCGCCGGCAACAGCCCGAAGCTCTGCGCCAAGCGCAGCAGCGCGATGTTGCCGAGGTCGTCCTGCAGGCCCGGGTACGCCGCGGCATGCGCCAGCACGAGGTATTGCACGGCGAACTCCACGTCCATCATGCCGCCCTCGCTGTGCTTCACGTCGAAGAGCCCGTTCCTCACCGGCCGGGCGGAGCGCACCTTCTCGCGCATGGCCTGCACCTCGCGCTTGAGCGCCTCGGCGTCGCGCGGCGCCGTCAACACCTGGCGGCGCACGGCCTCGCAGCGTTCGGCCAGGCTCGGGTCACCGGCGCAGAAGCGCGCGCGTGTGATGGCCTGGTGTTCCCAGGTCCAGGCGGTGTTGCTGCCGCGGCCGGTCTGGTAGGCCTCGAAGTGGGCCAGCGACGTGACCAGCAGCCCCGAGTTGCCGTTGGGCCGCAGCGCGGTGTCGATGTCGAACAGCTCACCGGCCGCCGTGCGCAGCGTCAGCCAGTTAATGAGCCGGCGCACGAAGCCGCCGTAGATCTCGCTGGCGTTCTCATCGTCGTCGTCGAAGACGAACACCACGTCCAGGTCGCCGCCGTAGCCCAGCTCCTTGCCGCCCAGCTTGCCGTAGGCGATGACCGCCAGCCGGGGCTGCGGGCGGTGGGCCTTGGCGAACCTGGCCCAGGCCCAGGCAATGGCGATCTGCAGCACGGCGTCGGCGAGCGACGAGAGGTCGTCGGCCACCTGCTCGACGCTGAGGCAGCCCTCGACGTCGCGCACCAGCGTGCGAAAGACCTCCGCATGGTGGGCGCGGCGCAGCGTGTCCAGCAACGACTCCTCGTCCGCCTGGCCGCTGCGTGCCCAGCCCTGTTCGCGGTCACGCAGGTCCGCCAGGAAGGCGTCGCGGTCGAAGCGGGCCTGCAGCAGCAGCGGGTCGGCCAGCTCGTCGATGACGCCGGGATGCTGCATCAGGTAGCGCATGGGCCAGCGCGCCAGGCCCAGCAGCCGCAGCAGCCGTGCCTGCACCGCCGGGCGCTCGACCAGCAGCGCCAGATAACTCTCGCGCCGCAGCAGCGGCTCGACCCAGTCGACGAAGCGCACCGCCGCGTCGAGCGAGCACTCCTCGGCCTGCACCGCCTGCGCGGCGCGGTAGAACAGCTTGGCCAGCCGCTGGCGCGACTCCTCCCGCAAGCCCTGGACGCGCGGCGTCTCGGCCAGCGCCCGCACCGCCGTCGCCAGCGCGGGGGGCAGGCGCTGCAGGAAGTCCTCGCCATCCACCGTCGGCTTCGGGCCACCGCACTGGCCGCCCTTGCAGGCGCCGCCCGGCGGAGCGCCGTGCAGCAGCGCATCGAATTCCGTCGCCACCAGTTCGCGCACTTCGCCCAGTTGCTCGAACAGCTCGCAGCAGGCATCGGCCCCCCAGGGGTCTGCGCCCGGCGCCTGGCCGGTATTCGCCGCGTCCGGCGGCGCGTCGGCGCGCCAGCATTTCAGGCCCAGCGACGCGGCGATCCACGCCAGGTCGGCGTCGGCCTGCGGCAGGCAGTGGGTCTGCTGGTCGTCCAGGAACTGGATGCGGTGCTCCACACGACGCAGAAAAACGTAAGCATCGGTGAGCCGTTGCGCCGTCTCCGCCTTCATGAGCCCGCGCTCGGCCAGCCGGCCCAGCGCCTTGACGGTCGAGCGCGTGCGGATCTCGGGGAACTGCCCGCCGCGCACCACCTGCAGCAACTGCACGATGAACTCGATCTCGCGGATGCCGCCGCGCGACAGCTTCACGTCGTTGGCGCGCTCCGGGCGGCCGGCGGCACGCGCCTTGGCCTCGCTGCGGATCTTGCCGTGCAGCTGCCTCAGCCCCTCGAACACGCCGTAGTCGAGATAGCGGCGGTAGACAAAAGGGGCGACGAGATCGCGCAGCGCCAGCGTGCGCGGGTCAGCGGGCGAGCCCATGCCTGCCAGCGGCGCCACCACGCGGCTCTTCAGCCACGCGAAGCGCTCCCACTCCCGCCCCTGCACGAGGAAGTATTCCTCCAGCATCGCCAGGCTCACCACCGGCGGGCCGCTCTTGCCGTTGGGGCGCAGCGCCAGGTCGACGCGAAAGACCTGGCCGTCGTCGGTCACTTCGCCGATCAGCGCATACAGCCGCCGGGCCACGTTGGAGAAATACTCGTGCGCGCTGATCGGCCGCGGGCCCTGGGTCTCGCCGTCGTCCTCGTAGACGTAGATAAGGTCGATGTCGGACGACACGTTCAGCTCGCGCGCGCCGAGCTTGCCCATGCCGATGACCCAGAAGGCGATGTCCGCCCCGGCCGCCGTGCGGGGCGCGCCGTGCACCTCGTCGAGTTCGCTGCGTGCCGCGCCGAGCGCGCGGTCCAGCGTCACCTCGGCCAGGTGGGTCATGGCCAGCGTGACATCCGACACGCTGGCGCCCTGCTCGATGTCCAGCACCGCCAGCCGCTCCAGCACCAGGTGGCGGGCCACGCGCAAGGCGCTGGCCAGCGGCCGATCCGTGAGCAATTGCTCGATCAGTGCGTCGATGACGGCGCGATCCGGCAGCCCGGGCGGCAGCCGCGACAACTCCGCCGCATAGCGGCGGCGGACACGTTGCACATACCGGCTGTGTTCAGCAAAAACAGGAAACAGTTCGCTCATGACCCTGTGCTAGATTGCCCGCCGGCCGATCCCGGTTCTCCACGTGCCTCAAGACAACGTGCCTGCCTTCTACTCGGCCGCCCTTCACCATTGCACCCGCGCCGCACGCTGGCACATCCGGCTGTGCTGGCACACGCTGCGCTGGGCGCTGCTGCTGCTGGCGATCCTGTGGGCACTGGGCGTGGTGGCGTGGTCCGTACTGCACTGGGCCATTCTCCCGCACGCCAATGAATGGCGTCCCTGGCTGGAAAAGGAAGCCTCAAAGGCTCTGGGGGTAGAACTCCGCATCGGCCGCCTGCAGGTCGAATCCGGTGGCTGGATGCCGCGCATGGAGCTGGGTGACGTGCGCGTGCTGGACATCAACGGCCGCCCGGCGCTGACGCTGCCGCGCGTGACGGCGGTGCTGTCGGCGCAGTCGCTGGTGGTGCTGCAGCCGCGCTTCTCGCAGTTGCTCATCGACAAGCCGGAGCTCGTCATCCGCCGCGATATCAGCGGCCGCCTCTTCGTCGGCGGCATGGGGCTGGACGACGCCGGCCGCGCCGACACCGGCACCACCGAGGCCGGGCTGGACTGGCTGTTCAGCCAGCCCGAGCTGGCCATCATGGCCGGCCGCGTGCGCTGGGTCGACGAAAAGCGCGCCGAGGCCCAGCCGCTGGAGCTGTCGGACCTGAACTTCATCATGCGCAACAGCCTGCGCCGCCACCAGCTGCGCCTGGACGCGACGCCGCCGGCGGACTGGGGCCGGCGTTTCACGCTGCGCGGGCAGTTCCGGCAGAGCGTGCTGAAGCGCCCGGCCGAATTCCAGTACTGGAGCGGCGACCTCTACGCCGAGCTGCCGCGCGCCGACCTGCGCCAGCTGCGCCGCCACGTGGACCTGCCCTTCCAGCTCAGCGAGGGTGACGGTGCCGTGCGGGCCTGGGGCCAGATCCGCGACGGCGAGGCGGTGGGCGCGACGCTGGACCTGGCGCTGCGCGCCGTGCGGCTGCGGCTGCTGGCGTCCGCCCCCGAGCTGGACCTGGACCACATCGAGGGCCGGCTGGACCTGGCCCGCAGTCAGGACCGGCTGTCGCTGCAGGCGCACCAGCTCGGCTTCGTCAGCGGCGACGGCGTCGTCTGGCCGCGCTCCGACTGGGGCGTGTCGCTGCAGCTCGGCGCGGGCGACAAGGTGCTGGGCGGCGAGGTCAGCGCGCAACGCCTGGACTTCGCGCTGATGGCCCAGATCGGCCAGCGCCTGCCGCTGGGCGAGCGAACCCACCAGCTGCTGGCCGAGCTGGAGCCGCGCGGCGTGCTGAGCGGGCTGTCGGGCCAGTGGCAGGGGCCGCTGGACACGCCCGCCAGCTACCGGGTCCGCGCGCAGATCGACGGCCTGGCCATCGCCGCCAAACCCGCGCCGGCGCCACACATCGGCCGCCCCGGGCTGAACGGCGCCAGCCTGGCGCTCGACGCCACCGAGCGCGGCGGCAGCGCGCGGCTGACGGTGCACGAAGGCGAAGTCGAGCTGCCGGGCCTGTTCGAAGACCCGCACCTGCCGATCACGCGGCTGTCCACGCAACTGAGCTGGCAGCTGCCCCGCCCTGGCGGCCGCTCGGCCGGCGACGTGCAGATCAGGCTGCGCGAACTGCAACTGCAGACGCCCGACCTGAGCGGCGACTTCGAAGTGCTGTGGAAACGCCCGGCCGGCGCCACGACGGCCGGCTTTCTGGACCTGACCGGCCACGCAACCCAGCGGGTGGACGCCACCCGCATCGCCCGCTACATCCCGCAGGGCATGCCCAACACGCGCAGCTACCTGGCCCGCGCGCTGCTGGCCGGTGAGGCGCTCAACACCCACGTCCGCATCCGCGGCGAACTGGCCGACTTCCCGTTCGACGCGCCCAAGTCCCCCGGGCTCTTCCGCGTCTCCACGCAGGCCCAGGGCGTCACGCTGGCCTATGTGCCGCACAGCGACCCGAGCGAGCCGGCGAAGGGCCACCCCGAGGCGACCTCGCCGCCTCGGGCGGCTGGGGGTTCGTCGAACTGGCCGGTCATGGACGGTGTGGACGCCGAGGTCATCTTCGAGCGCGGCGGCCTGCAGATCAAGGACGCCCACGCCCGCGTGCTGGGCTACGAGCTGACCAACGTCAACGGCGGCATCAAGGACCTGCACCGGGGCCGCGTGCTGCAGCTCGACGGCACCGGTCGCGGCCAGGGCGGCGACCTGCTGCACTTCGTGCGCGCGTCGCCGCTGGACGACTGGCTGGGCCACGCGCTGAGCACGGCCACGGCCCAGGGCCCCATGGCGCTGAAGCTGGGGCTGACCCTGCCGCTGGACGACATCGGCCAGTCCACCGTCAAGGGGCAGCTGCAGCTCGGCGGTGTGGACGTGCGCATGCGCCCGGACATGCCGCTGCTGGCCGGCGCCCGCGGCCGCATCGACTTCGACCGCAAGGGCGTGCAGCTGACCGGCATGACCGCCCGGCTGCTGGGCGGCGACGCCGGCATCGAGGGCGGCACACAGCGCGACGGCAGCCTGCGCTTTGCCGTGCAGGGCCAGGCCACGGCCGACGGCCTGCGCCGCGCCACCGAGCTGGGGGCCGTCGCACGCCTGGCCCAGGCCGCCAGCGGCCAGGCCGGCTACCGCTTCCAGCTGGCCGTCAAGGATGGCCAGCCGGAACTGAGCGTGTCCAGCACGCTGCAAGGCATGGCGCTGGACCTGCCCGCGCCGGCCCACAAGGACGCCGACGCCGCGCTGCCGCTGCGCCTGCTGATCACGCCCACCGGCAGCGGCCGCGACGAGCTGCGGCTGGAAGTGGGCAGCGCGCCGGCGCCGCTGCTGCAGGCGCAGATGCAGCGCGACCTGTCCGGCCCGACGCCGCAGGTGCTGCGCGCCGCGCTGGCCGTGCAGGAGAAGCTGCCCGCGCTGCCGGTCAGCGGCGTGCTGCTGCAGGCCAATGTCGGAACGCTGGACCTGGACGCCTGGCAACAGCGGCTGGGTGCGCTGACCGGCAATGCTGGCAGCGGCGCCGAGGGCGGCGACGGCAGCGACGGCGGCCTGCTGCCCAGCCAGATCGCCCTGCGCAGCCAGTCGCTCAAGGTCGGGGGCCGGCAGCTCGGCCGCGTGTCGGCGATGGCTGCGCGCGACGGCGCCAACTGGCGGCTGGACATCGACTCCGAGCAGCTCAGTGGCCGCATCGAGCTCAAGGGCGTGCGCGGCGCCCAGGTCGACACCGTCCAGGCCCGGCTCACGCGCCTGTCGCTGCCGCGCTCCGAGGCCGACACCGTCAGCGAGATGATGGACCCCGCCAACGCCGCGGCCTCGAGCAGCCCGCTGCCGTCGCTGGACATCGAGGTCGACGACTTCGAGCTGCGCGGCAAGCGCCTGGGGCGCCTGGAGGTGCTGGCCCAGGCCCCCGCCGCCGCGCGGGACTGGAAGCTGCAGAAGCTGTTGATGCACTCGCCCGACGCGACGCTGAGCGCCAGCGGCCGCTGGGGCGGCGACTTCACCGGTGCCGGCGCCCGCCGCACACAGCTGGACTGGAAGCTCGACATCGCCGACGCCGGCAAGCTGCTGGAACGCATGGGCCAGGGCCATGTGTTGCGTGGCGGCAAGGGTCAGCTGACCGGCCAGATCGGCTGGGACGGCTCGCCACTGGCGCCGCATTTCCCGAGCATGGCCGGCGCGCTGAACGTGCAGCTGGATTCCGGCACCTTCCTGAAGGTGGAGCCGGGCGTCGGGCGGCTGCTGGGCGTGTTGAGCCTGCAGTCGCTGCCGCGCCGCTTCCTGCTGGACTTCCGTGACGTGTTTGCCGAGGGCTTCACCTTCGACGGCGTGACCGGCGACGTGAAGATCGCCGGCGGCGTGGCGCGCAGCGACAACATCCGCATCCGCGGGCTGCAGGCGGCCGTGCTCGTGGAAGGCAGCACCGACCTGGCCGCCGAGACGCAGAAGCTGCGCGTCGTGGTCGTGCCCGAGGTGTCGGCAGGCGGCGCGTCGCTGGCCTACGCGGCCATCAACCCCGCCATCGCGCTGGGCGCCTTCCTGGCGCAGATGATCCTCAGCCGCCCGATGGCCGCCGCCAGCACGCGCGAGTTCCACATCACCGGTAGCTGGAACGAACCCAAGGTCGAGAAGGTCGACGGGCCGGCGGCGATCTCCCGACCCACGAGTGCGGCCTCTGCGGCCAGCGGCACGGGCGACTGACGTCGGCACGCGCGTCGCGGCGACCGCCGATCGACCGCGCGCGGCGCTAGCATTCGCGCATGAAGATCGCCGCCTGCCAGATGGTGTCCGGCCCCGACGTGGGGGCCAACCTGAAAACCGCGCGCCGCTTGCTCGAATCGGCCGCCACCCAGGGGGCAGGCCTTGCCGCCCTGCCCGAGTATTTCTGCCTGATGGGCCAGCACGACAGCGACAAGCTGGCGCTGGCCGAGGAACTCGGCCACGGCCCCATCCAGGCCATGCTGTCGCTCGCTGCCCGCGAGCTGCAGCTGTGGATCATCGGCGGTACGCTGCCCATCCGCGCCGAGCAGCCGGGCCGCGTGCGCAACACCACGCTGGTGTTCTCGCCGACCGGCGACGTCGCCGCGCGCTACGACAAGATCCACCTGTTCGCCTACGACAACGGCCGCGAGAGCTACGACGAAGCCCGCGTGCTGGAAGCCGGCAGCCAACCCACGGCCTTCGACGCCGGTGGCGTGCGCACCGGCCTGTCGGTCTGCTACGACCTGCGCTTTCCCGAGCTCTTCCGGCGCTACAACCCCTGCGATTTGATCGCCGTGCCCGCCGCGTTCACCTACACGACCGGCGAGAAGCATTGGGAACTGCTGCTGCGCGCCCGCGCCGTGGAGAACCAGTGCTATGTCATCGCGCCGGCGCAAGGCGGCCGGCACGAGAACGGGCGGCGCACCTGGGGCCACAGCATGATCGTCGACCCCTGGGGCGAGGTGCTGGCCGTGCTGCCCGAGGGCGAAGGCGTCGTCTGCGCCGACATCGACCCGCGACGCCTCGCGCAGGTGCGCCAGCAACTCCCGGCCCTGGCGCACCGCAAGCTGTAGCCGCTCGCAGACCCCTGCCCCCGCTGCTTCGTCAACGGGCCACCGGCCGAGGGCGCCATCGCCGCAGCGCCGTCACCGGGCCCGGCGCGACACCGCGCCGCCAAGACTCTCCCACACCCCCCATTCATTCGTCATGACTGACAAACTCCCCAGTCGCAGCACCGCCTGGCTCATCGGCGCCCTGGTCGCCATGGCGCTGTTCGGCAACTACTACGTCTACGACTCCATCGGCCCGGTGGCCGACCTGCTGCAGAGCCAGCGCGGTTTCAGCGACAGCCAGGTGGGCCTGCTGAACGCGATCTACAGCCTGCCCAACGTCGTGCTCATCCTCGTCGGCGGCGTGCTGGTGGACCGCTTCGGCGCCGCGCGCATGACGCTGTGGACGGCGCTGGTGTGCCTGGCCGGCGCAACGCTGACGGCCTTCAGCCCCAACTTCTTCGGCATGGCGACCGGGCGGCTGCTGTTCGGCATCGGCGCCGAGACCTTCAACATCGCGACGCTGGCGGCCATCGCCGACTACTTCGGCGGCCGCAGCCTGGCCTTCGCCATGGGCCTCGCGCTGGGTGTGGGCCGGCTGGGCTCCGCCAGTGCCGACATGTCGCCGACCTGGTTCGCCAGCGCCTATGCGCAGGGCTGGCAGCCGCCGCTGGCCATCGCGGCAGGCATTGCGGCCGCGTCGCTGGCCGCGTCGCTGCTGTATTGGTGGCTGGACCGCGGCCCGCGCGCGGCCGGCCTGCTGCCCACCGGCAAGACCGCCGAGAAGTTCGTGTGGCGCGACCTGCTGCATTTCGGCCGTGCCTACTGGTATTTGCTGGCGCTGTGCGTGCTGTGGTACTCCGTCATCCTGGCCTTTCGCAGCACCTTCTCGATCAAGTACTTCCAGCATGTGCACGGGCTGGACCTGGCCACCGCCGGTGAGATGAACAGCTATGTCTTCCTGGCCGCCGTGTTCGCGACGCCGGCCTTCGGCTGGCTGTGCGACCGCCTGCAGCGCTACGCCCCGTTCCTGGCCTTCGGCGCGCTGCTGCTGCCGATCGCGCTGGGCGTGCTGGCGCTGACGCACTGGAGCCTGTGGGTGTCGACGGCGCTGATCGGCATCAGCTTCTCGCTGGTGCCGGCCGTCATGTGGCCCATGGCCAGCCGCATCGTGGCGCCGAGCCGCTTCGGCACCGCCATCGGCCTGATGTGGGTGGCGCAGAACGCCGGCATCAGCGGCGCGAACTTCGCGGCCGGCTGGCTGAACGACCAGGCCGGCGCCAGCGCGGCCAACCCGGCGGGCTACGCGCCGATGATGGAATTCTTCGGCATCGCCAGCCTGCTGGGCTGCGTCTGCGCGCTGATGCTGTGGCTGACGGCCGGGCGCCGGCGCCACGAGGTCAAGGCGCCAGCGTGACGAGCTCGCGCAGCAGCCGGTTGATGTTGGCCCGCAGCGCGCGCTCGTTGGCGATGCGCAGCCGCTCCGACGGCGACAGCATCGACTCGCTGAAACGCGCCTCCTCGGCGTTGGCGACGCGGCGCTGGTAGACCACCTTGCCGGCGATGCGGTCCACCAGCGTATAGCGCACCGCCACGCCCACGGTCGCGCCGCGCACGGGCACGAGGGGCTGCTCCAGCGCCAGCAGTTCGGCCTGCAGTTCGTAGCGGGGCTCGGGGTCGGGCGCCAGCGGGTGCATGCCGACGGCAAACAGCGACTCCTCCAGCGCCTGCTGCAGCGCCACCGCACTGACCTTGGAGCCCCACCACCGCCCCGTCTCGGCGCCTCCGTTCACAGGGGCCACGGCCACGCTCGCCTTCAGCATCGCCGGCACCCAGCCGCGGATCTGCAGCGCGTCCACCGGCGACAGCGTCATGGGCACCGTCTGGCTGGGCGTGCCGCAGCCGGCCAGCGTCAGCAGCGCGGCAGTGGCGATGGTGGGCAGGGCGAAGCGACACATGGCTGACCCATGCTAGGCCTGCCCGGCCTTGGCATGCTCCAGAAAAGCCCTCACGGGCGCCGGCTTTTCGGCGTTCAGCGGCAGGCAGCGACCAGGCCCAGCCCGCGCACACGCGCAGCCTCCAGGTCTGCGTCGGCGATGGGTTCGCCCAGGCGATCGCGCAGCGACTCGTCGCTGGGCGGCCGGTGGCGCAGCTGCCCTTCGGCCACGGCATACGCCACGGCGGCGATGGCATCCCGGGGCGTCAGCTCGCCCGCGTCCAGCAGCGTGGCCAGCTGGCCCATCGCAAAGGGCTCGCACTGCGCCGCTGCGTCCTTGAGCCCGCCCAACGCCTGCTCACGCCAGGCCTGCAGGCCCTCGCCATCGGCCGCCTGAACGGCGTCCGGGCCTTCGAGGAAGAAGTCGACCTGCGCACCGGCCACGCCCGCCCGGGCGGCCTCGGCCAGGAAGCGCAGCCTCTCGTTGACGAGCGTCAGCGGCACCCCCGGGCAAGCTGCCTCGGCGCACGGCGACAGCAAACGGTAGGCGGCGTAGCCCGCCCGCCGGTCGCCCAGGCGGGCGGCGGCGACGACGCGGTCCAGTTCCGCCGGTGCGGCCGGCGCCAGCGCCGCCGGCACCCGCCGTGGCGGTGCCACCGGTGGACGTGCGGCCGGCATCGGCACCTGTGCAGGCGACGCCAAGGCCGCCAGCCGCGGGGCGGCGGGCGCGCCACCGGCCGGGGGTGGCGCCGGCACGGCGACGAAGACCAGGCCCAGCGCAGCCAGCAGGCCCGCCGCGCCCAGCACCCCCAGCCAGCCGTTCGTCACGCCACGCCCCTCAGTCCCACAGGTAGCAATAGGTCTGGCTGCGCTCCAGGTTGCTGCCCACCGCCGTGCTCGACGTGAAACGCTTGACCCAGCCGTTGGGGGCGCTCTTCGTCGGCGTGTCGCCACAGTTGGTATGCACCCAGTGGATGCCGACGCCGCTGGTGTACTTGGCACCGCACAACTCCAGCCGGTCGTTCACCTTGATCGCTGCCAGCGAGGCGGGCACGGTCTTGGCGTTCTTCACGTAGTCGACCGCGAAGACGTTGTCGATGGCCACGTCATAGGTCTTGCCGTCCTGGTCGGCGACCAGGCTGAGGTGGGTGTGTGACAGCTGCACCCCCTGGATGGTCTGCGTGGCGGCCGTGAACTTCGGCGCCTTGGTCACGGTGCCCGTGAGGAAGGCGCCTTTGGCCGCGGAACAGTTGCTCTGCTCGGAGGCAGCGGCCGCTGCGGCCAGGCCCAGCAGCAGGGTCGCGATCAGTGCTTGCTTCAAGTCAGCTCCTCGAGAAAGTCGGGGGACCGGCCATGGCCGGGACGGCGGAGTGATGCCGAACCCACGGCACCGCTCGGTGCAGAAGCTAGCGTGCCGACGCGCCATTGCGTCTCCGTGACGGCATGGCCCCGGAAACAGGGACGCCCCTCGGATTGACAGCGTCGCGGGCCCGCCCCGGGGCGCCGACGGTCAGACGGTGGAGATGGAGTCCGGCGCTGCGGGCAAGCTGAGGCGCGCGCGCAGCCCATGCTCGCCATGGGCATCCAGCAGCTCCAGCCGGCCGCCGTGGCGGGTCGCGATGTCAGCCGCGATGGCCAGGCCCAGCCCGCTGCCCGCGCCCACCGCGCCCTCGCCGCGCCGAAAACGCTGCATGGCCACGGGCCGCTCGGCCGGTGCGATGCCGGGCCCGTTGTCCTCGACCTCGAGCCACGCCCCCTCATCGCGCCCGCTGCCGCAGCGCACCGTGATGCGCGCCCCGGCGCCCGCGTAGCTGACGGCGTTGTGGATGAGGTTTTCCAACGCCTCTCGCAACAGGAAGGCATGGCCCAGCGCCGGCGCATCCGCCAGCTCGAAACCCAGGTCCACGCCGCTGGGCAGGCTGCGGTGCGCCCAGTCCTGCCCGCTCTCGGTGGCAATGTCGCGCAAGTCGATGCGCTGGCCGACATCCACCGTGCGATCCTCGGCACGCGCCAGCGACAGCAGTTGCTGCGCCAGCCGCGCACTGCGCACGACGCGCTGGCGCAGCCGCTCCAGCAACGGGTCGACGCGCTGGTCGTGCGGCTCCAGCATGGCCAGCTCGATCTCGGTCTGCAGCGAAGTCAGCGGCGTGCGCAGCTGGTGCGCGGCATCGGCCAGGAATTCCCGCTGCGCTTCGGCCGCCCGGTTCAGGCGCTCGAACAGCCGGTTGAAGGCGGCTTGCAGCGGCACCAGCTCACGCGGCAACGGGGAGGTCAGTGGCGTCAGGTGAAGCAGGTCGCGCCGCTCCAGCTCGAGGCTCATGCCGGTCAGCGGCGCCAGGCCCTGGCGCACCGCTGCCCAGCCGGCCAGTGCCAGCAACAACGCCAGCACCAAGCCCGTGAGCGCCACGAAGCCGGCAATCTCGCGCTGCAGCGCGTCACGCTTGTGCAGCGTCTCGGCCACCATCACCTGGCAGGCCGCACCGCCGCCGCAGTCACGCCCCAGCTGCGCCAGGCGCAGCTCGCGCCCGCGCAGCCGCACATCGCCGAACCGTGAGCCACCAGGCGGCAGCGCCTGCGGGCGCGGCAACACCTCGGTCAGGCCGGCATCCCCCTGCATGACCTCGCCGCCGGGCGCCAGCACAAGGTAGAAAACATCGTCCTGGCGGTCGAACCGCAGCGCGCGGTCCATCGTCACGCTGATATCGATGCCCGGCGCGCCGCTGCGCAGGTCGATCTGCCCCGCCAGCGTCAGCGCCGTGTCCTCCAGCCCTTCGTCCAGCCAGCTCTGCGCACTCTTCTGCACCTGCTCATACAGCGCAATGCCCAGCACGGGCAGCACGACGAGCAGCGGCAGCATCAGCCAGGCAAACAGCCGGCCCTGCAGACTCGACCTCGAACCGCGATCCAAGGTCAGCGCCCCTGGGCCAAACGCGACGCTGGGCGGGTCGAGGCCGCGCCGCTCATCTCAGCCAATTTCTTCCAGCAGGTATCCCAAGCCGCGCACCGTGCGCAGCTGCACACCGCCGGGTTCGATCTTGGCTCGCAGCCGCGACAGGCACACCTCGATGGCGTTGTCGCTGACGCCCTGGTCCCAGGCATTGCTCGCCAGCGCGATGTGCTCCTTGGGCACCACCTTGCCGGCGCGCGCCATCAGGAAACCCAGCACGTCCCACTCCCGGGCCGACAGCGCCAGGGGCTCGTCCTCGATATAGGCGCGGCGGGCTTCCTGGTCGATGCGCAGACGCGCAAGCTGAAGCTGATTGCTGGTGCGCGCCTGGCTGCGGCGCACCAGCGCGCGGGCGCGGGCCACGAGCTCGGTCAGCGCGAAGGGCTTGACGAGATAGTCGTCCGCGCCGCCCTCCAGGCCCCGCACGCGATCCTCGACGGCGTCTCGCGCAGTCAGGATGAGCACGGGTACGGGCAGCCCCTCGACCCGCACGCGGCGCAGCGTCTCGAAGCCGTCGATGCCGGCCAGTCCGATGTCCAGGATGAGCAGGTCATAAGCGTCTTCGCGCAGCGACCGCGGCACCGGTTCACCGCGTGCGGTGCAGTCCACCACCCAACCCTGTGATCGCAGGGCGCGGGCGGTGGTTTCGACGAGTTGGTCGTCGTCTTCGACGAGCAGGATGCGCATGGGCGGCAGTATGGCGCGACTCGCTGCCGTGCGCTGACGCCGGGCTGTCGCTGCCGGACGGGCGCCGTGGCGCCCATGACCTCCGACAGACGGCCACCACGCATGGCTATGCTGCCTGCCCCGCGACTCCGAGCACCGCCTTCCCATGCGATTGCTGCCCCGCCACGCTGCCCTCCTGCTCGCCCTGCCATTGCTGGCCGCGGCCGCGCCTTCGAACACCCCGGTCCGCGAGGCCGAAGGGGTGGCCGAATACCGCCTCGCCAACGGCCTGCAGGTGCTGCTCATTCCCGATGCGACCAAGCCCACCGTCACGGTCAACGTGACCTACCGCGTCGGCAGCCGTCACGAGGGCAACGGCGAGACCGGCATGGCCCACCTGCTGGAGCACCTGGTCTTCAAGACGACGCGCAAATACGCCAACGTCGGCGCCGAGCTATCCAAACGCGGCATGCAGTTCAACGGCTCGACCAACGCCGACCGCACCAACTACTTCGAGACCTTCCCCGCCGACCCGGCCCACCTGAGCTGGGCCCTGGGCATGGAGGCCGACCGCATGACCGGCGCCAAGGTGCTGAGGAGCGACCTCGACACCGAGATGACCGTCGTGCGCAACGAGATGGAAGCCGGCGAGAACGATGCCGTCCAAATCCTCATGCAGCGCACACAGGCGGCGGCCTACCAGTGGCACGCCTACGGCCGCAGCACCATCGGCGCGCGCTCCGACGTCGAGCATGTCGACATCCCCCGCCTGCAGGCGTTCTATCAACGCCACTACCAGCCCGACAACGCGACGCTGGTGGTCGCCGGCGCGTTCGACCCCGCCCGCACGCTGACCGAGATCACCCGCGTGTTCGGCGCCATCCCGAAGCCAAAGCGCGTGCTGCCACCGACCTACACCGTCGAGCCCGTGCAAGAGGGCGAGCGCCAGGTGGCGCTGCGTCGCGTCAGCGCGATGCAGGCGGTGTTCGCGAGCTATCACATCCCCGCCATGGCCAGCCCCGACTACGCGGCCTTCGAGGTCGCCGTCACCGCGCTGGCCGACACGCCCAGCGGCCGCCTGCACAAGCGCCTCGTCGAGCCCGGTCTGGCGGCGCAGACCTTCGGCTGGGCCAACCGCAGTGCCGAGCCGGGGCTGCTGAACCTGGGCCTGATCCTGAAGTCCGACAACGACGTGGACCGCGCCCGGCAGTTGCTCGCCGACACGGCGGACAACCTCGTCAAGGAGCCCATCACCGCCGAGGAACTGCAGCGCGCCCAGGCGCAATGGGCCAAGAGCTTCGACGAGCTGATGGCCAACCCGCAGAACCTGTGCGTGGCGCTGTCGGAAGCCATCGCCGCCGGCGACTGGCGGCTGCTGTTCCAGCTGCGCAACCGCGTCGAGGCCGCCACGGTCGACAGTGTCAACGCGACGCTGCGCCAGTGGCTGCTGCCCAGCAACCGCACCGTGGGCAGCCTGTACGGCACGGCCGCGCCCGAGCGCACGCCACTGGCTCTGCCCATCGCCGCCGCCGAGGCGCTGAAGGACTACGTGCCCAAGGCCGCCGTCGCGGCCGGCGAGGTGTTCGACACCAGCCCGGCCAACATCGACCGCCGCACGCAGCGCTTCCAGCTCGCCAACGGCCTGAAGGTCGCCGTGCTGCCCAAGCGTTCGCGCGGCGAGACGGTGGAGCTGGCCCTGAACCTGCACTACGGCACCGTGGACAGCCTGCGCGGCCGGCGCGCCGAGGCGGCGCTCATCGGCGACGCGCTGGGCCTGGGCACGAAGCAGCACAGCCGCGCGCAGTTGGCCGACGCCTTCGACAAGCTCAAGACCAGCGTGCGCGCGCAGAGCGGCCCGGTCAGCGGCACGCGCATCGTGCTGAGCAGCCGCCGGCCGCAGCTGCCCGAAGCGCTGGCGCTGCTGGCCGAGATGTTGCGCGAGCCGACCTTCCCGGCCGCCGAGGTCGAGCAGCTGACGCGCCAGCAGATCGCCGGTCTGGAAGAAGCCGCGCAGCAGCCGCAGGCGGTGGCCTCGCACGGGCTGCAGCGCGCCATCGCCGCGCAATACCCGGCCGATGATCCGCGCCACGTCGCCAGCTTCGCCGAGAGCGCCGCTGCGTTGAAGGCCATGACGGCCGACAAGCTGCAGGCCTTCCACCGCGACTTCCTGGGCGCCAGCCACGGCGAGCTGGTGCTGGTGGGCGACTTCGACGCGACCGAGATCAAGCCGCTGCTGGAGCGCCTGTTCGGCAGCTGGACGGCCCCGCAGGCCTACACGCGCATTCCCATGCCATTGCCGCCCGTGCAAGGCCTGAAGCTCGAAGCCAAGCTCAAGGACAAGGTCAACGCGATGGTCATCAGCGGCCTGCTGCTGCCGATGCGCGACGACGATGTCGACCACGCCGCGCTGCGCATCGCCGCCCATGTGCTGGGCGCCAGCGGCTTCGACTCGCGGCTGATGACGCGACTGCGGCAGAAGGAAGGCGCCTCCTACGGCGCGGGCGCCTGGATGAGCGTCTCCAGCCGCGAACCCAGCGCCACGCTGGGCACCTATGCCATCTTCGCGCCCGAAGCGCGGGGGCGCGTCGAGGCGGCGCTGAACGACGAACTGACCCGCTTTGTGCGTGACGGCATCACGCAGGCCGAGCTGGACACCGCCAAGCGCGCGATGAAGGCGCAGAGCGACACCTGGCGCAGCGAAGACGCGGCCGTGGCCGGCGCCATTGCGGGCCACCTGGAGCGCGGCCGCCAGTTCAAGTGGGACGCCGAGCTGGACGCCCGCGGCGAAGCGCTGACGCTGGCGCAAGTGAACGCGGCTATCAAGCGCTGGATCGACCCGACCAAGGCCAACTGGTCGTGGGCCGGAGACTTCGACAAGGCGCCGGCCAAGCCCCAGTAGAAGCCGACCTCACCCGGCCAGATCGGCCAGCGCCGACGGCAGCGTCGGATGCCGGAACTCGTAGCCTGCCGCCAGCGCGGCGGCAGGCACGGCGTTCTGACCGTCCAGCAGCAGGCTGCTCATCTCGCCGGCCAGCTGACGCAGCGGCCAGGCCGGCATGCGCAGCCAGACGCGCCGGCCGAACGACGCCGCCAGCGCCTGCACGAACTCCGCCTGCGTCGGCGTCTGCGGTGCCACCGCATTGACGGCGCCGGCCAGGCCCTCGTTGCCGAGCGCAAAACTGATCAGCCCGACGGCGTCCTGCAGATGCAGCCACGGCGCCCGCTGCCGGCCGCTGCCCAGCACCGCGCCCAGGCCCAGCCGGGCGGCCAGCGCCTGCATGGGATAGGCCCCGTCTTCGCGCCCGAGCACCACGCCCAGGCGCAAGCGCACGACGCGCACGCCCAGCGCCTCGGCGCAGCGCGCTTCGTGCTCGATGGCGGCGCACAGGTCCGACTGGAACTCGCCCGGCCGCGGCGGGCTGGCCTCGGTGCAGGGCTGGTCGCTGTTGACCGCGCCGTAGAAGCCCACCGCCGACGCGCTGACCAGCACCTGCGGCTGGTGCGCCAGCCGGCGGATCAGCGCCACGACCTGATGCGTGACGCCCACGCGGCTGGCCAGCAACACCTGTCGCCGCGCGGCCGTCCATGGCAGGCCCAGCACGCGGGCGCCGGCCAGGTTGACGACGGCGTCGATGCGCGTATCGGCGGGCACGGCCGCCAGCGTGTCCACCGCCCACACGCCCGGCCCGAACGTCGCGCTCGCCCGACGCGGGTCGCGACTCAGCACGATGACGTGACGCCCCTGGCCGCCCAACTCGGCCACCAAGGCCCGGCCGACAAAGCCGGTGGCGCCGGTGATGAGGACGGCGCGTTGAAGGGGCGTGGGAGGGGGGCGTGTCGTCATGGCCCGAAGGTTACGCAATCGGCGCACGGCGAGCCATGCGAACGCGCGAACGCGGCGCATGCGCTCAAGAACAACGTCTGCATTCAACGCCGGTACTCAACGCTGACGGCGGTCGGCCGCCCTTTCGTCGTACATGCAGCGGATCCCCGCCCGGGGCCGAACTCAACCGGCGCGACGCCGGCACTAACATGGCCCGCCGCCACGGGGTTGCCATGAAACTGCTCGTCAAATTCAACCTGGTCTACCTGCTCGTCATGAGCCTGGGCATCGCGCTGAGTGGCTACATCGCCCGGCAACTGCTGCAGGACAACGCCAAGCAGGAAACCGTCGCCAGTGCGCAGATGCTGATGGAGAAGGCGCTGGCCGTGCGCAACTACACCAACACGCAGATCAAGCCGCTGCTGGTGTCGCAGATGACCGAGAAGTTCCTGCCGCAGACGGTGCCGAGCTATTCCGCCACCGAAGTGCTGGGCACGCTGCTGGCCAGGCACCCCGAGTTCGCCTACAAGGAGGCGGCGCTCAACCCCACCAACCCGCGCGACCGCGCGACGAGCTGGGAGGCCGACATCGTCGGCCAGTTCCGCAGCGATGCCAGCCTGCCCGAAGCCATCGGCACGCGCGACACGCCCGCCGGCCCCTCGCTCTACATCGCGCGGCCGCTGCGCATCACCGACCCCGCCTGCCTGGCCTGCCACAGCAGCGTGGAGGCCGCGCCCGCCACCATGGTGGCGCAATACGGGCCTGCCAACGGCTTCGGCTGGAAGCTCAACGAGGTCATCGGCGCGCAGATCGTCTCGGTGCCGCTGGGCGTGCCGCTGGAACGCGCGGGCAAGACCTTCAAGGTCTTCATCACGTCGCTGGTGGGTGTGTTCGTCGCCGTCGGCGTCGTGCTGAACCTGATGATCTGGCTGCTGGTCGTGCGCCCGGTCACGCGCCTGTCCGTGCTGGCCGACCGCGTCAGCCAGGGCGACCTCGACGCCCCCGAGTTCAAGACCGGTGGCCACGACGAGATCGCCACACTGTCCGACTCGTTCTCCCGCATGCGCGCCAGCGTCGTGCAGGCCATGAAGCTTCTGGATTCATGAGCCCACCCCGTACCGCCTTCGCCGGCCCCCTCAAGGAGGCGCTGCCAGTGGCCAGGCCAAGCCAGTTCCACGGCAGCCGCTTGGGAACACCCGGCGTCATGGCATGAGCGACAAGAAACATCCCGCGCAGCTCGGCAAATACCGCATCACCGACGTGCTCGGCGAGGGCGCGATGGGCGTGGTCTACAAGGGCTTCGACCCCGACATCCAGCGCACCGTCGCGCTGAAGACCATCCGCGCCGGCCTGGACGCCGACGACGACAGCCCCGGCGCACCGGCCTCGCGCTTTCGCAACGAGGCGCAGGCTGCGGGCCGGCTGGGCCACCCCGGCATCGTCGCCGTCTACGACTTCGGTCGCACCGAGCAGGTGGCCTACATCGCGATGGAGTTCGTCGAAGGGCGCTCGCTGGCCAGCTACCTGAGCGCCCGCGTGCGCTTCACCGACACCGACATCCCCGGCATCATGAGCCAGCTGCTCGACGCGCTGGGTCATGCGCACGACAAAGGCGTTTGGCACCGCGACGTCAAGCCCGGCAACATCATCCTGATGGGCACCGGCCGGCTCAAGGTGGCCGACTTCGGCATCGCGCGCATCGAGTCGCAGAACCTCACGCAGACCCACTACATGGTCGGCACGCCCAGCCACATGGCGCCCGAGCAGTTCCTCGGCAAGGCCATGGACCGGCGCGTGGACATCTACGGTGCCGGCGTCGTGCTCTACCAACTGCTGACCGGCCGCGCGCCGTTTGCCGGCACGACCGAGGCGCTCATGTACAAGGTCGTCAACGAGGAGCCGCAGCCGCCGTCGCGCGTCGACGGCGCCGACCGGCCGGCGTGGTTCGACGCCATCGTCGCCCGCGCGCTGGCCAAGCGCCCGGACGACCGCTTCGCCGACGCCGAGGCCTTCAAGCAGGCGCTGCTCGACGGCGCCGGCGCCGCGCTGGACGACACCGCCTGGGACCGCACGCTGATGACGGCGCCGCCGCGCCCCGCGCGCACGCCGCTGTCGCCCACGCTCGCGCCGCCCTCCACCGCCGGGGCATCCAGCGGCTTGCCGCCGACCGACTGGGACAAGGCCCTGCTGGCCCAGGCCGAGCAGACACTCGCCCGCCACGTGGGCCCGCTGGCCAGCGTGCTGGTGCGCCGCGCGGCGCGCGAATGCACCGACTTGGCCGGGCTCTACGCCAAGCTGGCCGAACAAGTCGCCGACCCGCGCGCCCGCGACGCCTTCCTGGCCCAGGCCGGCATCGCCACCAGCGGCGCCGGCAAGACGGCCGGCGGCACCAGCGGCACGCCCTCCGCCCCCGCCTCACGGGCGGCAACGGGCTCGGCCGGTTCGGCCGCCGGCACCACCCTCGGCGGCCCGCTGACCGACGCGGTCATCGAGAAAGCCGTCCCCCTGCTGGCCCAGCACGTCGGCCCCATCGCCAAGGTGCTCGTCAAACGCGCCGCCACCGGCATCGACAGCCGCGCAGTGTTCTTCAACCGGCTGGCGGAGGCGGTCAGCGATCCCGTTGCGCGGGAGAAGTTGTTGAAGGACCTGGGGCGGTTGGCCTGAGCGTCAGCGCTGCTCGGCCGGAAAGGCGGGCATCTTGGGCGCTCGCTGCCGCGTGGTCATCCGTTCGATGACGGCGGGATCGAGGCGATCGGTGCGCGTAGCCTCGGGCATCGGGTGAGCAACGGCGCAGGCCTCGCCCGCAGGAGGCTCCGTCTTGTCTGCAGCATGAGCTGCCGCAGTCGCCAAGAGCAGGACGATGGTTTGAGAAACAGCTTTCACACCAGCACTCCGTTGCGTGATAACTCGTGCAGTGGAGCTTACGCGGCGGCCGCCCGATAGGCGATGACTTTCAACGCGCGGTCCGGCGACACATCCGCAAACACCGCCGGGTTCGCCACCCGCTCGATGAACGCCAGCTCCGGCGCGTTCTCCTCCACCGCGCCGCGCAGGAACTCCAGCCCCAGCTCCGGCGCATTCAGGCACAGCAACGCCCCCCCGCCAGGCGCCAGCAGCGACGGCAGGCGCCTGGCCAGCCGCGCGTAGTCCTTGGTCGCGACGAAGCTGCCCTTCTGGAAGCTGGGCGGGTCGCAGACGACGAGGTCGTAGGGGCCGCCGCGCGTCAGCTTGCCCCAGGAGTTGAAGATGTCGTGGGCCAGGAACTTGGCGCCCGCCTTCACGCCATTCAGCTCATGGTTGGTGCGCCCGGTGGCGAGCGCGCCTGACGCCATGTCCACATTGACCACCTCGGCCGCACCGGCCTGCAGCGCGACGACCGAGAAGGCGCAGGTGTAGGCGAACAGGTTCAGCACCTTGGCGCCGGGCTTCACATGCTCGCGCACCCAGCGCCGGCCCTCGGCCATGTCGAGGAAGAGGCCATGGTTCTGGCCGCGCAGCAGGTGCACGACGTAGCGCGCGCCGGCCTCGGTGACGATATGCGGCTCGGGCACGGCACCGGCCATCAGCCGCGTCTCGGCCGCGTCACCACGGCATTGGTAGACCCAGTTCAGCGGTGCATCGGTGATCTGCCGCCAGCGCGCGGCGAGCGCGTCGCCGACGGCGGCCAGCGACGCGTCGTCCAGGGGTTTGAACGAGGTCAGCAGCAGCACCGGCGGAAAGGCATCCAGCGCCAGGTGCTCACAGCCGGGAAACAGGCCGCCACGGCCGTGGAAGACGCGCTGCGCGTCGGAGGGGAAAGCCATCTGGGCGATGGCGTCGAGCAAGGCTTGCATCACGCGATTGTCCCGGGGCCGCGTCTAGTCCAGCGACTCAGTGAAATCGGTGGTGCGCAGGGGGCAGGCCGGGCTGGCGGCAAGGCGCAGCGCGCAGCCAAGGCTGGCCGCCTTGGCAAGCGCTGCAACGACGCGGCCGGCCCGGCCAGTCCCCTGCCCGAAGGGTGAGTCCCTGGCCAGCCGCACTCCGCGTTGCAAGCGCTTGCCGGGTGCCTACACGCCTGCGCGCTTGCACCTTGATTGCGGCTGGCCAGGGGCTCACGCACCACCGATTTCACTGAGTCGCTGGACTAGGATAAACGCATGGACTTCCAGCCCATCCTCGACGAGATCAACGACGAACTGCGCCCGCGCCTGGGCCAGGTGGGCGGCAAGGTGGCCAGCTACATCCCGGCGCTGGCACGCGTGTCGCCCCAGCAGTTCGGCATTGCGCTGCGCACCTGTGCGGGCGACACGGCGGCGGCGGGTGACGCCGCCGTGCCGTTCTCCATCCAGAGCATGTCCAAGGTGTTCTCGCTGACGCTGGCGATCCGCTCGCTGGACGAAGCGCTGTGGGACCGCATCGGCCGCGAGCCCTCGGGCAGCGCGTTCAACTCGCTGGTGCAGCTGGAGAGCGAGCGTGGCATTCCGCGCAACCCCTTCATCAACGCAGGTGCCATCGCCGTGGCCGACCGCCTCGTGTCGCTGGGCGACGCCAAGGCCGAACTGCTGGCCATGCTCGCCCGGCTGTGCGGCGAGCCCATCCCCATCGACGCGGAAGTGGCACGTTCCGAGGCCGACACCGGCTTTCGCAACACCGCGCTGGCCAATTTCATGAAAGGGTTCGACACGCTGGACAACGACGTGGCCGAGGTGCTGGACGTCTATTTCAACCAGTGCGCCCTCTCGATGACCTGCGAGCAGGTCGCCTGCGCCGCCGGCTACCTGTGCCGCGACGGCCGCCATCCGCTGGCCGGCACGCCGGTGCTGAGCCCGGCGCAGGCCCGGCGCGTCAACGCGCTGATGCTGACCTGCGGCACCTACGACGCAGCCGGCGAGTTCGCCTTCCGCATCGGGCTGCCCTGCAAGAGCGGCGTGGGCGGCGGCATCATGGCCGTCGTGCCCGACCGGCTCACGCTGTGCGTGTGGTCACCGGCGCTGGACCCAACGGGCAACTCGCTGCTGGGCCGCCAGGCGCTGGAGCTGTTCGTGGCGAAGACGGGGTTGTCCGTTTTCTGAGCGTCACGGTACCGGCCGGCTGAGCAACGTGAAGGAGCGCAGCAGCTCATCAAGCGCTGCCTTGTCCGCGCGATAGCGCTTCGTCGTTGTGAGCAGTGCCACCCTGTAGACCACACGCAGGTCCGGACTCAGGGCCACGACCTCGTCCTTGACGTAGAGGCCGCGCAGCCCCTTGCATGCGTAGCGCGCCACCATCCTCACCCCGGGAAGCGGCCCGAGCCGCGTACTCGTGGACTGCGTGGAAAGAACGCGCAAGGCTTCAGCGCGCAGGAACTCGCGCTGTCGCGTCTCTTGTTTGCCCAGCGTGTCGTCGTCCAACACCTCGTAGCTGCCGTCGACGTAGAGATAGGCGCGCGGCGTCCAGGAGAGCGCGATGCCGAAGCCATGGTCAGGCGCCGGGCTCGGCGCGCCATGCCCGATCAACCCCGCGGGCAGTTGCACCGCGTAGCCGTACACCGGGTTGGCGTAGCGGGCGTCGAGTTGGGGCGCATCTGCATTCTCGAAGCCGCGCGAGGGGAAACGCCCGCAAGACTCGGCCTGCGCCGCCAAGGGGGCCGCCAGCGCCAGCAAAGTCGCCCGCGCCCGCAGGCTCACCCCAGACCGGAGCAACAAATCAGCTCGCGTACTTCACCGAGCAGCCATAAGGCCGCGTCGACGCCTTCTCGACCTTCTTGCCCGCCGCCACGGCGGCCAGGGCCTCGGTGACGTAGGGCTCGGCCTTGGCGATGTCGTCCTTGCTGGCCGACGCGATGCTGTCGATGCCGCCCTTGTAGGCCAGCGAGCCATCGCCCTTGATGACGAAGAGATGCGGCGTGGTCTGCGCGCCGTAGAGGCGGCCGAGTTCGCCGGTGGGGTCCAGCAGCGTCGCGGTGGGCGCGGCGCCGCGCTCGGCGTTGAGCTTCTGCGCCGTGGCGCCGTCGACATGGCCTTGCTGGCCCGGTGCCGACGAGATCACCTGCAGCCACACGACGCCCTGCGCCGTGGCGGCCTTTTGCTGGCTCTGCATGTTGCCGCTGCCGTAGTGTTTGCGCACGTAGGGGCAGTCGGCATTGGTCCACTCCAGCACCACCGTCTTGCCCTTGTAGTCAGCCAGGTTGACGGTCTTGCCGTCGGCGGCCGTGGCCGTGAAGGCCGGCGCGGGCGCGTCGACGGTGGCGGCGGCGTGGGCCAGTGCGGGCAAGATCAGGGCGGCGAGCAGGCTGCGGCGAAGCAAGGTCATGGCTAACTCCTGGAAGCGACGGGGGTGGGGAAACAGCCTCGATGACGAGGCCCGGGGTGAGGATCTGCGGCAGCACCTGCGCCTCGGCAGCGCCCGGCGCGTAGTAGAGGTAGAGCGGCACGCCGGAGCGGCCATGGGCCTTCAGCACGGCGGTGATCTTGGGGTCCTCGCGCGTCCAGTCGCCCTTCAGGTAGGTGATGCCGGCCTTCGCGAAGGCCTCCTTCACCTCGGGCCGCGACAGCGCGACGCGCTCGTTGACGAGGCAGGAGATGCACCACGACGCGGTCAGGTTCACGAACACCGGCTTGTTCTGCGCGCGCAGTTCGGCCAGGCGCTCGGCGCTGTAGGCCTCGGTCGACGACTCCGCCCGCACGTCGGCCGCCACCGGCTTGATCCAGGTCGACGCACCCAGCGCCAGCACGACGCTGGCCACCGCCGCGATGGTGCCCACGGCGCTCGCGCCGCTGGCATGGCGCCACCACAGGCCGAAGGCCATCAGCACCAGCCCGCCCAGCGCCAACGCGACGCCGTCGGGCCCGGCCTGCTGGGCCAGCACCCACAGCAGCCAGACGACCGCCGCGTACATCGGGAAGGCGAGCGCCTGCTTGAAGCGGTCCATCCAGGCGCCGGGGCGCGGCAGCCAGCGCTGCGCCGCCGGCCAGAACGCCAGCACGAGGAAGGGCAGCGCCAGGCCCAGGCCCAGCGCCAGGAACACGGCCAGCATGACGGCCGCCGGCTGGCTCAGCGCGAACGCCAGCGCCGCGCCCATGAACGGCGCGGTGCACGGCGTGGCGACCACGGCCGCCAGCACGCCCGTGAAGAAGCTGCCCGCCAGGCCCTGCTTGGCCGCCAGGCTGGAGCCCATGCCGGTGAAGCTGCCACCGATCTCGAACAGCCCCGACAGGCTCAGGCCGACGAGGAACAGCAAGTACGCCACCACCAGCACGAACACCGGCGAATGGAACTGGAAGCCCCAGCCCACCTGCTGGCCGCCGGCGCGCAGCGCGATCAGCACGGCCGCGAGCGCCGCGAAGCTGCCCAGCACACCGGCCGTGTAGGCCAGCCCCTCGGCCTTGTGATTGCCCTGGTTGACCAGCGCCAGCGCCTTGATGGAGAGCACCGGGAACACGCAGGGCATCAGGTTCAGGATCAGCCCGCCCACCAGCGCCAGCGCCAGCGCCGGCAACAGCCCGAGCTCACTCGGCGGCGGCGCCGCCGGCTCGACGGCAGCGGCCGGCGCCGTGAGGTCGGCCGCGCCCGGGCCCTTGCCGGCGCCGGCCGGCATCGTCGTGCTGACGGCCCAGGCCTGCTCGCCCGCCGCACTGGTCAGCACCAGCACGCCCGACAGCGGCTTGCCGGCCGGCACGGGCTCGTCGCCTGCCGGGATCTCGAGCGCCCAGCCGCCGCCCTCGGCCTTCAACGGCTGCGGTGCGCTGTGGGCCACCGCGCCCCAGGTGTCGGCGAAGAAATAGGCCTTGCTGATGCCCGTCGTCTCGCCGCTGAGCTGCACGCCCTGCGGCGCCGGCTTGATCTGCACGGCGAATGGCGCCGGCTGGGGAATGGCGCGGCGCCATTCCTCGATCTGCGCGGCGTCAGCACCGGCCTTGGCCTCGGCCGCCGAACCCACGACGGGCAGGTCCAGGCCCAGGCTGACATCCTCGGGGATGCAGACGTCCTTGCAGACCAGCCACTTCACCGCCGCGCCGGGCTGGAAGCGGGCGCCCGGCTTGGCGTCAGCCGGCACGGTCAGCTCGACCAGCAGCGCCGCCCGGCCCTCGTAGCCGTAATTGACGATGGGGCCGATGGCCTGGATGGACGGCGTGGGCCACTGGATGGCGCCGGCCTGGGTGCCCGTCCAGTCGATCGTCGTCGCCTGGCCGGAATCGCCCGGGTTCAGCCAGTAGGTGTGCCAATGCGGCTTGATGTCCTGCGTCAGCGCCACGGTGAAGCGCTGGCCGGGCGCCACGGTGGCCAGGCTGGACACCAGGCGCGCCTGCACATGGTCGGTCGAGGCTTCGGGAGGGGCCGCCAGGGTCAGCAGCGGAGCGGCCAGCAGGGCCGGGAGAGCGAGACGCAGGATGGGGAGCATCCCGAAATCCTAGGGCAAACCGCTTCCCCCACGGCGCGACAGGGCCGCCGCGATGAAGGCGTCGAACGCGCCCCACAGCGGTGCAAAACGTTCCGCCGAGCCCTCCAGCATCGCCAGCGCATGCAGGCCGGCTTCCAGCGTGGACAGCTGCCCGGGCCGATGCGCCCGGCGGATGGCATAGCGGCCCGGCAGCGGCGGCAGGCTCAGCCGCGGCAGGGCCGACAACCAAGGGTTGGCCGCCAGCAGGCGGCGGCTCTGGCGCCAACTGCCGTCCAGCAGCACGAGGCGCCGCACGTCGGCCGGCGCGACTTGGGCGGGCGCCCCGGGATACAACAGCACGGTGCCCGGCGCGCCCAGCGCCGCGTCGAACACCTCGCCGCGCAACAGCCGGGCGGACTGCAACCCCAGCGTGAGCATGGCGGCCGTGTTCTTGGCGTGGCCGGCCTCGGCCGGGTGCTGCAGCACGAGCAGCTCGGTCCGGTGCGGCAGCGGCGGCACCGGCAGCGTGGCGCACAGGCAGGTGACCGCCGGGCGCTCGCAGCGCGGGCAGACGGGCCGCGTCAATGCGGCGGCATCGTGCTGCGAGACGCCAGCGACGAGGGCACGCTGTCGCGTCCACTCTCGGTCACTGGTGCGTCATCGCCGGTCGGCCGCGCGCGGGAGCTCGGCAGGCTGAGCTGGCGGCGCTTGGCCAGCCGGCCGGCCACCCAGACGCCGCCGACGACGCCGAAGATGTTCAAGGCGCCGAACAACGGCGCCGCGTTAGACGACAGCAGCATGGACTGCAGCGGTGCGGCGTAAGCCCGCGGCTTCAGGGCGAAGTTGAAGGCGCCGAAGATCAGCCACGCAGCCCAGGCCACACCCACGCCCGACAGCATCCAGGCCACATAGGGCCGGTGGCGGCGGCGCGACGGCCTCAGCGTGAGGTAGCCCCAGCCGGCGGCAACGAGAAACAGCAGCGCCGCCACCGCCACCGCCTCGCCCAGCATGACCGCCAGGCTGGAGCGCCCGCCCAGCTGCGTGTAGACCTGGCGCGGCAGCCCGGTGTTGGCGTACTTGACCGCCACGCCGACGCAGAAGCTGTAGAGCAGGAGTCCGGAAACGAAGGCAACGGAACGGCGGGCAGCTTTCATGAGCCGGCATTCTCAGGGCAGCCGCCGGCCGCGCCGAGCCGGGATTTCCAGCGGAGCCTTGCGGCAGGCAAAACAAAACCCGCCGTCCGGGGCTGCCGGAGGGCGGGTTGGGCGGGTCGACGCGGGCTTAACGCTTGCGGTCGAAGCGCAGGGCGCGCGCCAGGCCGCGGCGCTCGCCGCTGTAGAAGCCGGTGTCGAAGGCTTCGTGCTTGCGGCCCTTGTCGGCGCTCCAGTCCTGGCCCATCTCGGGCACGGGGAGGCGGCGCTGTGAGTTTTCTTGGCGGGTCTGGATCTTCATCATGGCTGTCTGGCCTTGTCGGCTCTCACGGCGAATTCGTCGCGATTGAGGGCACAACGCAGCCCGGCGCACGCCGGTTGACACGCTCCACACATTTCTTTGCGTTCTTGCGCGCCACACAATGCCGGCTTCGATTCCCTGGATCTGAGCGATGACCGTCAAGCTGAAGAAGACCCCCCCGGCGAAGGCCACCCCCATCACCGTCGTCGATCGCACGGCCTTCGAGGCGCTGGCGGCCTCGCTGCCCGCCGCGACGCGCGCCTGGCTGGCCACGGTCGGCTTCGTCGGCGCCGCCGACACGCATGCGCTGGTGCCCGGCGCAGACGGCCGGCTGGCCCAGGTGTTCGCTGGCGTAGCCCACGCCGCCCACCCGTTCGCCCTGAGCGCGCTGCCGCTGGCCCTGCCCGCCGGCGAGTACCGGCTGGACGCCGCCGTCCTGACGCTGCAGCCTGAAGCCGCCGCCATGTCGTGGGAGCTGGGCGGCTACCGCTTCGATCTCTACAAGCCCGCCAAGCGCGAGCCCGCCACGCTGTGGCTGCCGTCGGGTGCGGATGCCGAGCGCGGCCTGGCGCTGGCCACGGCCATCGCCGCCACGCGCGACCTGGTCAACACGCCCGCCGAGCACATGGGCCCGGCCGAGCTGGCCGCCGCCGCCAAGGCGCTGGCGCAGCAGTACGGCGCCAAGTTCGCGGAGACCGTCGGCGATGCCCTGCTGAAGAAGAACTTCCCCAGCATCCACGCGGTGGGCCGCGCGAGCACGCGCTCACCTCGGCTGATCGAGGTGACCTGGGGCAACCCCAAGCACCCGACGCTGGCGCTGGTCGGCAAGGGCGTGTGCTTCGACACCGGCGGGCTGAACATCAAGCCCGGCGAGAGCATGCGCCAGATGAAGAAGGACATGGGCGGCGCCGCCAACGCGCTGGCGCTGGCCGGTCTCATCATGGCCTTCAAGCTGCCGGTGCGGCTGCAGTTGCTGATTCCGGCGGTCGAGAACTCGATCGCGGGCAACGCCTACCGGCCCGGCGACGTCATCAAGACCCGCAAGGGCCTGCACATCGAGATCGGCAACACCGATGCCGAGGGCCGCGTCGTCCTGTGCGACGCGCTGGCCTACGCGGCGGAGGGCAAGCCCGACCTGGTCATCGACCTGGCCACGCTGACCGGCGCCGCCCGCGTGGCGCTGGGAGCACAGTTGCCCGCGCTGTTCGCCAAGCACATGGACACCGCGCGCGACCTCGTCGACCTGGGCCTGAAGCTGGACGACCCGCTGTGGCACATGCCGCTGTGGGCGCCGTACCACGCCGGCATCGAGAGCACGCTGGGCGACATCGTCAACACGGGCAAGAGCCCGCTGGCCGGCGCCATCAATGCGGCGCTGTTCCTGGAAGACTTCCTGCCGGCGCAACAGGACTGGCTGCACGTCGACCTGTTCGCGTGGAACGACGCGCCGCGCCCCGGCCGCCCGGTGGGCGGCGAGGCGCAGACCATCCGCACGCTGCTCGCCTATCTGGAGCAGCGCTACACGGCCTGATCAGTCGGCGGCCTGATCGGGGGCCGGTGGCTGAGCCGCCGGCTCCGCCTTGGCGGCACGGGCCGCCTGCAGGGCCTGGGCCATCTGGGACTGCATCGGCTGCTCGGCCTGCGGTGCCACCGGCTTGCGGGCCGGCTGCTGCGGGCGGCCGCCTTCGGCGCGCGCGGGGCGATCACCGCGCGGCGGACGGTCGCCACGCGGCGCCTGCTCGCGCCGGCCGTCCGAGCGCTGCTCGGGGCGACGCGGGCCGCCACGGCCATCGGGCCGGCCGCCACCGGGGCGGCGGTCGTCGCGACGGGGTTCGCGGCGAGCCTCACGCGGCGGCGCGGGCGGTGCCTCGGCGCGCTCCTTGCGGGCGAGTTCCAGCAGGCCGGCCAGCTCCTCGGGCTGCACGCCCTTGAGCGCGCAGAAGTTGACCTCGGTCAGCGTCGTGCGCTCGAAGTCCCACAGCAGCTGGCCGCGGTTGCGGCGCTGCTGAGCCTCCAGCCGCTGGCGCTCCTGCTCGGCGTTCTCACGCTCCTGGCGCGCGCCCTTGCGGCGGGTCAGTTCTTCCTTGGCGGCCGCGAGGTGCTCCTCGCTGATCTCGCCGGCGGGGTTGCCGTCGAGGTCGAAGCGGGTCTTGGACTGCGTCAGCGCAATCAGATAGCCCGTGCTGCCGGTGTGGCGGCGCAGGAAGGCGCTGAGCTGGGCCTTGCTGAACTTGCCGGGCGCGCGCTCCTGAATGTCGGCCTGCACGCGCAGCTTGACGGGCTTGGGCTTGCCGGTGAACAGCGCCGGGAACAAGGCCTTGAGCTCGGCGGCGGCGTCCACAGCCGGGGCGGCCGCCTGCGGAGCAGCAGCAGCGTCCTGGGCCGCCACGGGGGCGGCAGCGGCGTCCGGGGCAGCCTCGGTCACGGCGGCGGCGGGGGTGTCAACCAGCGCCTCGGGCGGGGTGACGGGATCGGGCAGATCGGAATTCATCGCAAGGCCGTCGAAGCGGCAGCAAACAGGCAAGGGCCGGGATTGTCGGCCATCGGCGCCGTCTTGGGTTTCAGGCCGGCAAAGCCGGCCAGCGTGCCGGTGGGCGGCTTGCTGATCACAGCCCGCCGAACACCTTCTTCAGGATGGCGCTGCCCGTGCCCACCGGATCGCGGCGGATCTTCTTCTCCTCCTCGCCGATGATGCGGTAGAGGCCGTCCAGCGCCCGCGCCGTGACGTATTGCTGGATGTTGGCGTCCTCGCCGCGCATCAGGCCGAAGCTGGCCGCCTTGCCGGCCACCGCGTTGTATTTGTCGGCCAGCGACACGCGCTCGGTCGCCCGGGTCACGATGGGCAGGAATTGCTGCACCAGCGGCTCGCGGGTCTTGCCGGCGAAGAAGGTCGTCACGGAATCGTCACCGCCGCGCAGGATCTGCAGGCCATCCTCAACGCTCATGTCCTTCACCGCCTTGACCAGCAGCGGCTTGGCCGCCGGCACGGCCGCCTCGGCGGCGCGGTTCATGGACGTGACGAGCTCGTCGAGCCGCGCGCCCTGGCCCGTGGCGCGCAGCAGCCGGGCGGCGTCTTTCAGGTAGCCGGGCAGCTCGATCTTGACGAGCGGGTTGCCCAGGAAGCCGTCCTGCCGGCCGAGCAGTGCCACGGCGGCATTGGCCCCACGCTCCAGCGCGGTGCGGATGCCGACGGCGGCGTCGCCCTCCGTCAGGCTGAAGGCCCAGGCGGGGCGCAGCAGCAAAAGAGGGCCGGTAGCGATGACGAGGCGGCGTTGCATGGAATTCCGATCAGCGGCAGAACGCGCGATCTTGCCATCAGGCCGCGCCCGCCCGGCCTGCGCCACCGTGGGGCGCGTTCCACCATGCCGCCGCACACCCTGTGACGGAAGTTGCGCGGGATCATCCTCGCCGGTGCCGGACACGACTAGAGTTTTCCCATGGACGATCATTTCCTGACCCCGCTGTTCATGCCCCGCTCGGTCGTCGTGTTCGCCGGCCCCCCGGACGACCCGTCCCGGCAGACACGCCAGGCCCGGGTGCTGCGCGCGGCCCTGGAAGCCGCGCCCGGCAGCGCCGCGCCGCTGTTCCTGCACGGCGAGACCACCGGCACGCTGGGCGAGCTGGCGCGGTCGCGGGCCGACCTGGCCATCATCGCGCTGCCGGCAGAAGAAATCGCGGCGGCGCTGGAGATCGCCGGGCGCATTGCCTGCCGCTCGGCGCTCATCATCAGCGACGGCATCGAAGCCGGCCAGGCCGCGCAGCTCAAGCGAATCGCCCGCCGAGAAGGCGTGCATCTGCTGGGCCCCAACTGCCTGGGCTTCCAGCGGCCGCACCTGAAGCTCAACGCCAGCGCTGCCGGGCCGCTGGTGGCCGACGGCTCGCTGGCACTGGTGTCGCAATCCGGCGCGCTGACGTCGGCGATGCTGGACTGGGCGCTGCACAACCACGTCGGCTTCAGCCAGATCGTGTCGCTGGGCCCCAACGCCGCCGTCGACCTGGCCCAGGTGCTGGACTTCCTGGCCGCCGACACGCGCACGCAGAGCATCGTCGTCTACCTCGAAGGCATCTCCAGCCCGCGCCGCTTCATGAGCGCGCTGCGCTCGGCCGCGCACGCCAAGCCCGTGGTGGTGCTGAAGGCCGGGCGGCGCAGCGCCGGCAACGAAGCCGCACTGACCCACAGCCGCGCCATCGTCGGCAGCGACGACGTGTTCGACGCCGCGCTGCGCCGCGCGGGCGCCGTGCGGGTGCGCAGCTTCGTCGAGCTGTTCTCCGCCGCCAAATGCCTGGCGGCGCGTTACCGGCCGGTGGGCAAGCGGCTGGCCATCATCACCAACGGCGGCGGCCCGGGCGTGCTGGCGGCCGACCGGGTCGACGAGATCGGCCTGCAGCTCGCCCACCTGTCCCCCGAGGTGGTGAGCGCGCTGCAACCGCAGCTGGCGCCGCATGCGTCGCTGACCGATCTCATCGACCTGTCCGCCTCGGCCACCCCGGAGCATTTCCGCGCCGCCGTGCAGGCCGCCGCACAGGACCCGGCTGTCGACGGCCTGCTGGCCATCTACACACCGCAGGTGGGCTCCGACGCCACCGAGACCGCGCGCGCCGTCGTCGCCGCTAAGGCCACCACGAGCAAGCCGCTGCTGGGCTGCTGGATGGGCGACTCTTCCGTGCCGCAGGCGCGCCGCGTGCTCAACGAGGCCGCGCTGGCGAACTTCCGCACGCCGGAGGCCGCCGTGGGCGCGTTCGGCAACATCGCGGCCTTCTACGCCAACCAGCAGCTGCTGCTGCAGACGCCGCCACCGCTGTCCAGCCTCGCGCAGCCCGACATCGAGGCCGCGCGGCTGCTCATCGAAAGCGTGCTGGCCGAACGCCGCCGCACGATGACCGAGATGGAGAGCAAGGCGCTGCTCGCGGCCTTCCACATCCCGGTCACGCAGACCATGCTGGCCCGCAGCGCCAACGAGGCCATGATGCTGGCCACGCAGATCGGCTTCCCCGTCGCGCTGAAGATCGACTCGCCGGACATCGCCCACAAGAGCGATGTGCAGGGCGTGGCGCTGAACATCCAGAGCGGCGCCGCCGCGCGCGACACCTATCACGAGATGGTGGCCCGCGTGCAGCGGCTGCAGCCGCAGGCCCGCATCAACGGCGTCACGGTGCAGAAGATGGCCCGCGCGCGACGCGGCCGCGAGGTCTGCGTGGGGCTCGTGACGGACGAGGCCTTTGGCCCAGCCATCGTCTTCGGTGCCGGCGGCACGATGATCGAACTCATCGCCGACCGCACGATGGAACTGCCGCCGCTGAACCAGTTCCTGGCACGCCGGCTCGTCGAGCGCTCCCGCGTCGCCGACACGCTGGCCCGCGGCTGGCAGGGCGCCGCGCCCGCCGACATGGCCGCACTGGAGCAGGTGCTGCTGCGCGTGAGCGAAATGGTCTGCGAGTTCCCGCAGCTGCGCGAGATGGACATCAACCCGCTGATCGTCGACGAGCACGGCGCCGTCGCGGTGGATGCCCGCATCGTGCTGCAGCCCGCGCCGCAAACCGGCGGCCCGCGGGCGCTCGACTACCCGCACCTGGCCATCCTGCCCTACCCGGCTCGCTTCGAGCAGGTCTGGCCGCTGGCTGGTGGCGGCGAGGTGACGGTGCGGCCGGTGCGGCCCGACGACGCGCAGATGCTGCAGGACCTGGTGCGCGGCTTGAAGCCCGAGAGCCGCTACTTCCGCTTCGCCAGCGCCATCAAGGAGCTGCCGCCGACACTGCTGGCACGCCTCACGCTGATCGACTACGACCGCGAGATGGCGCTGGTGGCCGTCTACACCGAACGCACGGCGCGCGACGACGGCGGCTTCGACGAGCGCGAGCGCATCGTCGGCGTGTCGCGCATCATCACCAACCCCGACCAGACCAGCTGCGAGTTCAGCCTGCTGGTGGCCGACGACTTCGGCGGCAAGGGCCTGGGCTCACGGTTGATGGAAGGCATCACCGATGCGGCACGCGAGAAAGGTCTCTCGGACATCGAAGGCCTGGTGCTGACCAACAACACCGACATGCTCAAGCTCATGCGCGGCCTGGGCTTCACGGTGAAGCCCTATCCGGAGGAGCCGGATTTCAGGCTGGTCACGCGGAGCCTGCAGGGCTAGCGAACCTCGGCGCCCGCCTGTTTCTGCAGGCGCTGTGCCGCCGCATCCGCCAGCGCCGCACAACTCATGGGTTCGGGGTTGGGCCGGGCAGCGTCGGCGTAGTTCCAGCCGCTGAAACCCGGGTGCGGGGTCAGCAGCAGGTCGCACGGCAGGCGGCGCACGACATCGATGCTGTACGCGTAGTCGCGCTGGATCTGCGGATAGCCGGGGTTGCCGGCCAGCCGGTAGCCGGGCGCGGTGAGGCTGTCCACGTAGGCGATTCGCACGGGCTTGCCATCACGGGTGTCAGTCCAGGTCCAGCTCAGGCTTCCCGGCGTATGCCCCGGCGTGAACCAGGGGGTGAAGACCATGCCGCCAAGACTGACCGCTTCACGGTCCTGCACGAGGCGGTCGACGATGACGGGCGCGTAGATGATGTCGTCGCCGAAGTGGATGTCATGGCTGCCGCCGCGGGCGAGCAGGGCCGCGGACTCGGCGTTGCTGACCAGCACTGCGCCGGTTGCGCGCCTGATGGCGGCCAGCGGGCCGACGTGGTCGGCATGCGCGTGGCTGTGCAGGATGAAGCGCAGCTCGCCCGGCGCGACGCCGAGCTTGGCCATGTTCTTCAGCAGCGCATCGGCCATCTGCGGCATGCCACCGTCGATCAGCACGGCGCCCTGAGGCGTCTTCACGAGCAGGGCCGTGATGTCCTGCGCGCCGATCTGCCAGACATGGTCGCTGATGCGCAGCGGCTCCACGGGGGTGATCCAGGACGCATCCACCTGGTAGGACTGGAGCTGGGGCAGCGGCTGGGCGGCGGCAAGGCCTGGCAGGGCCAGCGCAACCACAGCGGCGAAACGGGTGAAACAGGCGCTCATCGGTATCACGTACTCATCGTCAGCCAAGCCGCGCCAGCCGCTCGGTCAGCAGCGCAAAAAAGCCGTCCGCGTCCACGTGCCGCAGCACCTGCGCGTTGGCCGGCAGGCCCGTCACGGCCCACCAGTCGATGACGGTCATGCCGCGCGTCAGCGCGCTCTGGGTCTCGATGCGCACATTGCAGTCCCGGCCGGTGAACAGCTCGGGCTGCAGCAGCCACGCGATGACGCAGGGGTCATGCAGCGGGCCGCCGTCCTGGCCGTACTTCTCCTCGTCGTAGCGCTCGAAGAACTCCATCCACGCCGCCACGACTGCGCCGACGCGGTTGGGCAGCGCGCGGATGGCGGCGATGCGCGCAGCCGTGGTCAGCACCTGGTGCGTCACGTCCAGCGGCGCCATCGTGATCGGCACGCCACTCGCGAAGACCTCGTGCGCGGCCTGCGGGTCGACGTAGATGTTGAACTCGGCCGCCGGCGTCACATTGCCGCCTTCGAAGAAACCGCCGCCCATCAGCACGATGTGCTTGATGCGGGGCGCGATGTCGGGCGCCTGGCGCAGCGCCAGCGCGATGTTGGTCAGCGGGCCCAGCGGGCACAGCGTGACCGTGCCGGGCTCACGCTCGCGCAGCGTCTGGATGATGAAGTCCACCGCGTGGCGCGGGTCGACGGGCAGTGCCGGCTCGGGCAGGTCGACGCCGTTCAGGCCGGTGTCGCCATGCACGTGCTCGGCCGTGACCAGCGGCACATCCAGCGGCCGGTCGGCGCCGGCGCAGACGGGCACGTCCGTGCGCCCGGCCAGTTCCAGCACCTTGCGGGCGTTCAGCGTCGTCAGCGCCAGCGGCACATTGCCGGCCACGGTCGTGACGCCCAGCAGTTCCAGCTCCGGGCTGGCGGCGGCGAGCAGCAACGCGACGGCGTCGTCCTGGCCGGGGTCGGTGTCGATGATGATGGCTTGGCGATTCATGCGGAGGGCGCTGGGGCGATGTCGAGGTCGATGGCGCCGAACAGGCTCTGGCCTGCGGCGGTCTTGAGGTCCAGGTGCAGGCTGTCGCCCGCCGCGAGGGACAGGTCGAGCGCGCCGAGCGCGACGCCCGCCGCCTGCCCGGCCCGCAGCGCGCGCAGCCGGGCCAGGCGGGCCAGCGCATCGCCAGGCGCTGCCGTCACGTCGCGAGGCTCCAGCTTCGCGCCGTTGTGCAGCGCGACGAGGCGGGCCTGCAGCCGGCCGGCGGCCCAGCCGTCACCCAGCTCATCGGGCGTGACGGCCACCGGCGCGCATTGCGTGGCGACGAGGTCCCCGCCGATGCGCCAGTCCAGCGCGAGCGTCAGCAGACGCAGCGCGTCCAGCGCCGAGGCGCGGTCGCTGGCGGCCGCCAGATCGCCGGTCAGCGCAGCCAGCACGGCCTCGCCTGCTGCTGGCGCGCGCAGCGGTTGATGCGGCGCCGCGAAGCCACCCACCTCGCGGCGCACGCCGCCTTCGGCGTCGACCACCGCCCAGCCGTGGGCACGCGGCAGCGGCGCCAGGCATTTGGCCGGTTCGAAGGCGAAGGCATGCCGCAGCTTGCCGTGGTTGAGCTGCACCGCGAGGTCTTCGAGCTGCGGCGCGATGAAGCCCCAGTCGTCGAGGACTTGCTGCAGCCGGGTCGCGATGCCGGTTGCGTAGTGAGCCTGGGTGAGGTCGCGCGAGACGACGACCAGGTGGCCGTCGCGCGAGCCGTCGGCATAGCTGGCGAGTTTCATGAAAGCAGTCCGCAGAGATGGCAGCATTGTGCGATGCGCGCCCTGCCCGCCCCGGTTCGCGCCGCCTGGCTCGCGCTGGCGGCCAGCCTGATCGGCCACATGGCCCTGCTCGGCGACGGCCCGCAACGCCGCGACGTCGCGCGGCCGCCACGGGCCATCCAGGCAACACGGCTGCAGCCACCGGCGCCTCCCATGCCCGAGGCGACGCCCGAAGCCACCCCGGTCACCACGCTGCCACCGGTCGCCCCCGCGGTCAGACCGGCAATGTCGCAGCCTGCCGCGCCGCCAGCCGACCAGCCCGAACCGGCGCCCGCCACGCCGCCGCTGCGCCTGGCCGGCCCGGCCACCTGGCCCTACCAACTGCGCCAGGACGGACAGGACGGCGTGGCCCTGCTGGCATGGGAGCCGCAGGCCGACGGCCGCTACCGCCTGCGGCTGACGCGGCAACTGGGCGGGCGCGAACTGCCCGCGCAGGAAAGCCTGGGCCGCACCGGCATGGCCGGCCTCACGCCCGAGCGCTTCGCGCTGCAGCGCGACGGCCAGGACCGCCAGGCCATCAACTTCGACACGGCCGCGCGGCTCATCAGCTTCTCGGCCAGCACCGCCAGGCTGCCGGCACCCGATGGCGTGCAGGACCGCCTGTCCTGGTGGCTGCAGCTGGCCGCGCTGGTGCAGGCCAGCCCCGCGCCGGGCGGGCGCTGGCGCGTGTGGGTGGCCGGCTTGCGAGGCGAACTGCGCGAATGGGTGTTCGAAGCGGTCGAACCCGGCGCCGATGACGCCGGCTGGCTGCATCTGCGCCGCCAGCGACTGGGTGAACAAGACCCCGGCGTGGAGCTCTGGCTGGACCCAGCGCGCGGCTATTGGCCCGTGCGGCTGCGCCAGGGCGACCCAGAAACCAGGGGTTACGAAATCGTACTTGGGCCTGTGAACTTCTGACGCTTCCTACACGTTGTCGGGATATGGGATGACCCGAACAACACCCCGTTCTGCCAGTATTCAAGCCGAGCGGGCTTGAAACACACGGGCCCACCCGCAGTTGAAGCCACGAGGAGAACTCCATGCACATGCTCTACAACTCCGACAGCTTCATCGTCGTCCAGTTCGACGTGCCGGCCGCCGAGCCGCAGCCGGGGCCGCAGCTCAACCGCGGCGGGTTCGAAATCGTCGACAAGTTCGCCCGCAAGGAAATCTTCATCGAGGGTGCGCTGGCGGAGTCGTTTCAGCAAGGCGTGCAGGCCCTCATCGACGATGGCGAGCCGTCCGAGGACGAGCTGGACGCCTTCATCGAGCAATACGCCGTGATGGGCCAGCAGCCCGTCGTGATGCACTGACCACTCGACGCGCGACGTTGCATTGATTCACCGCGAAGCCTGATACAAGATCGCCTGAGCCGACCGCTGCTGGTGGGCAAGGAGCCTTGTCGATGGTGAAGCGTGCCGCTGCCGCAGAGACCGCCTCCCGGGCCGCCGCTGCCCGCGTGCTGCCGTCTCCCGGCCTGGACAGCGCCCCGGTGCTGGACCGCATGTGCTCGCAGTTCGTGCTGACGCTGACCGTCAAGCACGCCAACCGCTTCAACCTGCGGCGCGATTTCAACGGCCTGCTGTCCTTCACCGGCCGCCACCTCGTCTGGCCCACGCGCGTGCTGCAGCGGCTGCGCGTCTATCTCGCGCAGCGCTGCGCCGGCAACGAGCTGTGGCGCGGCCACGACGCCCTGTCCGACGAGGCCTTCCTCGATCGCTTCGGCCAGTGGAGCGGGCCGTTCTCCGAGGCCACCCTCTTCTTCTACCTCGACGAGTACGTCAAGGACGCGCCCAAGGACATGATGGCCTTGCTGGCCACCACCTGCGAGCACCTGGACCGTCAGCTCAAGCGCGAGTCCACGCTGGTCGAGAAGAACATCGACGCGCTGGGCCAGCTGCTGCAGCTGAATCCGGCCGAGCGCGCCATCCTGCTGTACGGCACGCTGGCCCGCTACCAGCGCGAGCTGCGCGGGGCGCTGGTGGAGTTCAAGGTGAACACGGCGCAGGAGGCCTTCGCGGCCATCGCGGCCGTGGCCGGCGTGGACGAGCGCGAGGTGGCCGAGGCCCTGCGCGCCGGCTCGCGGCTGGAACGCATCGGCATGGTCGAGAACCTGATCTCCGAGCACAACATCACCGACCTGGCCGACCTGATGAAGGTCAGCGACCAACTGCCGCCGGTGCTGATGCGCGAGTACCAGGGCCCGCACGACCTGATGGCCGTGTTCACGCGGCCGGCCACGGCCAGCCAGCTCGGCACCAGCGATTTCCAGTTCGTCGCCGAGGACCTCGGGCTGCTGAAGGGCTTGCTGCGCCAGGCCGTCGCGACGCACGCCACCGGCGTCAACGTGCTGCTGTACGGCCCACCGGGCACCGGCAAGACGGAGCTGGCCAAGGTGGCCGCCGCCGCCGCCGGGCTGGACCTTTACGAGGTGGAGTACGCCGACCGCGACGGCAATTCGTTGTCGGGCCGCGACCGCTACCGCTCGCTGCAGATCAGCCAGGTGTTCCTGAAGGCCAGCGCCAACGTGGCGCTGCTGTTCGACGAGGTGGAAGACGTGTTCCCGCCGCTGTCCAGCGACACGGCCTCGCTGCTGAGCCGGCTGGACGCCAGCGTGGACGGCGGCGCCGGCAACTCGGTCAGCGGCAAGGCCTGGGTCAACCAGATCCTGGAAACCAACCCCGTGCCGGTCATCTGGGTCACCAACCGCATCGAGCAGATCGACCCGGCCTTCCGCCGCCGCTTCCAGTACCACCTGGAACTGAAATCGCCACCGCCCGGCGCGCGCCAGGGTCTGGTCGCCAAGGCGCTGAGCGAGGTGCAGGTCAGCGAGGCCTTCGTCGCCAAGCTGGCCGAGCGGCCGGGCCTGACGCCGGCGCAGATCCGCACCGCCGTTCGCTTCGCTCAATTGGCCGGTTCGGCCGGCGACGCCGAAAAACTCATCGAACGCCAGCTGCTCAACGCCGACAAGGCGCTGGGCCGCGACGACAGCGCCTCCCTCGCCCGCCCCTGCGTCACGCAGTACGCGCTGGACCTGCTGAACTGCGAAAGCCGCTTCGAGATCCCGCGCATCGTCGAGGCGCTGCGCCGCACGGGCCGTGGCCAGCTGTGCTTCTACGGCCCGCCCGGCAGCGGCAAGACCGCGCTGGCCGAGCACATCGCCCAGGCACTGGGCCGGCCGCTGATGGTCAAGCGCGCCAGCGACATCGCCAGCAAGTTCGTCGGCGAGACCGAGCAGAACATGGCCCGCATGTTCGAGACCGCGCAGACCGAGGGCGCCGTGCTGCTGCTGGACGAGGCCGACAGCTTTTTGCGCAGCCGCAAGCATGCGGAGCGCCACTACGAGGTGTCAGAGGTCAACGAGATGCTGGCCAGCATGGAGCGCTTCAACGGCCTGTTCATCTGCACGACCAACCTGTTCGACGACCTCGACGAAGCCGCGCTGCGGCGCTTCGCGTTCAAGATCCGCTTCAAGGCGCTGCGGCCCGAGCAGCGGCTGGCGATGTTCGAGCGCGAGGCCGGTGCGGCGCCGGATGGCGAGCAGCGCTCAAGGCTGAGCGCGATGGACTGCCTGACGCATGGCGACTTCGCCGCCGTACGCCATCAGGTCGAGATCCTCGGCGAGGCGTTCACGCCGGATGAGTTCCTGGCGCAGCTGGAGGCTGAACACCGGGCGAAGCCGGAGGTGAGGGAACGGCGGGGGATGGGGTTCAGGGCCGGCTAACGCAACACCCAGCTACCGATCAGCCGCTGGATCAGCGCGACGGCGGACACGCACAACACCACCGCAACGAGCAATCGACCATCCCATCGCGGATGGTCGCCGCGGAACTGCTTCAGTCGATTGGCGAACGTGTCTGGCGAGCCGTCACGAGGCTTGCTCAGGGAGTAGCGGCCTGGCCACCAGGCTTCAAGCAGCGCTGGAGAAAGCACAGCGGCAAACAGCAATCCACCAGCCGCCGCCTTGGCTCGGCCCTGCAGCCAAAAGATCAAAGCAAGCAGCAGGAAGGCGACGATCACCACGTAGAGCAAGATCTTGATCGAGGCTCTCATGCTGCAACCTTCTCATTCACCGGCATCTTGCTCATAGGGCTAGGAAATAGTAAGTCGTCGAACACGGTGGCCCCTCCGGCATTAACGCGTAGTTCGGAATATCCCCCGCCCTCTGCCACCCCAGCCGCTCATAGAGCCGCGACGCGTCGCTGCCGGTGACCGTGTCCAGCACCAGCGTCGTCCTGCCCAGCTCACGCGCCTTTACCTCCAGCGCACGCAGCAACCGCTCGGCCACACCCTGCCGGCGCACGCGGCGGTGCACCAGCATCTTGGACACATCGGCGCGATGTGGCTGGTTGTCGGGCATGTCGGTGACGAGCGACACCGTGCCGCAGATGCGGCCCATCTCGTCCTCGGCGACGAACAGGTGGCGCTCGCCGGCCGCGACGCCTTCGGCCGCGCGGCGCCAGAAGGCCTCCGGCCGCCCCTCGGCCAGCGGCAGCATGAAGCCCACCGACGCGCCCCCCTCCACGCAGTCGCGCAACACCTCGGCCAGTTCACCCACGCGGGCTGCAGCCTGCGCGCCGTCCAGTTCCTTGATCGTCATCGCCCAGGCCTTGCCCAGGCAGACAGCTGCCGCGTTGCCCGCGTAGCGGCCAAAGTTCTCGATGCGGCCATAGCCGTGCCGCGCGTAAAAGGCCAAGGCCCGCGCGTTCACCGCACGGGTTTCCAGCCAGACGGCGCGATAGCCCAGCTCGCTGGCCGCGGCCTCCAGGTGGGCCAGCACCGCCGCGCCCACGCCGCGACTGCCCGGCCGCGCATACATGCGCTTGAGCTCGGCCACGCCGGGCTGCAGCGGCCGCAACGCGCCGCAGCCGACCGCCCGGCCATCAGCATCCCGCGCCACGACGAAGCGGCTGCGTGGGCCGCGCACATCGTCCGCCGAGAAGCTGCTGCGGCCGCTGTCGCCGGTGATGGCCTGCAGCGCGTCGGAGAGTTCGCCCAGCAGCACCTGCGCGTCCGCATCGTCCGGGTCCGCCACGTCGATACGCAGCGTCATGACCCGGCTCCCGTCAACGCGACGAGGTAGCGCGCCGCCGTCGCCCCGGGGTTGTGAAAGGTGATGGGCGCATCCAGCCGCACGGCCAGGCAGTCGCCGGCGCGCAGCTGCCATCGGTCCTCGCCATAGCCGATGTCCATCACCCCGTCGATCATCCAGATGAGCTGGTGAATGTCGGCATCCCGCGCCGAGGTCTCGAAGGCCACGCGCTGGCCGGCGGGGAAGATCACGTCCACCAACTGCAGCGGCGACACGCCGGACGGCGACACGTTGCGGCGCACATAGCCCGAGGCGGGGTCGCTCCACACGGGCTGGTCGGCCACGCGGGCCAGCGGCGACGGCGCGGCCGCGGGGGCCGTGTCGGGCGCCGCCTCGAACATCGACGCCACGCTGACGCCCAGCGCCGAAGACAGCTTGTCCAGCACCACAGCCGTGGGGCTGCTCTGGCCGCGTTCGATCAGCGAGATGTTGGAGCGGCTGACGCCGCTCTTGTGCGCCAGCGCGTCGAGGGACAGGCCGGCGTCCTGACGCAGCCGGCGAAGCCGGATAGCGATACGGTCGTGAACGGATGACATAGCAATTTCCATCATACTGGACAACAATTCCAACAAACAAGAAGTCAACCCCGATCAATTACGACGTTCGCACCAGACAAGTTCGGCAGAACTCCGCACACAATCGGCCTCCTGTCAGGACGCGAAGGCATTGCACTGCGATGCCCGAACTCGGTGCTACTCATGATGAAACGATGGATTCAGTGCTTCTTTGCCGTCGTGGTCGCCGTCGCGGCATGGCCAGCCCAGGTCGAGGCCGCCGCCAAGGACGAACCGGTGCCGCTGGCGACATTCTTCAAGCCAACGGAGCTTCAGGCCGCAGCACTGTCGCCTTCGGGGCGCTACCTGGCGGCTCTCCGAGGTGGAATCGCCGAACGGGTGGGTTTCGTCATCATCGACCTGGAAGGCAAGGAAGGCAGCCATTTCATCAGCGCCAGCCCACGCGACGACGTGGACTCTTTCGAATGGGTCACTGATGACTGGCTGGTATTCGAGGTCAACGACCCGGCCTACCGCGGGCACGGCCGCCTAAGCAGGGGCCTGTCGGTAATGAGCCGTGACGGCAAGACGTCGCGGCAGCTGATCGGGCGCGACTGGTACAAGGGCAGAGAGCGCGACGTATTCCGCCGAAATGTACTAACCCCCGACTACTACTACATCGGCGGCGGTGCGCCTGGCGGGCAAGCCGTACTCGTCGGCAAGGCCCAGTTCGACGTTGACGGTGAGTACGAGGATTCGACGCTCTACAGCCTAGACGTCGTGACCGGGGTCGCCACGCTGATCGAGTCGGCGCCACGTGCGGACGACTGGCGCTTTGACGGTCGCGGGCGGCCTCGCATCGCCATCAGTACCAAGGCGGGGCAGACCACCATTTCATGGTTTGACACCAAATCAGGCAAGTGGGTTGAATTGCTGACTGCACCCACACTGGACATGCCATGGTGGCCGTTGGCAATTCGCGACGACCAACGCCTGCTGGTCAGGACGGCAGATGCAGACGGCTATTCGCAAGTTCGTGACTTCGATGTCGAGAGCCGGCAGATGGCTGCCAAACCGCTGCTGACCACGCCGGGCTTCTCGAGCAGCTTGATGCCTCTGTTCGAGCGTGAATCCGCCGATCTGCTGGGCTTGCATGTGCTGGTCGACGCCTGGACCACCAGTTGGCTGGACCCCGGCATGCGCGCAGTGCAGGCCAAGGTCGACGCCAAGCTGCCCGGTCGGGTCAACATCGTGAGCTGCAGCGCCCGATGCACTGGAGGCAAGCGATTTGTGGTGCATTCCGCGAGCGACACCGACCCTGGGATGACGCTGTTGTTCACACCATCGAGCGATGAATGGCAGATGGTGGGTCGCAACCGCCCCGGCGTGGACCCAGCGCGCATGGCACCGTTGCAACTGCACCGCACCAAGGCAAGGGACGGCGAGGACCTTCCCGTATGGATTACGCGCCCCCGCAGCCTGTCCGGCCAACCCGCACCAGCTGTCGTGCTGGTCCATGGCGGCCCCTGGAGCCGGGGCGCGACCTGGATCTGGCGAGCCGAGAGCCAGTTCTTGGCATCTCGAGGCTATGTCGTCATAGAGCCCGAGTTCCGCGGCAGCGAAGGCTATGGCGAGAATCACTTCCGGGCCGGCTTCAAGCAGTGGGGACTGGCCATGCAGGACGATGTGTCGGACGCACTGACATTCGCCGTGGGAAACGGTTGGGTGGACCCGCAGCGCGTCTGCATCATGGGCGCCAGCTACGGCGGTTATGCCGCTCTGATGGGCGTGGCCAAGGACCCCAACCAGTACCGCTGCGCGATCGCGTTTGCCGCAGTCAGCGACCCGCGCTTCATGTTCGATTTCTTCTGGAACGACATCTCAACAGACGCTAAGAGCTATTCGCTGACCGAGAAGTTGGGCGACCGGGTCAAGGACGATGCGCTGTTGGCGAAAAATTCCCCGCTGGAGCAGGCCAGCCGCATCAAAGTACCCGTGCTGCTGGTGCACGGCGAGCAGGATCGGCGCGTCCCCATCCAGAACGGGGAGCGCATGCGCGACGCGTTGCAAAAGTACGGCAAGTCGGTGGATTGGGTTACCTACCCCAACGCGTACCACGGCTTCCCATTGCTTGAGGACCAGCTCGACTATTACCAACGCATCGAGCAGTTCCTGTCGCGCCATCTGAAGTGAGGGATCAGGCAGGCATCGAACGCTCCACCGCGCGGCGCCAGGCCGGGTCGGGCCACAGCCGGCCCAGGCGCCAGGCCGCATGGGTGAGCTTGATGACATGGGCGTCGTCCTGCGCGCAGGCGGCTGAGAGCAGCGCCGGCCACGGACGGCTGGGCAGGCGATCCAGCGCGAGGGCCGGTGCCACGCCGCTGGCCAGCAGGCCGGCCGCCGCCGCGACGCTGAAGCCACGCGGCAACTCGGGCGTGGGCCAGCACGGCTGCAGCACGCTCATCGCGTGGCTGGCGGTGAGCAGGTGCAGGACGGTGAAGTTGCCGCTGGCGGCATAGGTGCGGGCCGCCAGCAGCGCCAGCTCCCGCAGCGTGTCCGGCCCGTGGTGAAGGCGGCCGGCCAGATCGGCGAAGGCCGGTGAGCCGGCCCAGGCCTGCATGCGCCCGGTGATGAGACCGCCCGATGCCGACGGGCGCGGGAGTGTCGAGAGCGCCGCCAGCCAGTCGGCCAGTGGCAGCGGCGTCCCGCCATCGCGCACCGGCAGCGGCATGAAGTGAGCGGCCCAGTGCGCCAGCCCCGCCACCAGCTCGCCCTCGTGCCCGGCCAGCACGGCATGGGCCGTGCGGATGAGGCCGTGGAAGGCGATGGCGCCTGCACCCGGCAGCAGCAGCGCCAGGGCCTCGCGCAGCGCGGCGGCCGGGCCCAGCTCGGCCATGCGGGCGACGAAGTGACAGCGCCAGGCGGCGTCGCTGTCAGGCCGGCCCAGGTCTCGCTCGACGACGATGTGCCCTGCCCGCGCCACGGCCCGGGGTTCGAGGTGCGTCCCCTCGCGCTCGGTGAAAGCCTGCAGCCGCTCGGCCGAGGCGCCCATCTCCAGCAGGGCCTGCTGCGCCATCGGCAGATGGTTGCTCAGCGCGCCCCGGTAGGTGGCGGACCACGCCTGCCCGGCGTCCAGCAGGTGGTGCAACCCGGCCAGCGTGGCGGGTGCGGCGGCGGTCTTCATCAACATCGGCAACTCCGTTCATGGGAACATGGCCGCCATGCTCGAAGTTGAAGTGAACTTGAAGTCAAGCTCGGCAGCCGGCACGCCGCTGACCATCGGCCAGCTGTCGCGCCGTGCGGGCATCGCCGCCAGCGCCCTGCGCTTTTACGAGGCCGAAGGCCTGCTGGCGGGCACCCGCAGCGCGGGCGGCCACCGGCAATACCCACGTCACGCGCTGCGCCGCGTCGCCTTCATCCGTGCAGCGCAGAACGTGGGCCTGACCTTGCCGCAGATCAAGGCGGCCCTGGCGACATTGCCCGACAGTCGCACCCCGACGAAGGCCGACTGGGCCCGGCTGTCGGCCGGCTGGGCGCCGTTGCTGGATGCACGCATCGCCGCGCTTCAGCAGCTGCGCGAACGGCTGACCGGTTGCATCGGCTGTGGCTGCCTGTCGCTGAAGGCCTGTGCGCTCTACAACCCGGGCGATCAGGCGTGCAGCCAGGGCTCGGGAGCGAGGCTTCTGCGCATCGAAACACAGCGTTGACCCTTGGCTGAAGTCCGTCTATCCGTTCCCGGCGAAAATCCCCGGGTTGACCTGCCAATGAAACCGCCCATGAGTGCCTTCCACGAAGAGACCGTCCTGACCGTCCACCACTGGACCGACCGCCTGTTCAGCTTCACGACCACGCGTGACCAGGCCCTGCGTTTTTCCAATGGCCACTTCACGATGATCGGCCTCAAGGGCGACAACGGGAAGCCGCTGCTGCGCGCATACAGCATCGTCAGCGCCAACTACGAAGATAACCTGGAGTTCCTCAGCATCAAGGTGCCGGACGGCCCGCTGACCTCCAAGCTGCAGCACATCAAGCCCGGCGACAAGATCATCGTCGGCCGCAAGCCCACCGGCACGCTGCTGATCGACTACCTGCTGCCGGGCAAGAACCTCTACCTGCTGGGTAGCGGCACGGGCCTGGCGCCGTTCATCAGCATCGTGCGCGACCCCGAGACCTACGAGCGCTTCGAGAAGGTCGTCATCGTGCACGGCGTGCGCGAGGTGGCCGAGCTGGCCTACCACGACCACCTCACGGTGGATCTGCCCAAGCACGAGTTCCTTGGCGAGTACGCTGCTGAGCAGCTGCTGTACTACCCGACGGTGACGCGCGAGCCCTACAAGAACATGGGCCGCATCACCGACCTGATCCAGACCGGCAAGCTGCAGGCCGACCTGGGCCTGCCGACCCTGAACCCCGAGACCGACCGCATCATGCTGTGCGGCAGCCCCGCGCTGCTCAAAGACATGCAGGAGATGCTGGAGATCCGCGGCTTCAAGGAAGGCAGCACGACGACGCCGGGCGACTACGTCATCGAGCGCGCCTTCGTCGAGAAGTAAATTAGCAGCATGCCCGTCGCGGGAGCGGCGGGCACCGCAGCACCCATCACACGCGACATCAGGACCACATCAGGACGGCGGCGTGCCGGGCCCGATGGCAAGAGGTCGGGGCGATCCCTGGTGGAACGGCTCGCGCTGACGGACGGGCAACTGCAGGACGTGGCCGCCAGCAACGCCCAGCCGCTGCTGGCCCATGGCGCGCTCCTGCGGCAACGGTTTCAGCAGCCGCATTCCCTGACGCGGGCGTGAGCGGCCGGGCGGCGCGTGCGAGGATTGAACCGAGGCCAACTCGGGACGATCCAGCACCGCGCCATCATGGGATCCAGGCGTCCGCTCCTCTGTGCCACGACGGCGGCGTTGCTGCTGCCGCTCGCCAGCGCCCCGGCCCGCTCGCAGCCGCAACCCCTCGTCGCGGCGCCGGGTGAGGCAATCAACCAGTTGGAGACCGTCCGCGTCGCCGCGGCCCGGCAGCCCTATCGCAGCCTGTTCGTCACCGGCGCGCTGAAGACCGATGCGGCGATCCGCGACCTGGCGCAGAGCGTGCGCGTGCTGCCTGCCGACCTGCTCGTCGACGCTGGCGTGACGCGCCTGTCGGACGCGCTGGAGCTCGGCAGCGGCATCGCCGCGCAAAGCAACTTCGGCGGCCTGTGGGACAGCTATGCGGTGCGGGGCTTCACCGGCGATCCGAACTTCGGCTCCGACTATCTGGTCAACGGCTTCAACTACAGCCGCGGCTACAACGGCCTGCGCGACACCGCCAACACCGCCAGCATCGAAGTGCTGAAGGGGCCGGCGTCGGCGCTCTACGGGCGCGGCGAGCCTGGCGGCACGGTCAACATCGTGACCAAGAAGCCGACGTTCGTAAGCGAGCGCCGGCTGGAGCTGTCCGCGGGCAGCGCGGACCGGCGGCGCGCCACGGGAGACCTGAGCGGCCCGCTGAGCGATCAGCTCGCCTACCGGCTCAACCTGGCGAGCGAATCGGGCGGCAGCGACCGCGACCAGGTCCGCTCCGAGCGCCATCTGGTGGCGGCGTCGCTGCTGTGGATGATCGGCACGGCCAGCACGCTGTCGTATGAGATGGAGCTGTCGCGGCAGCAGGCCACGCTCGACCGCGGCATCGTGGCGATACGGGGCCGACTGGGCGCCGTGCCGCGCTCGCGCTTCCTGGGCGAGCCCGGGGACGGCCCGCACACGACCGACACGCGCGGCCACCAGCTGTTCCTGCAGCACGAGATCGACCTGGACTGGTCGGTCCAGGCAGGCCTCAGCCAGCGCGAAAGCTCGCTGGAGGGCGTGTCGACCGAGGGCCGCTTCCTGCTGGACGACGAGCGCAGCCTGGCGCGCCAGCGGCGCAGCCGCGACTATGCGGCGCGCGACCTGTCCGGCCGCCTGGAACTGCTGGGCCGGCTGCGCACGGGCACCGTGAAACACCAGGTGCTGTTCGGCTTCGACGCCTACCGCTTCATCGACCAGCGCCTGCAGTTGCGCACCACGCAGGCCGCGTCGATCGACATCCTGGCGCCCGTCTATGGCCAGCCGGCGCCGCCGATGACGCTCAACACCTGGACCCGCGAGGTGCAACGCTCGCGCTCCATCTACGCGCAGGATCAGCTGGACCTGGCGCCGCGATGGAAGCTGCTGCTGGGGCTGCGCCATGACCGCTACGACCAGGCCCTGCTGAACCGCCGCAACGGCATCACCACGGCGCAGTCGCTGGGTGCCACATCGCCACGCGCGGGGCTGGTCTACCAGCCCGGCGCCGCGCTGGCGCTGTACGCCAGCCTCGCAGGCAGCTTCCGGCCCAACAGCGGCGTCAGCCGCAGCTTCCAGGCCTTCCCGGCGGAGCGCGGCAGGGCGGCCGAACTGGGCGCCAAGTTCGACGGCGTCGACGGCAAGTTCAGCGCCACGCTGGCGCTCTATCGCATCGCCAAGAACCAGGTGCTGACGCCCGATCCGCTGGACCCGAACAACTTCTCGGTGCCCGCAGGCGAGGTCCGCAGCCAGGGCCTGGAGCTGGACGCTGCGGGCGAACTGCTACCGGGGCTGCGGCTTTCGGGGGCGCTGGCGCTGACCGATGCCCGCGTGCACAGCGACAACAACGCCTTCCTCGTCGGCCGGCCTCTGGCCAACGTGCCGCGCTACAGCGCCCATGTGCTGCTCGTGAAGGCCTGGCTACTGGGCGGGCAACGCGCGACGCTGGGTGTGGGCCTGCACCACACCGGCGCGCGCGAGGGGGCCGTGGCGCCGCTGGTGGCGGCCGACAACTTCGTGCTGCCGGCTTACACGACCTTCAAGCTGACCGGCTCGCTGCAGCTCGATCGGCAGACACAACTGGCGCTGGACGTCGAGAACTTGTTCGACCGCACCTACTACGCCAGCGCCTACATGCAGTCCTGGGTCATGCCCGGCCCTGGCCGGCGAGTCACGCTCTCTGGCCGGCACAGCTTCTGAGCGCCGGTGCGCGGCTCACTCGCCATACGTCCCGAGCAAGGCCTGAAAGGCGCCCGATTGCTTCAGCGCGGACAGCTCGGCCTGCCAGCGGTCGATCTCGGCGTCGGGAATGTCCTTGCTGCTGGCGATGTACAAGGGCAGCGACAACAGCTTCAGCGGCGTCCGGACGACGGCGTCCGGCGAGAAACCCATTTGCTGCAACGCACGTGCCACGCCCACGGGCGTATCACTGACGGCCAGATCGCAGCGGCCGAACAGCAGCATCCGGTAGACGCTCGGGCCGTCGTAGCCCCGGGCATTGAGGTTGGTGAAGCCGGCCGCCTTCAGCCGGGCAACCGCCAGACCGGCTTGGCGCGAACAGATCAGGGGCACCTTCTTGGCGTCTTCCAGACTGTTGATCTCCAACGCACTGCCCTTGCGCTTGTAGAAGTAGATCGAGGTCTCTGCCAACGGACCGATCCACTTGTATCGAGACTCCCGCTCCGGCGTACGCAGCATGGAGATCATCATCGTGCGGGGCTGGCGATCCAGCACCAGGGCGGCGCGCATGCTGGGCAGGAGCTCGATCTTGATGGGCACCTGCAACGTCCGAGCCAGCGCCTGGACGACGTCGACCGACAGGCCCTTCACGGCATCACCCTCGGCGTAGCTGTAGGGCGCCCACTCCTCGGCAATGATGTTGATGCGCTCCCCCGCCGCCAGGCAGGCGCCGAGCGGCAAGCCCGCCAACATCCACGCCAACATCCACGCCACCGCACGAACCCGGCGGGCCGCCTCCACGCCGGTCAGGCCTGGCATGCGGATGGGTGCGTTGATCATGGGCCACGATGCTACAGGCCGGGCCTTGCTGCACAAATCGGGCATCGGCCGGCCTCACCCCGCCGACGGACTCACACCGCCGGGCTCGCCCCCGCCCCTTCTCGCGCATACCGCCGCGCGATCGACGCGCACACCATCAGCTGCAGTTGGTGAAAGATCATCAGCGGCAGCACCAGCAGCCCCACCGCCTGCCCGGCGAAGAGGATCTGCGCCATCGGCACGCCGCTGGCCAGCGTCTTCTTGGAACCGCAGAAGACGATGGCGATCTCGTCCTCGCGGGAGAAGCCCAGCGCCCGGCTCAGCACGGTCAGCAGCGTCATGACGAGCGCCAGCAGCACGGCGCAGATCAGCAGCACCGCCGCCAGCGTGGCCGGCGGCAGGTGCTGGTAGAGGCCTTGCACGGTGGCCGCGCTGAACGCGCCGTAGACGACGAGCAGGATGGTGCTCTGGTCGCTGACGCGCACCCAGGCCTTGTGCGCCGCCACCCAGGGGCCCATCCAGCGCTGCAGCGCCTGACCGGCGACGAAGGGCAGCAACAGCGTGGTCAGGATGCCCTCGAAGGTATGCCACGACAGGTGCACGGCGCCGGAGCCGGCCTGCGCCCCCACCCAGCGCCCCATGACGGCCATCAGCAACGGCGTCAGCGCCATGCCGAGGATGTTGGACGTCGACGCGCTGCACATGGCCGCCGCCACGTTACCGCGCGCCAGCGACGTGAAGGCGATGGACGACTGCACGGTGGACGGCAGCGCGCAGATGAACAGCACGCCCAGATAAAGCGTCGGCCCCACCAGCGGCTCCAGCCAGGGCCGCAGCAGCAGGCCCAGCACCGGGAACAGCAGGAAGGTGGCCGCGAACACCACCGCGTGCAGCCGCCAGTGCAGCAAGCCCTCCCATACCGCCCGGCGCGACAGCTTGCAGCCGTGCAGGAAGAACAGCAGCGCCACGGCGGCCTGCGTCAGCCCGTCCAGCACGGGCACGCCCGCGCCCTGCACGGGCAGCACGGTGGCCAGCGCCACGGTGGCGAGCAGCAACAGGACGAGGTTGTCAGGGAGCCAGGCAGGTCGTTTCATGGCCGGCATTGAAACGGATCACCATGCCTTTGTGAAATGGATAGATCGGATGATTTAATCCAGCCAATAAATCATTGAACGTTCCTGACCTCACCCCGCCCGCCCCCATGCCCGCCTCCGCCATCACCTTGCGCCAGCTGCGCGTGCTGCTCGCCGTGGCCGAACACAGCGGCTTCGGCCGCGCGGGCGACGACATCGGCCTGTCCCAGCCCGCCGTCAGCCAGGCCGTGCGCAGCCTGGAGGCGGAGCTGGGCGTGAAGCTGCTGGACCGCACGACGCGCGAGGTGGTGCTGACGGTGGCGGGCCAGTCCCTCGTCGCGCCGCTGCGCCGGGTGCTGGGCGAGCTGGACGACGTGCTGGACGAAGCACGCGGGCTGGGCGCGGCGGCGCGCGGCATCGTGCACGTCGCGAGCGCGCCAACGATCTCCGGCGGGCTGATGCCACAGGTGCTGGCCGCCGCGCAGCAGCGCTACCCCGAACTGCAGGTGCGGCTCAGCGACCAGGCCCAGCAACTGGCCATCGAAGGGGTGCGCCAGGGCGCCGTGGACTTCGCGGTGCTGGTGGGCATGGACGAAGACGACCCGCTGATCGAGCAGCAGCCGCTGTTCGACGAACGCTTCGTGCTGGTCTGCCCGGCCGGACATGCGCTGGCGGGCATACAGGAAGTGAAGCTGGCGCACCTGGCCGGCTGGCCGCTGGTGCTGCTGGACCACAGCTCCGGCAGCCGCCCGCTGATCGACCGCGCCTGCGCCCGCGCGGGCGTCAGCCTGAACGTGGCCATCGACGTGGGCCACCCCGCCACGGCGTTCCGCATGGTGCAGGCCGGGCTGGGCGTGTCGGTCATGCCGGCGCTGTCGCTGCCGCTGCCGACCGATCAGTTGCAGGCCGTGCCGGTGGAAGCAGCCTTGAGCCGGCACGTGGTGCTGGCGCGGCGCCGGCAGCGCTCGCTGTCGCCGGCCGCTCAGCGGCTGTGGACGCTGATCGCCGACCTGGCCGGCGCGCCGCCTACATGCCCTTGAACAGGTGCGTGTAGCTGCGGCTGACTTCGAGCTTCTCGGTCAGGCCTTTCACGCCCACCAGCTGGCGGCCGCGGAAGTCGCGCGTGATGCCGTCGATGGCGCGCGCGTTGACGAGGGTGGAGCGGTGGATCTGCCAGAACAGCTGCGGGTCCAGCTCGTCCACCAGTTCCTTGATGGGCTTGCGGATCAGCGCCTCGATCTTGGCCGTCTGCACGCGCGTGTATTTCTCGTCGCTGATGAAGAACAGCACGTCCTCGACCGGGATCATCTGGATGGCCTGACCCACGGTGGCCTGGATCCACTGCAGGTACTGCGGCTTGGCCGCGGCCGGGTTGAGCTGCCCCGAGAGCCTGTGCAGCAACTGCTGCAGCGGCACCGGCGCGCTGTCGGCGAAGTCGCCGCCCGGCGCGTCGCGCTGGGCCAGGCGCTTCTTGATGCGGGCCACGGTCAGCTGCAGGCGCTCGCGTTCGGCGGGCTTGAGCACGTAGTCGGCCACGCCTTGCTCGAAGGCCTCCACCGCGTATTGGTCGTAGGCCGTGATGAAGACGATCTCCGGCACCCCCCAGTCGTCGTCCTCGGGCAGATCACCGGGCAATTGGGCAATCTGCCGCGCCGCCTCCACGCCGGTCAGGCCGGGCATGCGGATGTCCAGGAAGACGAGGTCGGGCTTGTGCTCCTTCGTCAGCTCGACGGCCTCCAGCCCGTTCTTAGCCTCGGCGACGATCTCCAGCTCGGGCCAGACCTCGGTCAGGCGGGCCCGCAGCTGCTCGCGCATCAGTCGTTCGTCGTCGGCCAGAACGGCGCGGATGGGTGCGTTGCTCATGGGCCGCGATGCTACTGGCTCAGACGGGTTCCGTGCGGGCCGCTGACGCCTTCATCGCACGGTTGCGGTTGCGCAGCACGACGAACAGCAGCAGGCCCAGCAGGATGAGCGGCGACCCCAGCACGGCGCCGGCACTGAGCAGCGCGGCCAGCATGACCGCCACCACGCCACCCACGATGAGCAGCGGCAGCGCCACGCCCAGCAGCAGCACCAGCGGCACCACCACCAGGCAGACGACGCCCGCCACGAGCAGGCCGATGCTGGCGCCCAGCCAGTCACCGATGCCGCTGCCGAACAGGAGCTCGTCGTCGTTCACGACGATGTGCATGTCCGCGCCGTGGTGGTTCAGCAGCGCGTAGCCGCCCAGCAGTGCGGCCAGCACCATCAGCGCGGTGCCCACGAACAGGATCTTGAACAGGGTCTTCATGCGGCGACTCCTTCGTCGTTGCGGCTGCGGTAAGGCACGGTGATGGTGACCACGGTGCCCGAGGGTTGGTTCTCGGTGACGGTGACGCTGGCGCGGGGGCCATGCAGCAGCTGCAGGCGCTCGCGGATGTTGGCCAGGCCCACGCCGGTGCCACTGGTGGCGGCGCGGCCGAAGCCCAGGCCCGTGTCGGCCACGGTGACGGCCAGCTTGCCGTGCAGGATCTCGGCCTTGACCTTCAGCGTGCCGCCCTCGGCCTTGGGCTCCAGTCCGTGCTTGATGGCGTTCTCCACCAGGCCCTGGATCATCATGGGCGGGAACTCGGCGGACATCAGCCCCTCGGGCACGTCGATCTCGGTCTGCAGGCGCTCTTCCATGCGCATCTTCAGGATCTCGAGATAGGGCCGGATGACGGCCAGCTCGCGGCCCAGGTCGCGCACGGCGCCGTTGGCGTTGGCCTCGCGCATCGTCGGCATGGAGGCACGCAGCAGCGCGATGAGGTTCTTCTGCATCTTGCTGGCCGTGGGCGGATCGACCTCGATGAGGTGATCGATGCTGGCTAGCGTGTTGAACAGGAAGTGCGGCTCGACCTGGGCCTGCATGGCCGCCATGCGGGCCTCGACGACCTGGCGCTTCAGCGCCTCGGCCTCGGCGTTCTCGGTGGCCTGCGCGGCCTTCACCTCGGCCTGGATGCGGCCCTTGTACATGGCCTTGATGACGGCCGAGGCCAGCACCCACAGCAAGGCCAGGTCGACGAGGGAGTCGCCCAGCTGCACCACCGTCACGCGGCGGTGCGACTGCGCCTCCTTCAGGTCGGCAATGGCCTCGCGCAGCGCGACCTTCGCTTCGACGGCGGCTTCCTGGGCCTCCTTGACCTCCACGGCCTCCTGCTTGAGCTGGCTGAGCTGCTCCGTGGCCTGCTCGACAGCTTCGCGGATGTCCTCGGGGCGGGCGCTCTTCGGGAAGTCCAGCATGATGGCCGGTGCCGAGGCTGCGTCGGCCTGCGCATCGGCCTGCTCGGCGGGCTCGCCGTCGGCCGCAACCGCAGCGCTGGCGGCAGAGGCGGCACGCACCGGCTGTATGCGAACGCCACGCTCGTCGATCTTCACCTCATAGTGCAGGCCCGGGTCCTTGTCGGCGGAGGGCGCACCACGGCGGCTGTCCTTCGCGGCCGCCTTGCGCATCTGCTCGGTCGCCTTCTCCACGTCGGCCTCGGCGCGCGCCTTGCGGCGCTCGGCGTCACTGCGGTCCGGCTGCTCGACGGTCTCGCTGATCCGCCACGTGAACGGCGGCAGGTTCTTCAGCACGTTGACGCCGATCAGCAGCGCCAGCGACAGCAGCACGAAACGCTTCCAGCTGATGCCCACCAGCCAGCTGGCGTAGATGTGGAAATACTTCACCACCGTGGCGGAGAAGCGTTGCCAGCGCTCGATCCAGAGCTTCTGCTGGGGGCTGGGGTTGAAGGAGGGCGTCATGGGAGCGGGTCGTCGTTGGAGCCACTGTACGCAAGGCCACCACGCCGCGCGGGGCCGGGGCGACGTGCCGGCCGGCACGGGTGACGAACTGCACCCGCGCGCGACAGGCCGTGCGGGCCGGAAACGACAAGGCCCGCCAGTGGCGGGCCTTGCACGGGAGCGCGGCAGGGTTTACTGCTTGACCGCTTCCACCTGGATCAGCAGGCGCACGCTGTCAGGGATGCCGGGCAGGCCATAGCCCATGCCCCATTGGCTGCGCAGGATGGTGGCTTCGAAGTCACCGCCGCAGACCTCGCGCTTGAGCATGGGGTTCTGGTAGCAGTTGAAGCTGGAGGCCGTCAGCGTGACCGGGTTGGTCTTGCCCAGCAGCGTCAGCTCGCCGGCCACGCTCGTGACCTTGTCGCCGTTGAAGGTGAACTTGTCGCCAACGAACTTGGCCGTCGGGAACTCGGCGACGTTGAAGAAGTCCTTGCTCTTCAGGTGGCCGTCGAACGGGCCGATGCCGGTGGAGATCGACGTCGTGTCCAGCGTCAGCTCGACCTTGCCGGTCTTGGCGGCCTTGTCCAGCGTCACGGTGCCTTCCTTCTTGTCCCAGCGGCCGCGGTTGGTGCTGGTGCCGAAGTGCTTGGCTTCGAAGAAGACCTGGGTGTGGGTCGGCTCGATCGTGTAGGTCACGCTCTCGGCCTGGGCAACGCCGGCAGCGGCGAACAGGGCGGTGAGCAGCAGGGCTTTCTTCATCAGGGAATCTCCGGGGGTGGGAAAAGGTTGGGAAGGAAAAGACCGGCTCAGAGGCCGGAGAAGGCCAGTCGGAACTTGACGGCCACGTCGTTGGCGACGACCGACGTGTCGGCCCATTCACCGTCGCCGATCTTGAAGTCCAGGCGCTTGATGGGCAGGCTGCCCTGGGCCACGCCGTTGGTGAGGGTGATGGGCACGACCACGTCGCGCACCGCCCCCTTGATGGTCAGCTTGCCGGCGACGTCGTACTTGCCGGGGCCGGTGGCCTTGATGCCGCTGGACACGAAGGTGGCATGGCCGTTGCGCTTGGTGTCGAACCAGGTGGCGGCAGCCAGTTCCCGGTCGAAGCTCGGGTCGCCCAGCGAGACGCTGCCCAGGTCCACCGTGAAGGCGATCTTGCCGGCCTCAGGCTTCTTGGCGTCGAAATCGAGCTGGGCGTCAAACTTCTTGAACCTGCCGTCGACGGGCACGCCCATCTGCTTGAAGGTGAAGCTCAGTTCGCTCTTGTCGGCCTGCAGCGTGGCGGCGTGGGCCGGCAGCACGACGGCGGCCGAAGCGATCAACAGGGCGGAAAGCAGTTTCGTCATGATGGATTCCAGTTCAGGAGCGACGCAGGGACATGCGGGCCAGCAGGCCGTCGCGGTCGATGAATTGATGCTTGAGCGCGGCACCCACATGGGCCAACACCAGCAGGGCCAGACCCCAGGCCAGCGCCCCGTGGACCTGCGTCAGCAACTCGCCGAGATCGTGGTCCTTGGGAACGAAGTCGGGCAGCGGCAGCACGCCGAACCAGACGATGGGGAAGCCCTTGGCCGAACTCATCGCCCAGCCGGTGAGCGGCACCGCGAAGAAGGCGACATAAAGCAGCAGATGCACGCCGTGCGCGGCACGCGCCTGCCACTTCGGCATGGGCGGGTCGGCCGGCGGCCGGTTCGCCAGGCGCCACAGCAGGCGCAGTGCCGACAGCGCGAGGATGGTGACGCCGGCCCACTTGTGCCAGTTGTAGAGCTTGACCCGCGTCATCGAGAACGGCAGGTCGGACATGTAGACGCCGACGCAGAACGCGCCGACGATGGCCAGCGCGAGCAGCCAGTGCAGCACGACGGCGACGGGGGTGTAGCGGGTGGCATTGCTCATGATGGCTCGCAGTGTGTTCCTCGTCGGCCGGCAGGCGGTTCACCGGTCTTGACGCCATTGTTCAGCGAATTTGAACAGGCCGGTGCCAACTGGCCATCCCGTTAACGTGGCGCCGGCTTCCAGCCGACGAGAAAGACGCCGCCCAGCACCAGCACCGTGCCCAGCGCGACCCAGCCGTTCATGGGCTCGCCGAGGATGAAGACGCCCATGATGAGCGTGCTCATCGGCCCCACCATGCCCACCTGCGACGACAGCGGCGCCCCGATGCGGGCGATGGCCAGCATGACCATGAACACCGGCGCCACCGTGCAGGCCGTCGAGTTGAGCAGCGACAGCCACATCACCGGCGCGGGCACCACCGCAGCCGACAGCGGCTTCAGCAGCAGGAACTGCCCGATGCACAGCGCACAGGCCACGGTGCTGGCCAGCCCGGTCAGGCGCAGCGCCCCCAGCCGCTGCACGACCTTGCCGGAGAGCGCGAGGTAGACGGCATAGCTCACCGCGCTGCCGAACACCAGCGCCGCGCCGATGGCCGTGCTGGCCCCTTCGAAGCTCAGCTCGTGCGCGAACACCGCCACCACGCCCGCGTAGCTGATCGCCAGCGCCAGCACCTGCCGTGCCTGCAACCGGTGGTGGAAGAACACCACCGACAGCAGCAAGACCAGCGTGGGGTTGAGATACAGGATCAGGCGCTCGAGACTGGCCGAGATGTAGGCCAGGCCGGCGAAGTCGAGATAGCTGGCGAGGTAGTAGCCGGTGAAGCCCAGCACCGCGATGTCGCGCCAGTCGCGCCGCGTCAGCGCCGGCTTATCCCGTCCCGCCCACCAAGCCATGGCCAGGAAGAACGGCAGCGCCAGCAGCATGCGCCACATCAGCAGCGTCACCGCATCCACGCCGTAACGGTAGGCCAGCTTGACGATGATGGCCTTGCCGGAGAAGCCGATGGCCCCCAGCATGGCCAATGCCAGGCCGGTGCCGTTCAGGCGAGAGGGAGCGACGAGCGGGAACGAGGCGGACATGGCGACATGGTGCCTGCAGCGGTGAGCGCCAGGCTTTGCGCCTCATGCATGACCGCTTCGCCCGCTCGGGCATGCAGGCCGCCGCGCGGCCCTCGCCGATCAGCCGGTGGCCTTGTCGCGCTTGAAGAATTTGCCGATGGCAGCGCCGAAGCCGATGACGGCGATGAAGATGATCTTCGCGAACTTGGCGACGAAGGCGGCAATGACGGCCAGCAGGCCCAGCTTCTTCGCGCCCACGCCCAGCACCAGCGCGGCCAGGCCGTACTCGGCGACATGGTCGGTGGCGGCATTGAAGTCTTCATAGCGCTTGCCGCTGTCGAACTCCAGCGCGCCCAGCAGCGCCTTGGCGTCGGGCTTCTGCGCGGGCAACTCCTTCAGCCCGGTGACGAAGTTCAGGCTCAGATAACCCTCGCGGCCCAGCGCGTAGGTGTTGTAGTTGACGCCCTGCTCGGCGCTGGCCGGCGCGCCCTTTTCCTTGGAGCTCATGGCCCAGACGAGGCGGTGCGTGCTGGCCTCGTAGGCCGGCGCCTCGGCCCAGCCGGTGATCTCCAGCGGCGCGACGCCCATCTTCTGGCGCTCCTCGTTGCCTGCCTCGGTGCCTTCCTTGTAGCTGGCCAGCAGCTCGTCGGCCTTCCACTCCTTGGCGTCGCCGTCCTTCACGTAGCCGGACGCGATGTAGCGCAGCGTGGCGAACCACTGCCCGTCGCCCGTGGGGAAGACCAGGCCCGACAGCTCGCTGTGCTCGCCCGGGTTGCCCATGGCGCGCAGCAGCTTGCCGGCCTGCGGCTGCGGAATGAACACGCGGCCGGCGGGCAGATGGAAGGTGGCCTGCCCGGCGATGGCGATGTCGGTCGGGCCTTGCTGGGCTGCCGCCTTGGCCTCCGCCCACGCAGCGTTCTCGGCGGGCTTGTCGGCCGGGGCGTCGGCTGCGGGGGCGGCCAGGGCCAGGCTCAGGCCGACAGCGGCCAGCAGGCCGCGCAGCATGGTCTTCTTCATGTGATCTCCCTGACGAAAGGGCGGCAGTCTAGTCCAGCGAATCAGTGAAATCGGTGGTGCGCAGGGGGCTGGCCGGGCTGGCGGCTAGGCGCAGTGCGCAGCCAAGGCTGGCCGCCTTGGCAAGCGCTGCAACGACGCGGCCGGCCCGGCCAGCCCCCTGCCCGAAGGGTGAGTCCCTGGCCAGCCGCACTCCGCGTTGCAAGCGCTTGCCGGGTGCCTACACGCCTGCGCGCTTGCGCCTTGATTGCCGCTGGCCAGGGGCTCACGCACCACCAATTTCACTGATTCGCTGGACTAGCCAAGGCGGCCCCGCGGCCCTCGTCAGGATTCACAGCCGAGCGACCAACGCCTCCCACTTGGCCCGCGCCGCCTTGTCGTGGCGCGCCTTCACATGGCCATAGCCGCGGATGTCCTCCGGCACGCGGGCCAGCTCGACGGCGGTGGGCAGCGACTCCGCCGTCAGGCCGGCCAGCGCCTTCTCCACGCCCGCACGGTAGTCGGCAATCCAGCGGCGCTCCATCTGGCGTTCCTCGGTGTGGCCGAAGATGTCGAAGGCCGTGCCGCGCAAGCCCTTCATCTTGGCCAGCAGGCCGAACGCCGGGCGCACCCAGCCGCCGAACGGGCGCTTCACCAGCTCGCCCTTGGCGTTCTTCTTCGCGAACAGCGGCGGCGCCAGGTGGTGCACCAGCTTGTAGTCGCCCTCGAACATGCCGGCGATCTTGGCGGTGAAGGCGGCATCGGTGTGCAGACGGGCCACCTCGTACTCGTCCTTGTAGGCCATCAGCTTGAACAGGTAGCGGGCCACGGCCTCGGTCAGCGCGGTCTTGCTGCCCAGCTTCGCCTCAGCGGCGCGCACCTGGTCGACGAAGGCCTTGTACTGGGCCGCATAGGCGGCGTTCTGGTAGCCGGTCAGGAACTCGACGCGCTTGGCGACGATCTCGTCGACGCTCTGGCGCTTGACGAGCTGGATGACCGCCTGCGCGGCGAACAGCGACTGCACGCCGGCCAGGTCATGCGCGCAGCGGCGGCCCCATTCGAACGCGGCCTTGTTGTTGTCGATCTGCACGCCATTGAGCTCGATGGCGCGCATCAGCGCGTCGTAGCTCAGCGGGATGCGGCCGCGCTGCCACGCATAGCCCAGCATCAGCGGGTTGGTGTAGAGCGAATCACCCACCAGCTTGACGGCCACGTCCTCGGCGTCGAACGAGCCCAGGTGGCCGGGGCCCACCGCCGCGCCCAGCGCCTGCTCGCAGGCGGCGCCGGGGAAGCTCCAGTCGGGGTTGTTGACCAGCGTGGCCGTCGGCGAGCCGTGGGTGTTCAGCGCCACATACGTGCGCCCCTCGCGCATGACCGCCAGCGTGGCCTTGTTGGCCGCCACGATGGCGTCGCAGGCGATGACGAGATCCGCCTCGGCCGTGCCGACCTTGGTGCAGTGGATGGCCTCCGGTGTGTTGGCGATCTGGATGTGGCTCCAGGTCGCGCCGCCCTTTTGCGCCAGGCCTGCGGCGTCCTGCGTGATGACGCCCTTGCCTTCCAGATGCGCCGCCATGCCCAGCAGCTGGCCGATGGTGATGACGCCCGTGCCGCCCACGCCGGCGACGACGATGCCCCAGGCTTGTTCAGCGTTCGGAATGACGGGCAGCGGCAATGCGGGCAGCCCCGCGTCGAACGGGCTCTTGCGGCTTTCCTTCCTGGGCTTCTTCAGCTCGCCGCCTTCGACGGTGACGAAGCTGGGGCAGAAGCCCTTCACGCAGGAGTAGTCCTTGTTGCAGCTGTTCTGGTTGATCTGGCGCTTGCGGCCGAAGTCGGTCTCCAGCGGCTCCACGCTCAGGCAGTTGGACTGCACGGAGCAGTCGCCGCAGCCCTCGCAGACCAGCTCGTTGATGACGACGCGCTTGGCCGGGTCCACCAGCTTGCCGCGCTTCCGGCGGCGGCGTTTCTCGGTGGCGCAGGTCTGGTCGTAGATGATGGCCGTGGTGCCCTCGATCTCGCGGAACTGGCGCTGGATGTCGTCGAGCTCGTCGCGGTGGTGCACCGTCACGCCGGGCGCCAGCGCGACACCGGCGTACTTGGCCGGGTCATCGGTGACGATGACCAGCTTCTTCACGCCCTCCGAGATCACGCTGTTCATGATCTGGATGACCGTGTGGCCCTCGGGCCGCTCGCCCACGGTCTGGCCGCCGGTCATTGCGACGGCGTCGTTATAGAGGATCTTGTAGGTGATGTTGACACCCGCGGCGATGCTCTGGCGGATGGCCAGGCTGCCGCTGTGGAAGTAGGTGCCGTCGCCGAGGTTGCTGAAGATGTGCTTTTCGTTCGTGAACGGCGCCTGGCCCACCCAGGGCACGCCCTCGCCGCCCATCTGCGTGAAGGTGGCGGTGTTGCGGCCCGGCATCCACGTGACCATGTAGTGGCAGCCGATGCCGCCGACGGCACGCGAGCCATCCGGCACGCGGGTGGAGGTGTTGTGCGGGCAGCCGGAGCAGAACCACGGCGTGCGGTCGGCGCCACCGGCGGTCTTTTCCTCGGCCTTCAGCGAGGCTTCCTTGGCATCGATGATGGCCAGGCGTGCATCCAGGCGCGCGACGATGTCGCCGTCCACGCCCATGCGCTTGAGCCGCTTGGCGATGGCGCGGGCGATGAGGGCCGGCGTCAGGTCGGCCTGCGGGCGCAGCAGCCAGTGGTCGCTGGGGTTGGGCACGCTCCACTCGCCGCCCTCGCCGTCCCCGGCGTCGAACTTGCCCAGCACGTTGGGCCGCACGTCGGCGCGCCAGTTGTAGAGCTCTTCCTTGACCTGGTACTCGATGATCTGGCGCTTCTCCTCGACGACGAGGATTTCCTGCAGTCCTGACGCGAACTCGCGCGCCACCTGGGCCTCGAGCGGCCACACGACGTTGACCTTGTGCAGCCGGATGCCGATGCGGCGGCAGGTGTCGTCGTCCAGGCCCAGGTCGTGCAGCGCCTGGCGGGTGTCGTTGTAGGCCTTGCCGCTGGTGATGATGCCGAAGCGGTCGTTCTTGCCTTCGATGACGTTGTAGTTGAGCTTGTTGGCGCGGATGTAGGCGAGCGCCGCGTACCACTTGAAGTTCATCATCCGCGACTCTTGCTCGAGCGGCGGGTCCGGCCAGCGGATGTGCAGGCCGCCCGGCGGCACGACGAAGTCCTCGGGCAGCAGGATGTTGACGCGGTCGGGGTCGACGCTGACCGAAGCCGACGACTCGACGATCTCCTGGATGGTCTTCATGCCCGCCCACAGGCCGGAGAAGCGGCTCATCGCGAAGGCGTGCAAGCCCATGTCGAGGATGTCCTGCACGCTGCTCGGGAAGAAGGTCGGGAAGCCGACCGCCTTGAACACATGGTCGCTCTGGTGGGCCGCCGTGGAGCTCTTGGCGATGTGGTCGTCGCCGGCGATGGCGATGACGCCGCCATGCTTGGACGTGCCCGCCATGTTGGCGTGCTTGAACACGTCGATGCAGCGGTCGACGCCCGGGCCCTTGCCGTACCAGAGGCCGAACACGCCGTCGAACTTCGCCTTTTCGGGGAACAGGTCCAGCTGCTGCGTGCCCCACACGGCCGTCGCGCCCAGTTCCTCGTTCACGCCGGGCTGGAACACGATGTTCTGCTTAGCGAGGTGCTTCTTGGCCTGCCACAGCGCCTGGTCGTAGGTGCCCAGCGGCGAGCCGCGATAGCCGCTGATGAAGCCGGCGGTGTTCAACCCCGCCATCGCATCCCGCGTGCGCTGCAGCATGGGCAGCCGCACCAGCGCCTGCACGCCGCTCATGAAGGCCCGACCGGCGTCGAGGGCGTATTTGTCGTCGAGCGAGACCGTCTGAAGCGACTTCAAGACGTGCTCGGGCAGCGGGGCGTTCATCGGAGGTACTCCTGATAGCGGCCCGGCGAGGTGACCCTTGTGAGGCGGTGCGCGCGGGCTGTGGGGCCAGTATGGCCAGAGCGGGCAGTTTAGGGAAACAGCGGCGCGGGGTGCTTTCTCATTTCCACACTTTCGCGGCGATTTCGGCAATATCCTTTCGCAAACCACTACGATTCGAACGATTTCCATCGATCCATTGCCGATAAGGGCAAACCATGAGCGCCGACGCCCTCGACCGATATCACATCGCCATCCTGGCCGAGCTGCAGCGCGACGCCCGGCAGTCCAACGCCGAGCTGGCCACGCGCGTGGGCCTGTCGGCCGCGCCCACCTGGCGCCGCGTGAAATGGCTGGAGGAGCGCGGCTACATCACCGGCTATCGCGCCGAGCTGGACCGCCGCAAGATCGGCCTGGGCGTGCTGGCCTTCGTGCGCGTGGATGCCGAGCGCAGCGCCGCCTCCGCCACGCAGGCGCTGGAAGACGCCATCCGCCAGCTGCCCGAAGTGGTCGCCTGCCACTACATCTCGGGCGCCGGCACCTTCGAGCTGCAGGTCATGGCCACCGACCTCGACGCGTTTTCGCGCTTCTCCATCAACACGCTGCTGAAGCTGCCCAACGTGAAGGACATCCACACCAGCTTCTCGCTGGGCGAGGTGAAAGCCGGCGGCGCACTGCCGCTGGGGCATCTCGCGGCATGAGGCCCTTCGTCCAAGGCGGCCCGGCGCCCGCAATACCTGACATCAACCACCATGCGCCTCGCCCTCGTTTCCGACATCCACGGCAACCTGCCCGCGCTCGAAACCGTCGCCGCCGACCTCCGCCGCCACGGTGTGGACCGGGTGCTGTGCCTGGGCGACAACCTCTCCGGGCCGCTGCTGCCGCGCGAGACGGCGCAATGGCTGATGGCCTCGGGCTGGCCCGTGCTGGCCGGCAACCACGAGCGCCAGATCCTCGAATGGACGCCGCACACCGGCGGCGCCTCCGACGGCTACGCTCTCACCCCTCCCCGGCCGCCCATCGCCACGATGAAGACTCGCACCGCCCTGCCCTGCCCGGCCCGCCCGGCCACCACTCCATGACCGCCCCGCTGCCTTGGCGCCACCTGCTGCTCGCGATGGCCGTCGTCGCGATCTGGGGCAGCAACTTCGTCGTCATCAAGGTCGCGCTCGACGTGCTGCCGCCGATGCTGCTGGCCGTACTGCGCTTCGCGATCGCCTTCGTGCCCGCCTGCTTCTTCCTGCCGCGGCCGGCGGTCGGCTGGCGCAACCTGGCGGCTTACGGGGGCTTCGTCGCCGTCGGGCAGTTCGGGCTGCTCTACCTCGCGATGCGCAGCGAGATCTCGCCCGGCCTGGCGTCGCTGGTGATCCAGACCCAGGTCTTCTTCACGCTGCTGCTGGCCGTGCGGCTGGCCGGTGAGCGCGTGCAGGCCAGCCAGTGGCTGGGCCTGGCGCTGGCCGTCGCCGGCATCGCCGTCATCGTGGTGCACACCGACGGCTCGGCCACGCCGCTGGGGCTGGCGATGGTGCTGGCCGCCGCCCTGTCCTGGGCCTGCGGCAACCAGGTGGGCAAGCGCGCCGGCCGCGTCAACATGCTGGCCTATGTGGTGTGGAGCAGCGCCTTCGCCGTGCCGCCCCTGCTGGTGCTGGCGCTGCTCGTGGACGGCCCCGACCGCATCGCCGCCGGGCTCGCGGCGGCCGGCGCGGGCACCTGGGCCGCCGTGCTGTGGCAGAGCTTCGCCAACACGCTGTTCGGCTACGGCTGCTGGAGCTGGCTGCTGGCCCGCCACCCGGCCGGCCGCATCGTGCCGATGGCGCTGCTGGTGCCGGTGTTCGGCATGGGCGCCAGCAGCTGGCTGCTGGGCGAGACGCTGCCGGGCTGGAAGCTCGCCGCCGCCGGGCTGGTGCTGGCCGGTCTGGCGATCAACCTGTTCGGACCGCTGCTTTTGGCGGCACGGCCGAAGCCTGCGCAGGAATAAGCTCGGGCGCATGAAGCGCCGCACCTCGCTCGCCCTGCTGTCCCTGCCGCTGTGGCTGCCGCTGCTGTCGGTGGCCGCGCCGCCGGCCGTGCCACTCGTCGTGGAACTGCGCTGGGTGGACAGCAGCCTGCCGCCCGCGGCCCAGGCGGGCGTGCGGGACGGCGCGGTCGTCGTGGGCACGGCCGGCGCCGTGTCGCCACGCGGGCCGGGCGTCGTCACGTCCACTGCCATGGCCACGCCACCACCGGCCCAGCGCCTGTTCGTGCTGAACGGCCAGCGCGCCGCGATGCGACTGACCACGCGGGAGCCGCTGCAGTGGGTGGATGCCGTCGTGACGCTGGACATCGACGGCGCGGCGCCCGCGGCTGCCTCGCGCCGCCTTCATGCCCAGCCGCGCCAGGGCGAGCGCCGCGTGACGCAGGCCTTCAGCGTCACGCCCACCTGGCCGGGCGGCCGTGCGCCGGTGCGCGTGGCCTTCGATGTGGAGGATGGCGACAACGCCTTCCAGTCCACGCTGGACCTGCCGCTGGACCGCTGGCAGACCGTCGCCCGCACCGGTGGCAGCGCGCCCGCGTCGCGTGGCACCGTCAGCAGCCGCGACGCTGCCGGCCAACCCGAGCGCGAGCTGCAGCTGCGCGTGTCGGTCAACCCCGGTTCAGCAGACCGTTGATCTGCGGATAGGGCGCGGCGCCGTCATACAGCCCGGCGCCGCCGCCCTCGGCCAGAAAGGCCTCCGCCGCCCGCTGCGCGCGCCCCCAGGCCGCCTCCGCGATGGCGCTGCCGGCCGACAGGCGGCGCACGCCCAGACGCTGCAGCACGTCCGGCGCCGGCAGCGCCGGGCGCGCCATGACGTTCAGCGGCAGCGGCTGGCCGGCCACCAGCGCGGCAATGTCCGCCTCGGCGGTCACGCCGGCCGCGAACAAGCCGTCAGCGCCGGCCGCCGCATAGTCGCGCGCCCGCAGCAGCACCTCGTCCACCGCACGGCCGGGCGCGAGGTTCTTCAGCCAGACGTCGCAACGGGCATTGATGAACAAGTCCACACCGGCGCGCGCCGTCGCCGCCTTGATGGCCTCGATCTTGCGCGCCAGCAGGGCCGGGGCGCCGGCGCCGTCTTCCAGGTTGATGCCCGCCGCGCCGGCCTCGGCGAGCTGCATGACGTGGCCGGCCACGACGGCCGGGTCGTCGCTGTAGCCGGCCTCGCTGTCCACACTCAGCGGCACGCGCGCGATGCGGGCGATGCGGCGCACGGCCGCCACATGCTCGGCGATGGGCAGGTGGTTGCCGTCGGCATGGCCCAGCGCCCAGGCCAGGCCGGCGCTGGTCGTTGCCAGCGCCGGCGCGCCGAGGCTCTGCACCAGGGCCGCGCTGCCGGCGTCCCAGACGTTGGCGATCTTCAGGAGCGCGGGGCCCTGGTGAAGCTGGCGGAAGTTCATGGCGGTCGGGCTCCGAAAGCGTGAAGGAATGCGCGATGCTGCCAGCACCTGCTGCCAGCATCTGGCAGTGGTCAGGCACCGCCGCGTTACCAGCGAAGCGCCGGAAGCGCCAAGTTCTTCGCACCGGCCGCCGCAGACTGCGTGTAACGTGCCCGCTTTTGACAGCCTGGCTGCCCGATGAGACTCGCCTTGATCGCCCACGATGGCAAGAAGGACGCCATGATCGCCCTCGCCGGCGACTACCTGCCGCTGCTGCGCCGCTGCACGCTGCTGGCCACCGGCACGACCGGCGCGCGCCTGGCCGAAGCCCATGGCCTGACGGTCGAGCGCATGCTCAGCGGCCCCTGGGGCGGCGACCTGCAGATCGGCGCCCGGCTCGCCGTGGGCGAGGTGGACGGCGTCATCTTCCTGCGCGACCCCATGACCCCGCAGCCGCACGAACCCGACATCAACGCGCTGGTGCGCGCCTGCGACGTGCACGACGTGCCCTGCGCCACCAACGTGGCGACCGCGCGGCTGATGCTGAACCTCTGGAGCGCGGCGTGAGCTGCCGCGCCCGGCCACGGCGAGGTGCCCACCCGTGAAGCCGGGTGGCCAGCCGCTGCCCGGGCTGTCGCGGTGGTTGCGCATCCGCGCCCGGCTGGGCCTGACCTTCGGCCTGCTGCTGCTGCTGCTGGGCCTGGCGGGGCTGTCCATCCACCGCCTCACGGGGCTGTCCGACGCGCTGAACCAGATCATCGATGACCAGGCCGCGATCCGCGACGCCGTCAACGAGATCAATCGCAACGCGGAGTCCATCGCGCGCAAGCTGCTGGTGGTCATGAGCCCGGACGACGAACTGCGCCTGGCCGCCTACCCGGAGATCAACGCGGCCAACGGCCGGCTGGACGACGCCATGCAACGCCTGGCGCTGCTGCTGCCCAAAGGCCCGCGCAGCGAGCGCTTGGGCGAGGTGCGCCAGCACCTGGCCGACTACCGCACCAGCTATGTGAACGTGCGCGACCTCACCGAGAACGAGGACTTCCAGACCGCCCGGGTGTTGCTGGGCAGCGAGACGGAGTCGGCGCTGTCGCAGCTGGTGAGCGCCATCTACCAGCTGGCCGCGAGCGAGGAGCGGGCGGGCATGGCGCGCGCCCGCGCGCTGCGCGAGCAGATCGACGTGGACCGCACCGGCGTGCTGGTGCTGTGCGCGGCGGCGCTGGTGGCCGGCGCGTTGCTGGCGGTGGGCGTCACGCGCTCCATCGTCTACCCGCTCAAGCGCGCGGAGCAAGGCGCCGAGCTGATCGCACGCGGGCAGTACGGCCACCGCATCGAGGTGGGGGCCGCCGACGAACTCGGGCGCATGGCCACCGCGATGAACACGATGGCGGCCGCCGTCGGCGAACGCGAGGCCGAGCTGCGCCGGCTCGCCGACATCGACCTGCTGACCGGCCTGCCACAGCGCGCCCGCTTCATCGCCGACGGCGACCGGCTGTTGGCCGGCCTGCCGGAAGGGGAGCGCCTGGCGGTGCTGATCTGCATCGACGTGGACCGCCTGAAGGCCGTCAACGGCGTGCTGGGCTTCGATGCCGGCGATGCGCTGCTGCGCGGTGCCGCCGCCAAGCTGGCCTCGCTGTTCGAGGGCGTGGCCGCCTACGGCCGGCTGGCCGGCGGCACGTTCGCGGCACTGGCCCCGGTGCTGCGGCTGGATCACGGCACCGCGCTGGCCGCGCAACTGCGCGAAGAGGTGGAGCACAAGCTCTCGTGGCAGGGGCAGGCGCTGGACCTGTCCGTCTCGCTGGGCGTGGCGCACTGGCCGGAGCACGCCGACACGACCGAGACGCTGCTGCGCCGTGCCGAGCAGGCGATGTTCGAGGCCAAGCGGCTGCGCCAGCCGGTGGCCGTCTACAACCCCGGCGCCGAGGCCGCGCGCGCGCTGCACCTGAGCCTGCTGTCGGACCTGCACACCGCCATCCAGCAAGACCAGCTGCGCCAGTTCCTGCAGCCCAAGCGCGACCTCAAGACCGGCCGCATCACCGGCGCCGAGGCGCTGGTGCGCTGGCATCACCCGCAACGCGGCTGGCTGCCGCCGGGCGATTTCATCCCGTTCGCCGAGCGCAGCGGCCGCATCCGCCAGATCACCGACTGGATGCTGGCCCGCGCCGTGCGCACGCTGGCCGATTGGGCGGCACAGGGGCGGGCGCCGCTCTACATCGCCGTCAACATCTCCACGCTGGACCTGCAAGACCAGTCGCTGCCCGCGCGGCTGGCGACCCTGCTGGCCGAACACCAGGTGGACCCGGGCCAGCTGCAGCTGGAGGTGACGGAGACCGGCCTGATGGCCAGCGGCACCGACCCCATCGCCGTGCTGCACGCGATCCGGCGCTGGGGCGTGCGCCTGGCCATCGACGATTTCGGCACCGGCCAGTCGTCGCTGGCCTATCTGCAGCACCTGCCCGTCGACGAGCTGAAGGTGGACCGCAGCTTCGTGCAGGACGTCAACACCGACCCGCGCCGCGAGGCGCTGCTGCGCTCCATCGTCAGCGTCGGGCACGGGCTCGGGCTGACCGTGACGGCCGAAGGCGTCGAGAACGATGCCGAGCTGGCCATCATCCGCAACGCCGGCTGCGACCTCGTGCAGGGCTATCTGCTGGCCAAGCCGATGGCGCTGGCCGACTTCGAGACCTGGCTCACGGCCCAGGGCTGACGGCCGGCGGCGTCTCGCCGGCCATGAACTTCTCCAGCGCCCGGCGCACCTCGGGCGCGAGCACCCGCGCGGCCACATGCTGGCCCAGGCTGCGGTAGCTCTCCCACTGCGCCTCGTCGAAGAACTGGTCGGACGTGGGCTCCTGCGGGAAGGCCGGGTGCGTGCTGGCGTACTGCAGCACATCGGCCGGCGCGCCGGGCTGCTTGCTGGGCTTGAGCAGCACGATCCAGCAAGGCGGCGGCGAGACACCGTCTTCGCCCGGCAAGCCCTGCGCGCGCAGCAGCAGCGCGGCCGGGTTGGCGTGGCCCGCCTCGGCGCTGAACTGCGTCGTCGTGCCGAACACGTCGCGCAACGGCTGCCAGCCGCGGAAGTCGCTGACGACGCAGATCTCCGTGCGCAGGTCGATGCGCGCCAGCCGGATCAGGTTGGCCAGGTCGTCGAAGCGGTAATCCGGGTCGGCGCCGTTGTCGCTGGCGAGGATGAAGCCCACGCGGCGCTGCGGCCGCAGCAGCTCGTACAGGGCCGTGTTCTCGAAGTGCCCGCCGTCCGACAGGTATTGCCAGCGCCGCCGCAGGCCATAAAAGCGCGCGGTGAACTCGTAGCTCAGGTAGGTCTGCGTACGGAACAGCACGCCCAGGCCGCGCCCCAGCCACACACCCAGCCGCCACCAGGCCGGCGACGGCGCATCGTGCACGCCCGATGCCCACCAGACGCCCAGCCGCACATTGGCCGCCCCCATCAGCAGCGACATGCCCAGCGTCGTCTCACGGCCGATGCCGGTCGAGAAGGCCGCCCCCGACGTGCCCACCCAGTCGCCCAGGTGCATGGGCGGGTTCAACGGCAGCCTGCCACTCAAGGGCTTGAAGAGATTGCGCCAGCCGTCGATGCTGAAGCCGTAAGGCATCACCGCCATGGGCTGGCCCTTGCGATCACGCTGCACCAGCTGCTCGGCAGGGTCGATGGTCTTGTTCACCGTCACGTTGACGAGATGCAGCGGCGCCCAGGTCGTCAACTGACCACCGGCATAGAGCTTGTCCAGCGGCAGGTTGTCGCCCGGCAGCGGCTCGGCGGCCGACAGATGCCGCGCGTCACCGTCGAAGCGCGCGCCGTTGCTGGCCCCGAGATAGGTGCGGATCAGCCGCGCCGCATAGAAGCTCTGCAGGCTGGACAGGTTGATGAACGCGGGGAATTGCCCCACCCCCACGGCCAGCAGCAGCCAGGCCAGCGCATGCAGCAGCAGCAACTTCAGGTGCGCGACGCTGCCCATGGCGGGCACCGACGGCGCCTCGCCCTGCCAGGCCAGCCACTGCACGCACCAGGCCCATACCGTGGCGATGAGCAGCAGCACCGCCAACCCCGCCGCGCCGCTCAGCGTGGACAGCGGCAGCCTCTGCAGCCAGCCCTTGGAGGCGCTCTTGGCCGCACCGCTGCCTGCCGCGCCGACCTGCTTGGCCACCCAGGCCACGGCAGCGCCCAGCGCCGCCGGCACGCTGGGCAACCAGGCGCCATGGGCGAGCGTCAGCAGATACAGCGTGTGGCCCAGCGTCTCGACGACCCCCAGCAACAGCAGCACGCCGGTCATGACCAGGCCGCCGCCCAGCCAGCGCGTCAACGTCACCGCCTGCAGGCGCGCACCGGGCTCGAACATCGCCAGCACGACATGCAGCGCCACGCCGAACAGCGTCACGGCTACCAGCCCCGCCCAGACCTGCTGCAGCCGTGCCGTGTCCCCCGTGCCCAGCCACGCCAGCGCCGCGAAGATGCCGCCAGCCAGCGACATGCCCAGCATGCTGCGGTTGACCGGCCGGCTCACGCCGTCCGCACGCCGGCTGGTCGTCCAGAACGCGATGCCGGTGGGCACCACCCACAGCACCAGCGGCGCCAGCGCCAGCGGCAGCAGCGAGCTCCACCAGATGACGCCCGTCAGCGACGGCGCCGGGCATTGCCCCGTGCAGGCCGCCGCTGCCTTGAGCGCGGCCAGGCCTTGCAGCGCGCGACCGAGGAACCGGGTCTCCAGGCCGCTGAGCAAGCCCTCTCCGAGCTGCCCCAGCAGCGCGCTGCGCACGGCCGCCCCCAGCGTCAGCGCCAGCAGCAGCGCCACACCGATGACGACGTGCAGCGACACCCAGTTGCGCAGCCCCATGGCAGCGGCGTAGACAAAGTCCCCCGTGCCCGTGGGCGTCAGGTAGCGGCCGTTCTCGCGCAGCCAGGCCAGCGGCGCGCGCAGCAGCGCCGTCTCGCCGCGGAGCATCGCCGAGCGGATGCGCTCGGGCGGCCCGCTGGCGAGCACCGCCTGGGCGCGATCGGCGGCCGCCTCGGCGTCGTCCGCGCCGCTGCCGGCTCGCTGCAGCCGCCCCGGCACGAACAGCCCCACCAGGAACGCCCCGATGAACCCGCCACCGCTGACGGTGGACAGGTAGTCGAACCGCGCCAGCATGGAGTCCCTGAAGCCCGAGGGCGGCCGGGCAGGCCCTGGCTCGGCCGTCTCGCGCGGCGCCTCGGCCAGCGCCTGCAGCACGCCCAGCGAGAACGTCGCGCTGCGAATGCCGCCGCCAGACAGCGCCAGCGCGTCGAACTGCTCGGCCACCGGCAGCTGCATGTCGGCGCGGCGGGCACGCAGCAGCCGGCCTTCGTCCGGCACGGCCTCCTGCGACGGCTCGCCACCCATCCAGGCCTCCACACGCCGGGTCAGGCGCCGGGCGGCGCCACGCCAACCCGTCCACCCGCCCGATTCCCCCTGCTGCAGCCGATGCGACACGGTTTTCTCCCCGATGACCAGGCGCCACTGTCACGAGCGCCGCCGCCGCGCGCATCCGCAGTTTTGCTGACCCCGGCGCGGGCGCCCGGACAACGGCTAAAATGCCGGCCTTTCGTCGTTTTGCCCCTGCTGTGGGCTAAGTTTCACTGGAGCCACTCATGGGCAACAAGATCGTCACCGAAGCGGACCGCAAGGCCACTCCCCGTCCCGCCGCCCCCAAGGGCGTCACCTTCACGACCGGCAAGGGCCAACTGCGCAGCCTGGAGCGCGGCTCGCACACCCGCTCCAAGAAGAACCCGGGCAAGCGCCCGCATTCGGGCTGATCTTTCGGGCTGACCGCCTGAAGGTTTGACCTCACAACAGGCCCTGACGGGCCTGTTTGTTTTTGTCGGCTCGACACTGACCAAACACCATGATCCGCATCACCGAACTCCGCCTGCCGCTCGCCCACGCCGAGAGCGAGCTGCGCCCGGCCGTGCTGGCACGCCTGAAGCTGGCCGACACCGATCTCGCCAGCGTCCACATCGCCCGCCGCGGCTACGACGCCCGCAAGCGCAGCGACATCCAGCTCGTCTACACGCTGGACTGCACCGTCGCCCCAGGCGTCGATGAGGCCGCCGTGCTGGCCCGCTTTGCCGGCGACCACCAGATCCGCCCCACGCCCGACACCGGCTACCACTTCCTCGCGCAAGTCGGCGAGCACACCGGCCCGCGCCCGGTCGTCGTCGGTTTCGGCCCCTGTGGCCTGTTCGCCGCGCTGATCCTGGCGCAGATGGGCCTGCGCCCCATCGTGCTGGAGCGCGGCAAGGCGGTGCGCGAGCGCACGCAGGACACCTGGGGCCTGTGGCGGGAGCAGAAGCTGCACCCCGAAAGCAACGTGCAGTTCGGCGAGGGCGGCGCCGGCACCTTCTCCGACGGCAAGCTCTACAGCCAGATCTCCGACCCGCGCCACCTCACGCGCAAGGTGCTGACAGAGTTCGTCAAGGCCGGCGCGCCCGAAGAGATCCTGTTTGTCAGCAAGCCCCACATCGGCACCTTCCGGCTGGTCAGCATGATCATCAAGATGCGCGCCGACATCGAGGCGCTGGGCGGCGAGATCCGCTTCCAGCAGAAGGTGACGGACCTGCTGATCGAGGACGGCGCCGATGGCAAGCACGTGCGCGGCGTGCAGCTGGCATCGGGCGAGCAGATCAGCACGACGCACGTCGTCATCGCGCTGGGCCACAGCGCGCGCGACACCTTCCAGATGCTGCACGAACGCGGCGTTCAGATGGAGGCCAAGCCTTTCTCCATCGGCTACCGCATCGAGCATCCGCAGAGCCTCATCGACGCGGCCCGCTTCGGCGCGAACGCCGGCAACGAGATCCTTGGCGCGGCCGACTACAAGCTCGTCCATCACGCCAAGAACGGCCGCGCCGTCTACAGCTTCTGCATGTGCCCCGGCGGCACCGTGGTGGCGGCCACCAGCGAGGAAAACCGTGTCGTCACCAACGGCATGAGCCAGTACTCACGCAACGAGCGCAACGCGAACGCCGGCATCGTCGTGGGCCTGACCCCCGAGGACTACCGCCAGGACGGCAAGCGCGACGGCAGCCCCGTGAACCCGCTGGACGGCATGGCCTTCCAGCGCATCTGGGAGAGCCGCGCCTATGAGCTGGGCGGCGGCGGCTACCTCGCGCCGGGCTCGCTGGTGGGCGACTTCATCAAGCGCCAGGTCAGCAAGGAATTCGGTGACGTGCAGCCCAGCTACAAGCCCGGCGTGACGCTGACCAACCTGCAGGCCAAGGGCAACGGTTCGCTGCCGACCTATGCACTGGAAGCCATCCGCGAGGCCCTCCCCGCCTTCGCCCGCCAGATCCGCGGTTTCGACCGCCCGGATGCCGTGCTGACCGGCGTGGAGACGCGCACCTCGTCACCGCTGCGCATCAACCGCGGGCGCGACTATCAAAGCGTCAACGTGCGCGGGCTGTTCCCCGCCGGTGAAGGCGCGGGTTATGCGGGCGGGATCATGTCGGCCGGCGTGGACGGCATTGAAGTGGCCGAGGCGCTGGCAGCGGACCTGCTGGGGCTGCCGGATGCGCCGGTGCTGCAGGGCAAGGGGGCGAAGGCGGGCGGGCAGGTGTGAGGTATGACCTTGCCCCTGAATTCCGTATCCCATAGCTGGACTACGCGTTGACTTGCCGGCGTTGGCCGGCGAGCCAGTTTTCTTCGAACTGCATCGGGCTGACGTAGGCCAGCGTCGAGTGCAGCCGAGTTCGGTTGTACCAGAGCATCCAGGCCACAACTTCGTCCATGGCCTGGCGCCTGCTCTTGAAGCGCTGCCCGTGCAGCCGCTCCACCTTCAGCGAACCGAACAAGGTCTCGCTGCAGGCGTTGTCCCAGCAGTTGCCTCGCCGGCTCATCGAGGCGGTGATGCCGTATTCGGTGAGCACGTCGCGGAAGTCCTTGCTGGCGTACTGGCTGCCCCGGTCGCTGTGGAAGATCAGGCCCGCGTCCTTGGCTGGATGCCTCTTGAACCAGGCCATGCGCAGCGCGTCGATGACCAACTCGCGTGTCATGTCTTGCCTCAGCGACCAGCCCACCACCTGACGACTGAACAGGTCGATCACCACGGCCAGGAACAGCCAGCCCTCGTCCGTGGCGATGTAGGTGATGTCGCCCACCCAGACCTTGTCGGGCTCGGTCACCGCGAACTCCCGGTTCAGCAGATTCGAGGCAATGGGCAGGTCGTGCTGGCTGTCGGTCGTGACTTTGAAGCGCCGCTTGCCCTTGGCGCGAATGCCGTGCTGTTGCATGAGCTTTTGCACCCGCTCCTTGCCCACGCGGATGCCGCGCGCCAACAGCTCCTTCCACGTGCGCGGCCAGCCGTAGCCGCCGCGCGTTTCGGCGTGGATGGCCTTGATGTGCACCAGCAGCGCGTCATCGCTGAGGTGGCGCCGCTGGGCCGGGCTGGCTCGGCGCACGAAGTGCTCGTGATACCCGGCCACGCTGACCTGCAAGACCCG